>JAJRVY010000060.1 GCA_024277065.1 Planctomycetota bacterium
AGGTTGCCGGCGAAGGCTGCCAAGAGCGGCAGGAAGGTCGCAGCCAAGCGCGGCGTGAAGAAGGCGGCGCCGATCCGGCCGGCCGGCAAGAAGGCACCCCCCGCGAGCAAGGTCGCGAAGAAGCCGGCCACCAGGAAGCCCGCGACGAAGAAGCCCGCGAAGAAGCCCGCGAAGAAGAAGCCCGCGAAGAAGGGGGCCGGGCGCGCGGCCACGAAGGCGGTCACGAAGCCCGTCAAGAGAGCCGTCAAGAAGCCCGCCGGGAGCGCTGCGGCGAGGAAACGTGCGACGTGGAACGGCGTCGCTGCCGACAGCGCACCGTCGCTGCCCGTCGCGAGCCCGCAGAAGCTGGCGCCGAAGTCGTTTCGGCGTCAGTACAAGACCTGGCTCGGACGGCTGATCGGCCTGCGGCGACGGCTTCTCGGCGAGGCGTCGCAACTCGAGGACGAGGCGCTCAAGGCCAGCGAGAGCGATGTCAGCATCGACCACATGGCCGACCACGGCTCGGACAGCTTCGAACAGGAGTTCACGCTGACGCTGATCGAGAGCAAGTCCGAGGCGCTGCGTGACGTGGATGACGCCATCCGCAAGATCGACATCGGCTCGTACGGCGTCTGCGAGGAGTGCGAGACACTCATTCCGCGCGGACGCCTCGAGGTGCTGCCGCACGCGCGCCTCTGCATCGAGTGCAAGTCGGCGCAAGAGAGCGCCGCGGGCTTCTGATCTTCGGCACGATGACCAGTGCCAGACGCCGCCGGCCTCACGCGGCGCAGCGGCGTGGGCGGAGGCCGTGAGCGACGAGGCGACGTCATCCGGGCACGCCGGGTCTGGGCAAGCTGGGTCTGGGCAAGCTGGGTCTGGGCAAGCTGGGTCTGGGCAAGCTGGATGCGGCGAGGCCGAACCGCGCGGCCGCTTGCGGCTGCGTGCCAAACTCCCGTGGTTCGCGCTTGCCGCTGCGTGTCTGGCGGCGGACCTCTGGTCCAAGTGGGCGGTCTTCTATCCGCAGCGTCCCGAGGGCGTGAAGGTCACCGACGTCCACCTGTTCGGCGAGCCGCTCTCCTGGTTCGCGATCCGCATCGCGTACAACCGGGGCGTCACGTTCGGGCTCGCGTCGGGCACCAGCACGTGGGTCCTGGCCGTGGCCACGAGCGCCGTCATCGCACTGCTCTCCTGGCAACTGGGGTCGGTGGGTGTCGCCGAGCGCGCCAAGAGCCTGGCCCTCGCGATGATCATCGGAGGTGCCGTCGGCAACTTGTATGATCGCTCCGTCCGGCCCCTCATCGAACTCGATACGCGGCCGGGCGTGCGGGACTTCCTCGACTGGTACGCACCGGATCACTGGGCCCTGGCGGGCTGGCTCGAAAGGCACGTGGGAACCACCCACTGGTACACATCCAACGTCGCGGACGTGCTGATCGTCTCCGGGGTCATCCTGCTCGGGTGGCTCATCGTGACCGAGAAGCGTGAACCCGGCAGCGGGCCGTGTGCAGCGCGGGACGCGAAGGGACAGGCCGTATGACATCGCCGTCCTTGTCGGTGCGGATCGGCGCGCTCGAATTGCGCAACCCCGTTCTCACGGCGAGCGGCACCTACGGGCTCGGCCACGAGTTCGCGGAGATCGCGGACCTCGGGGAGATCGGCGGCGTCGTCGGCAAGACCGTCACGATGACCGAGCGCATCGGCAACCCGCCGCCTCGCACGTTCGAGACAGCCGGCGGGATGCTCAACTCGATCGGTCTCATGAACCCGGGCTGGGACGGTTTCGTCGCCGACGTGCTACCCAAGGTCCGCGCGCTGCCGTGTCCGTTCATCCTGAACGTCGCGGGCAAGAGCGAGGACGAGTTCGTGGAACTGTCCCGGCGTTCGCGCGGACTGCGCGGTGTCGCGGCTCTCGAACTCAACCTGTCGTGCCCCAACGTCGCGGGCGGACTGGACTTCAGCAAGGACACGGCGGCCGCCCGGCGCATCGTGGCGCAGTGCGTCGCGGCCTCGGGCCTGCCGCTCCTCGCGAAGCTCTCACCGAACGTCGAGGACGTCGTCCCGATCGCCGTGGCCTGCCAGGAGGGCGGCGCATCGGCCGTGTCGCTCGTGAACACCTACCTCGGCACGGCCATCGACTGGCGTCGCCGGCGCACGGTCTTCGCGCGCGGCATCGCCGGTCTGTCGGGGCCGGCCATCAAGCCCATGGCGCTGCTGGCCGTCCTGCGTGTCGCGCGCGCCGTCGATGTGCCGGTCGTCGGGATCGGCGGCATCGCCAGCGCCACCGACGTGCTCGAGTACCTGGTGGCCGGTGCCACGGCGGTGCAGGTGGGCACCGCGTGCTTCCTCGACCCATGCGCGCCGGTGCGCATCGCACAGGATCTGCGCGCCCTGCTGGCGCGCGAGGGCGTCGCCGACGTGCACGAGTTGATCGGCGCGGCACATCCCGGCGGCGGGGGCGCGCAGAAGTGAGGCTCGACGATCTCGACCCGGATGTCTTCGAGCTCGGGCTGGCGATCTATCTCCATCACGCCTACGAGGGGCGGCAGCCGCCGCAGCGCGCGCAGATCGACACGTCGGCGTTGCGAAACTCAGAGGACGTCCTGGCCCTGTTCACGGAGGAGACTCCTCCCAACCCGGGCGGCGAGTCGCATCGCCACCTCGTGCTGCGCCTCGGGAACTCGAACTACCCGCACATGAAGCTCGCGCTCATGGAGTTCGTGGAGCCCGGCGAGTGGTTCTGGGCCGTGGACACGCACGATCGGGCGCCGATCCGCCCCGACTCGCCGGACTGGCCGAAGTGGCAGCGGCTCCGGCGCCGCAACCTCGACGTGAAGCGACGCGTCGAGGAGGCCTGGCGCGAGGCGGGTATCCCGACGGCGCGCGTCGTGGCCGAGAGCCTCTCGCCGGTGCTGCGCGAGTGCCGCGGCCCGCTCGTGCTCGTCGCCGACGACGAGGAGGGCATGCGCTCGGTGGCCGTGAACATCCTGCAGTCCGAGGGCTATCGCGTCGTCGAGGCGGCGTCGGGCACCGAGGCGCTGCGGCTGTTCCGCAAGGTCCACCCCGACCTCGTGCTCATGGACTTCGAGATGCCGGGGATGGACGGCATCGAGGCCTGTGGCCGCCTCCGCGAACTCGAGGCGCGTGCGCCGGGCGCCCCGCACACTCCCGTCCTGCTCGCCACCGCGGGGCAGGTGCGGCTGTCGGAGACGCCCGGCGCCGACGGTTTTCTCATGAAGCCGTATCACCGCACCCTCCTGCTTTCCTTCGTCGCACACCAGCTTCCGGGGAAGAAGAGGGATCGCGACGGCTCCGGCGGCACGGACGGCGGCCGGGACGGCCCCGCAATTGCGTCCCGTTGAGATCAACCTCTCCCAAGTCATCCGAGGCGACAGACTGTCATGGCGGAGTTCGAGTTCCTGGGTCGTGGGCTGAAGAGGATCTTCGGCTCGCGCAACGACCGCATCCTCAAGCAGCTCTCGCCCGTCGTCGGGGCGGTGAACGAGCTCGAGCCGGCGTTCAGCCGCCTGACGGACACGCAACTCCGTGCCAAGACGGCAGAGTTTCGAGCCCGCCTCGAGAAGGGCGAGGCGCTCGACGACATCCTGCCCGAGGCCTTCGCGGCCGTTCGCGAGTCGGCCAAGCGCACGCTCGGCATGCGCCACTTCGACGTCCAGGTCATCGGCGGCCTGATCTTGCACCAGGGCCGGATCGCGGAGATGACCACGGGCGAGGGCAAGACGCTCGTCTGCACCATGCCCGCGTACCTGAACGCTCTCTCCGGCAAGGGCGTGCACGTCGTCACGGTCAACGACTACCTGGCGCGGCGCGACGCGAAGTGGATGTCGCCCATCTTCGCGGCGCTCGACATGAAGGTCGGCGTGATCCAGTCCAACATGATGCCTTCGGTGCGCATCCCGCAGTACCGCGCGGACATCACCTACGGCACGAACTCCGAGTTCGGCTTCGACTACCTGCGCGACAACATGAAGCTGCGCCTCGAGGACCAGACGCAGCAGGGCGTGCACAACTACGCCATCGTCGATGAGGTGGACTCGATCCTGATCGACGAGGCCCGCACGCCGCTGATCATCGCGGGCGCCGCAGAGCAGTCCACGGAGCAGTACTACCTGGCGGACCGCGTCGTCAAGCAGCTCCGGGACGTCGTGCACTACGAGGTGAACGAGAAGGACCACCACGTCGTCCTGACCGAGGAGGGCATCGATCTCGCCCAGGAACTGGCCGGCGTGGGCTCTTTCTACGAGCCGCAGAACATCGAGTGGCCGCACCACATCGACCAGGCCCTCAAGGCCAACTACCTCTACAAGAAGGACAAGGAATACGTCGTCGATGAGACGGACGAGGGCCCCGAGATCGTCATCGTCGATGAGTTCACCGGACGCAAGATGCGCGGACGGCGTTGGAGCGACGGCCTGCACCAGGCCGTCGAGGCCAAGGAGGGGCTGCAGATCCGTGAGGAGAACCAGACCCTCGCGACGATCACGTACCAGAACTTCTTCCGGCAGTACGACAAGCTGGCGGGGATGACGGGCACGGCCGTCACCGAGGCCGCCGAGTTCCTCAAGATCTACACTCTCGACGTCCTGATCGTCCCGACCAACCGGCCGCTGCGCCGCGCCCAGGCCGACGACCTCATCTACCGCACCGAGGACGAGAAGTTCGTCGCCGTGGTCGAGGAGATCAGCGCGGTCCACGACGAGGGGCGGCCTATCCTCGTGGGCACGACGAGCGTCGAGAAGAGCGAGCGGCTCTCGAAACTGCTCACGGCGCGCGGTATCCCGCACGAGCTGCTCAACGCCAAACACCATGAACGCGAGGCCAAGATCGTGGCGGACGCCGGGCAGTCGGGCTCCGTCACGATCGCGACCAACATGGCCGGCCGCGGCACCGACATCGTGCTCGGCGACGGCGTCGTCGAGAGGGGCGGTCTGCACGTCGTCGGCACCGAGCGTCACGAAGCGCGGCGCATCGACAACCAGCTCCGCGGCCGCGCCGGGCGCCAGGGCGATCCGGGGTCGTCGCAGTTCTTCCTGTCGCTCGAAGACGACCTGATGCGCATCTTCGCCAAGGACTGGGTCAGCACGATGCTCCAGAAGCTCGGCATGGAGGAGGGACAGGAGATCCAGTCCACGATGGTCTCGCGCATGATCGAACGCGTGCAGCGCAAGATGGAGGCGCACAACTTCGACATCCGCAAGAACCTGCTCGAGTACGACGCGGTGAACAACGAGCAGCGCAAGGTCGTCTACGGCTGGCGCCAGGCGATCCTCGAGGGCGACGATCAGCACGACCGGATCGAGCGCTGGATCCGGCGCTTCTGCGAACGGCTGACCGTCGCGCACCTCGAGCAGCAGGTCGAGAGCGAGGTACCCGGCAGCGAGGTGGAGGTCGGTCCGGATTCCGAGGGTCTCGTGCGGCGCTTCGAGAAGCTGTTCGTCACGGACTCCGTGGTCACCGTGGAGGCCGTCGAGGGACTCTCGACGGCGGAGGTCGGCGACCTCCTCGGAGAGATCGCGGAGCGTGCGTACCGTACGCGACGCGAGGAGTTCGGCCCCGAGCGCATGGCGCCCCTCGAGCGCTATCTGCTGCTGCAGACCATCGACGACAAGTGGAAGGACCATCTGCACGCGCTGGACTATCTGCGCACCGGTGTCGGCATGCGGGGCTACGGCCAGGAGGACCCGAAGGTCGTCTACCGTCGCGAGTCGGCCTCGTACTTCCAGAAGATGATCGAGGGTGTGCAGGAGACGGTCATCGATCTGCTGATGCGCGTCGAGCCCCCCGAGAGCACCGACGAGATCGAGGTGGAGGGCTCGCAGGACGACGGCACGCCGTTGCACGGCGGCGCGCCGCAGTCCACGTTCGACGAGGACTCCTGGGGCGACTACGCGGACGGTGCGGACGACATCGACTGGGACGAGGTCGAGAGCGAGCAGCACGCCGCGATGCAGCGCGCCGCCGAGGAGTCGCAGCGTCGCCGTGAGGCGGCGGAGGCCGCGGTCCGTGCCGCGCAGCAGGAGCGCGCCGACGCGGCCCTGCGCGCGGCCGGTGGCGGCACGATGACAGCCGCCGGCCCGCCGCGTGGCGGGCGGCTGCGCCCGCCGTCGCCCGTCGCCGCGGGCCGTCCGCGCTCGGCGAGCCAGCCGTTCCTGACGCAGGGCGCGCAGGTCAAGCCGAACGCCCCGTGCCCGTGCGGCAGCGGCAAGAAGTCCAAGAAGTGCTGCGGAGCCTGAGCGCTTGACGTCGCGGGGCGCTGCGCCCGTCACGGGAGTGGGCAACCGCCTCCGCCTCCACGCGCTCCAGCTCCTCTACGACTTCGTCTACCTGCTGGCGCTCCTGATCGGGCTGCCGGTCATCGCCGCGATGATGCTCACCAGCCGGCGCTGGCGCGCGGGCATCCGGCAGCGTCTCGGCTTCGCGCCGCGCCGTGCCGGCGATCGCCCCGCGATCTGGGTGCACGGCGTCAGCAACGGCGAGGTCTTGGCCGCGCGCGAACTCGTGGCGCTGATCGCCGCGGAGATGCCGTGGGTCGATGTCGTCGTCAGCACCACCACGCGGACGGGACAGGAGGCGGCGGTCCGCACGTACGCCGACAAGCAGGTCTTCTACTACCCGCTCGATCTATCCTTCTCGACGCGCCTCGTGATGGACCGCATCCGGCCGGACCTCGTGCTGCTCATGGAACTCGAGTTGTGGCCCAACTTCCTGCTCACGACCAGCCTGCGTGGCGTGCCCGTGCTGCTCGCGAACGGCCGCATGTCCGAGAAGAGCGCGCGGGACTACCTGCGCCTGCAGCGCCTGATCCCCGAGCCGCTCACCCGCGTGCTGCACTACTGCATCCAGTCCGAGGAGTACGCCGCGCGCTTTCGGTCCCTCGGTGTGCCCCCGGACCGCATGACCATCACGGGCTCGATGAAGTTCGACACGGTCGCCGATGCGTTGCCGCAGGACGTCGTGGACACGTATCGCCGCCGGCTGGCCGTCTGCGACGACGATTTCGTCCTCTTCGGCGGCAGCACGCAGGGGCAGGAGGAGTCGCTGCTGCTCGACGTGCTCGAGGAACTGTCGCGCACGCAGCCGAGTGCGCGGCTGATTCTCGTGCCGCGGCACCCCGACCATCTCCGCGAGGTCGAGGCGGCCGTGCGCGCGCGCGACCTCGCCGTCGTGCGTTTGTCCCGCATCGCGGACTGCTGGCCGGAGGGCGTCGATCCGCGCGCCGCCGTGGTCATCGGCGACACGACCGGCGAGCTGGCGCGTCTCTACGTCCTGGCCGACCTGGTGTTCGTCGGCGGCACGCTGACGGCGCGCGGCGGCCAGAATATGATGGAGCCGGCGGGGCTCGGCAAGCCGGTCGTCGTGGGGCCCAACACGTGGAACTTCCGTGACCCCATGGAGCTCCTGCTGTCTCGCGAGGGCATCGTGCAGGCGCCGGACGAAGGCGACGTGCGGCGCGCGCTCGTCCGTCTCGCCGGCGACCCCGCCGCGCGGGCGCGGCTCGGCGAGAACGCCCGCGGGATCTGCCGCGAGAGCAAGGGCGCCACCCGGCGCATTCTGGACATTCTCCGCGATTACGTGCCAAATCCTGCCGCCGCGTCCGCCGAGCGGAATGTTGCCGTGGTCCATGACAAGGAGTTCAGCGCATGAGCGATCGTCGTCTCTTCACCTCGGAGTGCGTCTCGATGGGCCACCCCGACAAGGTCGCCGACCAGATCAGCGACGCGGTCGTGGACGCATTCCTGGCCCAGGACACGGACGCGCGCGTTGCCGTCGAGACACTCGTCACGACGGATCTGGTCGTGCTCTCCGGTGAAGTGAAGGCGCGGGACGACGTGAAGGTCGTTTACGAGCCGCTCGTCCGTCGCACGATCGCGGAGATCGGCTACGACGATCCGAGTCTCAAGTTCGACGCGGCGACGTGCAACCTGCACATCCACGTCCACGCGCAGTCGCCGGACATTTCGATGGGGGTCGATCAGGCGAGTGGCGAACTCGGCGCCGGGGACCAGGGTTTGATGTTCGGCTACGCCTGCGACGAGACCGACGAGCGCATGCCGTTGCCGATCACGCTGGCGCGGCACATCCTCGACCGGCAGGTGGCCAAGCGCGAGTCCGGCGATCTGCCGTGGCTGCGGCCCGACGCGAAGTCGCAGGTGACGGTCGAGTACGAGGGCGATCGCGCCGTGCGCATCCACACGGTCCTCATGTCCACACAGCATGCCCCCGGGATCGAACAGTGCGACCTGCGCGGCGCGGCGATCGAGGAGATCATACGCCCGGCGCTGCCCGCGGACCTGCTCGACAGCGACACGATCTTCCACGTGAACCCGACGGGTTCGTTCGTGATCGGCGGCCCGCACGGCGACACGGGGCTGACAGGGCGCAAGATCATCGTGGACACGTACGGCGGCTGGAGCCGCCACGGAGGTGGTGCGTTCAGCGGCAAGGATCCGTCCAAGGTCGATCGCTCGGCGGCCTACATGGCGCGCTACGTCGCACGCAACCTCGTCGATGCCGGTCTGGCGCGGCGCTGCGAGGTGCAGCTCGCGTACGCCATCGGCGTCGCCGAACCGCTCTCCGTACGCGTCGATACGTTCGCGACGGGGACGGTTTCCGAGGCGCGCCTCGCGCAGATCGTCCGCGACCAGTTCGATCTGACCCCCGCGGGCATGCTGAAGGCGCTGGCCCTGTGCCGCCCCGTGTACCTGGCCACGGCTCGCTTCGGGCACTTCGGACGCAGCGGTGACGGGTATCGCTGGGAGCTCTCGGACCGTGCCGATGACCTCCGCGCGGCGGTGTGAGTGGTGTCTCGCGCCGTGCGGCGGAGGGCCGGATCACGGCCTCGAACACGCACGCCGCGGGGCGCGCTCAGCGCTCGAGGACGCGATTCTCGGCGGGATTCTGCGCCCGTTGCCGGTGGTCGAGCCCAGGGGGTTGCCGAAGTTGCGCAAAACCGTTGGCGGGAAGCGCTTGAAGTCCGAGAAACCCCGGTGGTACATTCCGCACGCGTTGGGCTCGCTCACCGATGGCGACCTCGGGTCGTCACGTCGAGAGTTCTCCGGCCACATGGGCCGGCCCAGGCGCGATCGCACTCGTGGTGCGGCGGGGCCTGGGCGGAAGAGGAGGGTTTGAATGCGTAATCGGGCGCAGGGGTTCACCCTGATCGAGATCTTGGTCGTCATCACGATCATCGCCAGCCTCGCGGGCGCGGTGCTGGTCCTGGTGCCCCGCATCCAGGAGAAGCAGAGGCAGACGACGTGTGCGCAGCGCCTGCGCCAGCTCGGTGGTATCTACACGGGCGAGTCGATGGCCAAGCCGGGTCTGCCGCCGAAGGTCGGTGCATCGCTCTGGCTCTACTACCGCCAGAAGTTCCTCATTCAGAAGGGTCGCGAGGAGGTGCTCATCTGCCCTGGCGACCAGACCGCGCGTGTGCCCGGGAATGCCGCCGAGAGCGAGATGTACGACGAGCTCAACCTCGACGAGCCGCCGAAGAACGCGTGCTCCTACATGGGCCGCGACTTCATCAACTTCCCGATGAGCAACGAGGCCAAGTCGGCGCAGATCATCGGTTGCGACCGCAACAGTGCCGACAACAAGACGCCGCACCACCGCGACGGTCTGAACATCCTCTACGACGACGGCGCCGTGCAGTTCAAGGATCGTGAGTTCCTCGGGCTCATGCCCGACGATCCGATCGTGGTCGGGCCGGAATCCGACGTGCCGATCCTGCGGGAGGTCGTCTACGGTCCCCCGCGCCAGGACTAGGTCTCGCTCGCGAGATTCGAAACCCCACTCGGGAGACGATGTTCACCATGAAGCGCTATCTCATCGCAGCAGCGGCGGTCGCCGGCCTCGTGGCCGGGGCCGTCTCCGCCATGCCGGCCGCCGATGCGGCGGGTATCCGGCTGCTGAACTTCCAGGCGGGCGAGTTCACGAACGTGATTGCGGGTGGCAGCGCCCACTACTACCTCACGTACACGCTCTCGAACAGTCGGGATGAGGCGAGCAGGCCGAAACTGCGGCTGGAGCTGCGCACCGACACCGACAAGACGTACGGCGATCATTTCGATGCGCGCACGTACGCCGCGGTGGCGAAGGCCGCGCGACGTGAGAGCTACCCGTCGTCGGCCAAGATCCGCAGTGCCGATCTCGCCGCCGGCGCGTCGATCGAGGGGCTTGCGCACTTCGGTCGCATCGACCCGAATGCGGACGCGCTCGAGGTCCGTGTCTACGGTCTGTTCGACCCCGTGTGGCGCGATCGCAAGGGGAACATCTTCTCCGAGCGGCGCGTGCTGGTGCTGCAGTTCAAGCGCCAGGGCGATGAGTACAACCGTCAGGACGACCCGATCGCACTCGTCTCCTCCAGCCAGGAGGTCGAGGGCGAACCGGTGCTGCTCTCCTCGGCGAAGTAGCTTCGCCGCTGAAAGACACTCGCATGTCCATCGGCAGGCCCGGTTCCGCGAGGAGCCGGGCCTGCACGATTCACGCCGGCCGTGTCGCGGCTCCGTGTCCGCCTGACCCAGCGCCCATGACCCCGTGCAGCCCGTGAGCCCGTGAGTCAGAGCAACGGTGCAACAGAGCCCGTGACCCGCGTTGCTCGCGATCAGCCGCCGCGGCGGCCGTTGCCGCTGCTCGGCGCCAGCTTGCGTGGTTGCCAGCGTACCGCGTCGGCGCCGAGCGCTTCGACGGCGGCCTCGTGCAGGGCGCGGCTGGGTTCGATGCCCCGGCTCTCGACGCGGTAGACCGCGCGGATACCTGGCGCCGGCGACATCTCGACGAGTACGTGTCCCTTGCCGGGGAAGCGCGAGAGGAGACTCGCGATCAGCGACAGGGCTTCGCTCTCAGTGCCCGCCTGCGGCCGCAGGACGAGGCGCGACGCCAGTTCCTCGAACGCCCGCTCGACGGGCACGAATCGCTCGACCTTGAGGTCGGGCTCCTCGCGCGAGAGATCGACCGTCGCCTCGACGAAGCCGATCGTCTCGTTGATCAGGAACTCTCCATCGCGCTCGAAGCCGTCGGCGAAGATCACGCAGCCGACGCTCCCCTGGAAGTCCTCGATCTTGAAGCGCGCCATCTTGCGCGTCTTGTTGCGGCCGGTCTTCGGATACATGGTCTTGACGGCGTTCAGCATGCCCCCGACCAGCACCTTGGCGCCCGACGTCGATGACGCCAGCGCACTCGTCGCATGGGTTGCGAGAGACGTCAGGATGCGCTCGTACTCCGCCAGCGGATGGCTCGACACGTAGATGCCGAGCGCCTCCTTCTCGTACAGCAGGATCTCCTTCTCGGTCCACTGGGGCACCGCCGGGAGTGCGGTCTCCGGCGGCGGCTCGGGCGCGCTGCCGCCGTCGCCCCCGAACAGCGACATCTGGCCGGCGCGTCTGTCGTCCTGGACGGCTGCGGCGGCGCGCAGCGCGCCATCGAGCGCGGCGTAGAACTGCGCACGATGGCCTCCGAGGCTGTCGAGAGCGCCGGCTTTCGTCAGTGCCTCGAGACTCGCCTTGCCCAGAAGGTGGTGATCGACGGCTTCACAGAGGTCGGGCAGCGCCGCGAACGGCGCGCGGTGCTCCACGCGCGCTGCGACGATGGCGTCGGCGGCGCCGTGCCCGACGCCCTTGACGGCGGCGAGCCCGAAGCGGATGCGTCCGCGCGCGCCGTCGTCGGGTCCGCCCGGCGACTCTTGCCGCTCGACGGAGAAGTCCGATTCGGAACGGTTGACGTCCGGCGGCAGCACATCGATGTGCATGCGCTTGCACTCGTCGATGTAGTTGACGATCTTGTCCGTGTTGCCCATGTCGCAGGTCATGAGCGCGGCCATGAACTCCCGCGGGTGATTGGCCTTGAGCCAGGCGGTCTGGTAGCTGAGCACGGCGTACGCGGTCGTGTGGCTCTTGTTGAACGCGTATTTCGCGAACTGTTCCATGACGTTCCAGATCTCGGACGCCAACTCGACGGTCGCGCCCTTCGCGACGCAGCCGTCCACGAACTTCTGCTCGTACTTGCGCATGACATCGAGCTTCTTCTTGCCCATCGCCTTGCGCAGGCCATCGGCTTCGTTCATCGAGAAACTCGCGAAGCGGTGCGCGATGAGCATGATCTGCTCCTGGTACACGAACGTGCCGTACGTGTCCTCGAGCAGTGGTTTCAGTTCGGGGTGGAGGTACGTGATCTCCTCTTCGCCGTGCTTGCGGCGCACGAACTGGTCCACCATCACCGTCTGGAGTGGACCGGGGCGGTAGAGGGCCAGGACGGCAATCAGGTCGTCGAAACGGTCAGGACGCAGCTTCTGTAGCAGCTCGCGCATTCCGCTGGATTCGAGCTGGAAGACGCCGAGGGCCTCGCCCCGCTGCAGCAACGTCCACGTCGCCTCGTCACCGAAGGCGAGAGTCCCGGTCTCGGGATCATCCGCCGCCAGGGCGTCCAGATCGACATGGCGCCCGGTGCTGCGCTCGATCAGCTTGACGGCCTTGTCGAGCACCGTGAGCGTCTTGAGACCGAGGAAATCGACCTTGAGCAGCCCGATGTCCTCGAGGTACTCCATCGTGTACTGCGTCACGATGTCCCGGCCGACCTTGTAGAGCGGCACGTACTGCCTGAGCGGCCCGTCACCGACGACGACGCCTGCGGCGTGCGTCGAGGCGTGCCGCTTCAGCCCCTCGAGACGCAGCGACACCTCGAAGAGCTCCCGGTAGCGACCGTCCGCGGCGAGTTCCTGCAGGTCGGGGTCGTCGTCGATGGCGCCCTGGAGGGTGGCCCCCGGACCGTTGGGGATCTTCTTTGCGAGAACATCGACCTCGGGCAGCGGCACGTTGAGTGCGCGTCCGACGTCGCGCACGACGGCGCGCGCTGCCATCGTGCCGAACGTGATGATCTGCGACACGCACTCGGGGCCGCCGTACTTCTCGGTCACGTAGCGGATGACCTCACTGCGACCGTCACGGCAGAAGTCGATGTCGATGTCGGGCATCGACACGCGCTCGCTGTTGAGGAAGCGCTCGAACAGCAGGTCGTACTGTAGCGGGCAGACGTCGGTGATGCGGAGGGAGTACGCGACGATCGAACCCGCGGCGCTGCCACGCCCGGGCCCGACGGGCACACCGGCCTCGCGCGCGTAGCGGATGAAGTCCCACGTGATGAGGAAGTACGAGACGAAGCCCATCTTCCGGATGACGTCCATCTCGTAGGCGAGGCGCTCGAGAGCCTTCGCCGAAGGAGGGTCGCCGTAGCGCTCGCGCAGCCCGCGGTGGCACAGTTCCGCGAAGTACTCGTCGGGCGTCGCTCCGCCCGGGGGTTGGAACTGCGGCAGGTGGAATTCGCCGAAGGGCAACTCGAGGTTGCAGCGCTCGGCGATCTCGAGCGTCGCCTCGCACGCCTCCGGGACGTCCTTGAACAGGTCCCACATGTCACGTGCGGACTTCAGCCAGAAGTCGCTCGAGCGGTGCTTGAGGCGGCGGTCGTCGGCGACGGTCTTGCCGGTGCTGATCGCCATGCGGATCTCTTGCGCCAAGGCATCGTCGGCGTCGATGTAGTGGACGTCGTTGGTGCACACGACCTCGAGGCCGAGATCGCGAGCCATCTTCAGCAGCGCCGCGTTGTTCTCGTCCTGGCCCTCGGTGCCGTTGCGCTGGATCTCGACGAAGTAGTTCTCTCCGAAGACGTCGCGGTACCAGGCGGCGGTCTCGTAGGCGAGGTCCTCGCGGCCGCTGCGCAGAAGGTAGCTCGTCTCGCCCTTGAAGCAGCCTGACAGGAGCAGCAGCCCCTCGCTCTTCGCGGCCAGGATGTCCTTGTCGATGCGGGGGTTGTAGTAGAAGCCATCGACGAACGACGTGGAGCAGAGTTCGACCAGGTTCTGGTAGCCCCGGTAGTTCCGTGCCATCACTGTCAGGTGGAACGACGAGACGCCTGTCGTGGGGTCGCGCCGGCGGTCGGTGCGGGGGCCGGGGGCCATGTACATCTCGCAGCCCACGATCGGTTTCACGCCGGCGCTCTTCGCTTCATTGTAGAAGGCGATGGCGCCGCACATGTTGCCGTGATCGGTGAGCGCGATGCTGGAGTGCTCGCGCTCGGACGCAGCGCGAACGAGATCGCGGATCCTCGCGGCGCCGTCGAGGAGGGAGTAGTCACTGTGAACGTGGAGGTGGCAGAAGTCCATGGGGCACACAGCATACGCGCGGGGCACGACGCACGGGCGGCCTGGACACCCGCCGCCGGCTACGCCGGTGGCCGGAACGTGACGGGTGCCCCGAAAACTCGGGCTCGAGCAGGGAGCGCAGGCATCATGACGCGAATGATCAAGGCATCCACCGCACTCGTCATGGCTCTCGCACTGGCCGCGTCGGGCTGCTCCTCGGACGGTGCCTCGAGCGGCGACCCCGATGCGCGATCCGCGTCGGGCGACGCCCAGACTCAGGTGACGGCGCCGTCGGAGGCCGACGGCACGGCACGGACCTTCGACCCGGCCACGCGCGACTTCATGATGGAGGGGCTGAGGCAGTTCTCGGGCGGCGACCCGGCGTGGCCGGCGACGCGCAGACGATGGCTGTCGATGGGGCGTCGCGAGTCGGACTTCCTGGTGGGTGCCATGTTCGCCGCGCTCCTTGCCGCGCAGCGCGTGAACGCTCCCGATCTGGTGCAGCGTGCGCGCCATGAACTCGTTCTCATCGGGGAGCCGTACATCGAGTTCCTGGCGGGGATACTGGCCACGGGCACCGTCGCCACCATCTACGACCGGATCGAAGAGAAGGAGAAGCCGATTCGCGTGGATGACGACACCCGTCGGGAGGCTGCCGAGGTGCTGGCGCTGATCGGCGGCCCGGCGGCGGCGGCCACGGCGCGTAGTCTGGATCGCGCCGAGACGAAGAGCGGCAGGCGATTCGCGCTGCAGGCCCTCGGGAACATGGGCGATCGTGGCGGTCGCGTGGCTGGGGACGCACTCGCGCGGTGGGCGCACGACGACGACTGGGTGCTGCGCGTCGAGGCCGTGCACGGCCTGCGCAGTTTCTCGGACGCGGCGACTCGCGTGGCTCTCGAGACAGCGTTGCGCGACGACGAGAAACTCGTGCGCGAGAATGCGGTTCGTGGACTGATGGGGCGACGTGATCGCGCGTCGTTGCCGGCGTTGCGGCGAGCTCTGACGGCGGCGCAGGACAGCGCGCGCCTCGGCGAGGCGCGGCACATCCGATCGGCCATCGCGCGGATCGAGGCAAGGTGACGTCGTCGGCGTGGCGAACGGGGCACCGTGGCGGCACGTGTGCGTCTTGCGAGGTCCCGCTGGAACCTGGCGCGACGGCGATCTCGGCACTCTTCGAGTCGGCGAGCCGCGACGATGAGCCGTTTGCGCGCCACGACTTCTGCGCGGCGTGCTTCGACGGCGCGGTCGATGTCGGTTCTCCGTTCTCCTGGTGGCGGTACGAGGTTGCGCGCCCCGACGAGAAGAAGGCGGCGTTCGATCTGGACATCGCGCGCGAGTTTCTTCTGCGGCTCCTCCAGGAAGCTGCCCCCGACCGCGCGTCGCTGCGCTACCTCCTCGCTCTGTTGTTGATGCGCAAGCGCATCGTCCGCGTCACGGAGCAGTTCGTCGATGAGCGTGGGGAGGTGATGTCCGTCCGCCTGCCGCCGGACGAGGCCATCCATGAGTTGGTCTGCCCGGCGATCGACGAGGCCGAGGCCGCGGCCTTGCGCGACCAGATCGGACGGCTGTTCGATCTCGGTGACGGCTCGTAGCCCGCGGGCGGAGATTGTGGCCGGGCGGTTTGTCCGTCCACGCTTGCGTGGTCGCTCGTGGAGCCCGCCGACGGCGCCCCGCCCGCTCGATGACTCCGCCATGAGCCCGCGTTCGCGGCCCCGCCTTGTCGGCGGGCTCCACGGACGATCTGGCACTGCCGTTGTTCATGGGAACACCCTCTGACCGCGGGCCAGGGGGCGCCCCGGTGGCACGCCGCTGAGGTGTCACGGATTCGGTGTCCGTGGCGTGTAGTAATCTTGTGTCGTGGCGGCAGGACTGGAGGGGGAAGGACTGTGAAGTGGCTCCTGCCCCGGCTCCGGCGACCTCGGCCGATGCGCTGCTCTGTGCGCTGACCGATGACGTGCGGGTCGATCGGGAGACGCGGATGCGTATCGGTTGGCAACTGCTCTCGGCGGAACGTATGGCGCAGGCGTCTCAGGATGGTTGGACCATCTTCGGTGTCACGAGTTTCGGCCAACTCTGCGAGGAGCGCCTCAATCTGCCCACCGCGGCAGGTTGGCAGATGCGGGCGGCGATGGGCGCGTGCGAGTGTTCGAGCGAGGTTCGCAAGCGGCTCGAAGATGGTCGCCTGAACGTGGCGAAAGCGGCTGCGGTGGCGCAGGTGCTCGACTACGTGCAGCAGAATGGAGGCGAGGGGGCTCTGCTCGCTCTGGCCACGCGCTCGACGACGCGGGAGACGCGCGTCGAGGTGTCGCGGCTGAGAGAAGAGGCGCGGACCAAGGAGAGCCCGGTGAAGGTCACGCTGCACCTGACACGTCGGGCGATCAGCGATCTGTGGCGCGCTCGGGACCTACTCACCGATGGCCGCGGCGGTCCACGACCGACGGAGAGCTTCGCCGTCGAGAGAGTCCTCGAGTTCTTCGTCGATCGCAAGTGCCCCGAGCGTAAGGCTGCGCGGGCCGCCGAGAGGGAACGTCGGCGATCGGAACGCGATGCGGGAGCACGGGATGGGGAGTGCTCGGAGAGCGACGAATCCGCGAAACTGGCTGCGGACATGCCGACGGAGTCGGCCGCAGCCACTCTCGCGGGCGGCGGCGCCTACTGCTTGCCGAGTGCGCCGGGGAGGGATGACGAGCGCTCGCGGTGGATTGCCGCCCGCGACCGGCACGAAGTCGTGGGGCGCCACGGTGACGTCTGCTGGATGGAGCACTGTGATGAGCGCGGCGTGCTGCAGTTCACGCACGACCGGGCGTTTCGGTTCGGAGGCAGCAACGAGGCATCGAACCTCGGCCGCTGGTGCCTGCATCATCACCGTGGCTTCGACTCCGGCAGGTTGAAACTGAGACAGGGGCGCGACGGTCTGATCGTGGTCGATCGCCGCGGTCAGGTCGTCGGACGTGCGCGCTCACCACCTCCGCCGTGAGGCGCCGTGCGGCCGGCCCGCGCGCACGCTCGAACACGAACACGCGCCGTTGTGTGCGCCGTCGATGCCGGAGGATACGTTCCGGAAACTCGAGAACCTGGGTCGTGGATGCGCCCCAGGCGTGTGGTGATTCTGCCGTCGGGGCGCGCATCCTCGAGCGGTGCTGCGAACGTCAGGGCCGTGTCAACTCGTATGCGGTCGTCGCAGCGTCGCGGTAGATCCGGGTCGCCCACGGCGCGGCATCGAGTCGGGCGGCGAGACGTTCGCGGCGGGACACTCCCGCGGGGCCGTCCTCCTCCTGGCTCCAGAGCACGACGAAGCGGGCATCGAAGCGTGCGACGAGCAACTCCCGCAGTGCTGCGCCGCCGACTGCGGCATCAGCCACCATGGCGTGCGCGATGGCGCCCTCGGGATCGCGGACGACGCACCACCAAGGGTCCATGCCTCGCACGTACCGCAGGTCGGGTGCAAAGTGGAACAGCGGCGCGAAGTCGTCCCAACTGAGGTGCCAGACCACATCGCCGCGCTCGGATCGCGTGTGGACGGCGGCGAGGGCGGGCGCCACGTTGCGACCACCGTCATCTCCCAAGCGATTGATGAGAGGGAGCATCGCCCGGGTGCTCAGTAGCCCGAGTACGAGCGCCAACGTGCCGACGACACGGCGCGACGAGAGCCACCAGGGGGCGGATGACGTCGAACTCGACACCGCGAGAGCCACTGCAAGCAGCGCGAACACATGCCAGTACTCGAAGAAGCGTCCCGACTGCCACGTGGCGACGAGTCCCGCGGCCGCCAGAACCGCGCCGGCGACCGCTGCGGCTCGGGGCGGGCGGCGCGAGCGGCGGCGCACGAACTGGATGCCTACGATCGCGACAGCTAGCGACGTGGTGGCGAGGGACGGCCAGAGTTCACCGAACATCCCGCGGATACCGGGGCTGCCGAGTTCGTCCGGGAGAGCGAGCCGGAGCACCATGCCGTTGCTGAGTTGAACGCCGCCACCCGCCGCGGCGACCTCCAGGGAGCCGGCCATCAGACGCCAGACGTGGAGCGTTGCGCCGCTCCAGAGGCCGGGGTGTAGCAGAACGCCTGCGACGCCGCCGCCGGCAAGCGCTCCGGCGGCCCGCCAGTCTGGGCGACGCTCAGCGGCGCAGCGCCCTAGCCACGCGCTCCCGGCCACGAGTGCGACAGGAGCGGGCACTTGGTAGAGGAGCAGCGACAGCGCCACGGCCCCCGCCGCGAGGACGCGTCGTCTCGCGAGCACCGCATGGAAGACAACGAGGAGCGAGACAACGACGAGCGGTGTCGGGCGGCCGAAATGGAGGCGGAACAGCCACTGCGGGGAGGCCGCGAGGAGGAGCGCTGTCCAGGCGACGGGCGCGCGCACGTGTCGGGCTCGCAGTACCGCGAAGAACGTCGCGGTCAGGAGTGCCGCCTGGAAAGCCGCGAACGTCTTCATTCCGGGCACGGGGCCAAGCATCGAGGCGAACGGGGCCAACAGCCAATGCCAGAGCAGACTCCAGTCCATCGGGCGCTCCGCGAAGGCGCTCTGCGTGATCCAGGGGAAGACGCTCCCGTCCCATGCCGCGTTGCCGGCGGCGAGCAATGCAGCGTAGCGGCTGTGGAACCACGCGTCGCGATCCGCGAAGCCAGGCATGGCGAGTTGAATAGCCCCGTGGAGAAGCAGCGCCACGGCGAACACCACCAGCACAGTAGAGGAGCGCGGACTCGACACACGCGCGCGCGTGCGATCTTGTGCCATGGGCCTTCGCCCCCGTTCCAGGCCAGCGCGCACGCGTGAACTGGCGCGCTAGCGGCCAGCCTCGTGGTGGGCGATGCGGCCGGCTGGCTCGGGACTCGCGAGCCGCCAGTTCGAAGATCTCACGTTTTTCAATCTCCGTAACTTATGGAGCGAAAAGTGCTTACGCGGTTTCCTTGGATCTCCCGCGCGAGTGCTGTGTTGATCGATCAGCGCTGAGTGGGTAGAAGTGGGGGAATGTGGGAGCGAGTGGGATGGCTCGCTCTCGCGCGCGACGGCATCGGGTGTTTCGACTGGGTGGGTTCGATCGTCGAAGGAGGGCTCTTCGGGTGTTTGTCGGCAGGCACGTTCGTAATCTGGATCGGAAGAGCCGCTTGGCGATCCCGGCCGAGTACGTGAATCGCCTGCAGCCCGATGATCGCGGGGAGTTGTACGTGACGCCGGGCAAGCAGGGTTGCATCTGGCTCGTCCCCAAGTCCTATTGGGCAACGGAGTTCGAGCGACTCGCAGCAGCCTACGACTCCGTCGTGCCGGGCGAATTCTACCACCACTGCCGCCTGCGCCCGGTCGACAAGGCCGGACGCGTCTTGCTCGACGAGGAGACGCGCGAACTCGCCGGACTGCCGGACCCCGGCACCGTCGAGGTGGTTGCCGTCATGGTCTGTGGCTCCGGCCGCTACCTGCAGGTCTGGGACAAGGCTACGTACCAGGAACTCGCACGCTCGCCGCGCGACTTCGCCCGACGTCTCCCCGTAGGCGTTCGGAGCCCGGAGGTGGTGGAGTAGCGTGGTAGCCGCCCATGTTCCTGTGCTGCTCGTCGATGTCCTCGAGGTGTTGCGGCCCGGGTCCGGCGGCCGCCTGTTCGATGGGACGCTCGGACTGGGTGGGCACTCCTCCGGTTGGCTTGCGGCGACCGCCGCCGCCGGAACGACCGGCATGGTCGTCGGCGTGGACCGCGATCCGCAGGCGTTGCACACCGCCGAGGCGCGCCTCGAGGCCGCGTTCCCGGGGTGCAGCAACGTGTACCGCGGTTCGTATGAAGAAGCCACGGCGGCGGTGCGCGCGGCCGGTATTCGCGATGTTGATGCGGCCCTCATGGACCTCGGGGCTTCGAGCCTCCAACTCGACGATCGTGAGCGCGGATTCAGCTTCCGGGCTTCCGGGCCGCTGGACATGCTGATGGACCCCGCGTCGTCTCCGACCGCGGCTGAGTTCGTGAACGGCTCGAGCGAGGCCGACCTCGAGGATGTCATCTCGCGGTACGGAGAGGACCCGCACGCACGCCGAATCGCACGCGCGATCGTCGTGGAGCGCCGGCGCGCGCCCTTTACGGACACACTCCGCCTTGCGGAGTGTGTGGCTCGTGCGTCCGGTGGGCGTCGCGGGCGCCGGCACCCCGCGACGCGCACGTTCCAGGCGTTGCGCATCGCCGTGAACGATGAGTTGGGGAGACTGGAGCGTGGGCTGCCGGAGGTCGCGCGGTGTGTGCGCGGGGGCGGACGGATGGCCGTCGTGACGTTCCACCGGCTCGAGGACGCCATCGTGAAGCGCTTCTTCCGCGACAGCGAACGCGCCGGTTGGTGCCGACGCCTGCCGGACAGAACGCCCGCATCCGACGAGGTGCGGCGCAACCCACGTAGTCGCTCGGCGAGGCTACGCACGATCGAGACGCTGCCCGCCCTGGACGGCTCGCAGCGGGAACTCGAGACCAGGGTCGCGAGCCCGGTCGCCAGAGGAGGAACGGCATGAACCGCGATGCCCGGAGAGCTGTCACGACGTTTGCAGTTCTCGCAGCGATCGCCACGTGCTTCGCCGCCGTGTCGCTGCACGCGCGTGAGGTGGGGGCGGGCTATCGTCTCGCCGCGGCACAGCTCGAGTCTCGCCGTCTGGCCCGTGAGCTACGCGCCGCCCAGCAGGCCGTTGCGACGGCGCGTTCACCGGCGGTCGTGCGAGCGACGGCGCTCGCCCTGGCGCTCGAAGTCGAGTATCCGCGGCGATCGCCCGAGGTTCGCGGAGGCGACGTGTACTTCTACCGCGGCGCCGCGGCTGCCGAGGACTCTGCTGTTGCCAAGGCCGACGCGCGATGACGCCGGCGCGCTTCCAACTGCGGGCGATCGTGGGGCTCGGCATCCTCATCGTCGCGCTCGGCGGTCTTCTCGTGCGGCTCGGACGCATCCAGATCGGGCGCTTTGAGGATCTGAGCGGCCGCGCCGACCGTCAGCACGTGTCCCGCCGCCGCGCGGTCGCCGCGGATCGCGGTGCGATCACCGATCGGCATGGCCGCGTGCTGGCACGTACGGAGCGTCGCCCGTCCGTCGCCGTCGATCCGCGGGTCGTGAGGGATCGCGGCGAACTCGAGCGCCTGGCTCCCATCGTGTTCGAGGAACTAGGCGTCGACGTGCGTCCGATCGTTCAGGCCGCGAGCGGCGCGTCGCAGTTCAAGTGGGTACTTCGCAAGTCGCGGGACCGGGACGCCGTCGAGCGTGTTGTGGCGCGCGCACGCGGCGCCGGTATCGCAGGGCTGATCGTCCAGCACGAGCCGGTGCGCGCGTACCCCGCGGGGATACTGGCGGCGCACGTCGTCGGGTTCTCCTACGAGTCCCCGGAGCGCGTCGTTCGCGGGGCCGCGGGCGCTGAACAACTCGAGGACGGACGCCTCACGGGGCGGCCAGGTTGGCGCCGCACCGAGCGCGACGGTGATGGACGGGCCATCGTGACCGCCGCTGCGGCGGGCGAGCAGCCCGTTGACGGCGAAGACGTTCGGCTGACGATCGACTCCGTCGTACAGGCGTTTGCCGAGGAGGAGGCCGAGCGCGCGTGGACTGAGTTCTCGCCGCGCTCGGTGTCCATCGGCGTGCTCGACGTGCGCACGGGGGAGCTCCTTGCGGTCGCGAACCGACCGACGTTCGATCCCAATCGCCTCGCGGCGGATGCGGCCGCGCGACGCAACCCGTTCTTCGAGAACGTGTTCGAGCCAGGATCCACGTTCAAGCCCATTGCAATGGCGATCGGGCTCGACGCGGGTGTCGTCGATGTCGGCGAGGTGCTCGACACGAGTCCCGGCACCTTGCGCGTCGGGCGCCGGACGATCCGCGAGGACAAGCACAAGGACTACGGCGCGCTGACGCCTGCCGGCGTGATCGCCAAGTCGTCGAACGTCGGCATGGCCGTGATCGCGCAACGCATCGGGATCGCGCGGATGCACGCGGCCGTGCGGCTTTTCGGGTTCGGCTCGCCGACGGGCGTCGGGTGGAAGGGTGAATCCGCCGGGCTCGTCACGAGGCTGCGGAACTGGACCGAGTCGTACACCCTCTGCTCCGTGGCATTCGGTCAGGAGATCGCCGTGACGCCGGCGCAACTGCTCGCCGCCTACGGCGCATTGGCGAACGACGGCGTCCTGCGTCCGTTGCGACTCGTGGCCGATCGGCCGGCTTTGCAACCCGTGCGTGTTCTCTCGTCCGTCGCCGCGCAGCGCGTCGCTCAGATGATGGCGGCTGTCTTCACCGAGGGCACCGCGAGCCGCATCGACACGGGCGGCTACCGCTTTGCGGGGAAGACCGGCACGGCAGAGCAGCGGGACAAACACGGTGCGGCCGAGTTCGTCGGCTCGTTCGGGTGCTTCGGTCCCGTGGAGGCGCCGCGACTCGCAGTGCTGGTCGTCGTCGATCGTCCGGAGGGCTCCCCCTACGGGAGCCGTGTCGCAGCTCCCGGGGCGGTGCGGTTGTTGCGCAATTCGCTGCGGTACCTCGGCGTCCCGCCCCACCCCCGTCCCGCGGCCCGCGACGTCGATCAACTCCTGGAGGTGCAGCCACGATGACCCGACGCCGTCCGACTCTCGCGGGACTCCTCCACACCGCGCTCCCCGGGGCGTCCTGCCCCTCCGCCCTCGATGACCGTGTGCCTTTGGCGGGAGTCACGGCCGACAGTCGCCGCGTCGCTCCGGGGATGCTGTTCGTCGCTCTCCACGGCACTCGTGAGGACGGTTCGCATTACGCCGCCGATGCCGTCGCGCTGGGGGCCTGCGCCGTCGTCGCCGCGGAGGATGCGGTCATGCCGGAGTTGTGCGTGCCGGTGATCCGTGCGGCCGACACGCGCGGCGCACTCGCGCTCCTTGCCGCAGCCTTCCACGGCCACCCCTCCGAGGCCCTGACGGTCGTCGGGGTGACCGGGACGAACGGCAAGACCACGACCGCCCACCTCATCGAGGCCGTCCTGGCGGCCGCCGGCCACGGGCCGTCCGCGGTACTGGGCACGATCGAGTACGCATGGCCGGGCACACGTCGCGCGGCCGGCAACACGACACCCGGCGCCGACGAGCTGCAGGCACTGCTCGCCGCGGCACGCGACGCCGGCTGCCGATCGGCGTTCATCGAGGTGTCGAGCCACGCGCTCGACCAGCGGCGCGTCGCCGCCGTCCGGTTCGCCGGCGCCGTCTTCACGAATCTGTCCGGAGATCACCTGGACTACCACGACTCGATGGAGGCTTACGCCGCGGCGAAGTCACGCCTGTTCAGCGGGCTCGACGCCGGGGCCGTCGTTGCTGTGAACGGTGAAGATCCCTACGCCCAGACGATGCTGCGCGAGTGCGCCGCGCGCGTCCTGCGCTATGGCCTCGATGCTCCCAGTTCTCCCGACGTCACCGCCCGCGGGTTGCGGCTCTCGGCCGAGGGCGTCACGTTCACGCTGGTGACACCGGGCGGCGACGCGCAGGTGAGTAGTTCGCTACTGGGGCGCTACAACGTCCTGAACCTGCTCGCGGCGGCGACGATCGGTTTCGGACTCGGTGCGACGCCGCAGCAGATCGCCGTCGGACTCGGCGCCGTGCGCGGCGTGCGCGGGCGACTCGAGCCGGTCGAGGCCGGGCAGCCGTTCACGATTCTCGTGGACTACGCGCACACGGATGACGCCGTCTCGCACGTGCTGCGCAACCTGCGGTCGGTCGTGCCCGGTCGGTTGATCAGCGTCGTCGGATGCGGAGGCGACCGCGACCGCACCAAGCGTCCGCGCATGGCACGTGCGGCCGCGGAGTTGTCGGACGCGGTGTGGCTGACGTCGGACAACCCCCGCACCGAGGATCCGGCGACGATCATCGACGACATGCTCGGAGGGGTCTATGGCGCGCGCAACGTGCGCGTCGAGACGGATCGGCGCGCCGCAATCGCCGGCGCGATCGCAACGGCACAGGTCGGCGACTGCGTGGCCGTGCTCGGCAAGGGGCACGAGTACTACCAGATCGTCGGCGACGAACGACGCCCGTTCGACGACCGCGAGGTCGCGGCACAGGCGGTCAGGGCTCTGCTTCGCGTGGGTGCGACGCAGAAAGCACAAGATAAGGTGGTTTGAGAACGACACCTCACCAACAATAGTGGTGCGGGCGTCGGCGTTCGGCCGACGGGAGGATGGCATGACCGATTTCGACGTGACGCGCGTGGCGCAACTTTGCCAGGGTGCGCTCGAGGGCCGCGGCGGTGACGCCCGCGTGTCTCGTGTGGTGATCGACTCTCGCGAGGCGCGTGCCGGCGACCTGTTCGTCGCGCTGCCCGGATCGCGCACGCACGGGCATGCCCACGTGGCCGATGCCCTGCGTCGTGGCGCGGTTGCGGCGATCGTCGCGCCCGGCGCGCCGCCGCTCCCCGACGATCTGCAGGATCGTGCGCTCGTGCGCGTGAAGTTCCCGCGCAAGGCGCTCGCGGACTTGGCGCGCGCGCATCGACGCACCCTGCGCTGTCCCGTCATCGCCGTCACCGGCAGCAACGGCAAGAGTTCGACGCGAGAACTGATCGCCGCGGCGCTCTCGCCGCTCGGCGAGATCGTCCAGTCGCCGCGGTCGTTCAACAATGATCTCGGCGTGCCGTTGACGATCCTCGCCGCGGGGCCCGAGACGCAGGCGCTTGTCGTCGAGATGGGCACGAACGGGCGCGGTGAGATCCGTAGTCTCTGCGGCATCGCGCGACCTGACATGGGCGTGGTGACGAACGTGTCGGCCGCGCACCTCGAGGGCCTCGGCACCGTCGAGGGTATCGCGCGTGAGAAGGGGGCGCTCGCGGAGGCGCTGCCGGAGGAGGGGCTGCTGGTCCTCAACGGCGAGGATGAACTCGTCGTCGCGATGGCGGCGCGCACGGCCGCGCGCGTGGTCACGTACGGACTCAGCGAGGGGCGTGCCACCGTGTGGGGTTGTCGTGTCGGGCGTACCCCTCAGGGCACGGTGGTGTGGGTGTACGGCAAGATGCGCATCTTCCTGCCCGTGATCGGCACGCACAACGCGCGCGGTGCCATGGCTGCCGTCTCGATTGCGCTCGCGCTCGGCGTCGCGCCGAAGGAGATCCGCAGGGGGCTGCGCACCGTGAAGTTGCCGAGCATGCGCCTCGAGTTGAGGTGCCTCGGCGGCGTTCCGGTGTTGCTCGATTGCTACAACGCGAATCCGGCATCGCTCGAGTCCGCCGTGACGGAACTGGTCGCACGCGGCGGAGCACGTCGCAAGGTGCTCGTGTTCGGCGACATGCAAGAACTCGGGCCGCGGTCCGACGCGATGCACCGCGACTGCGGTCGGAGGCTGGCGACGCGGGTGGACGTGCTGTGGTGCATCGGCAGCGAGGCGCGCGCTGCGTACGAGGCGGCCGCGGGCGCCGGACTGCACCCCGAGCAGGTGTTCTGGTCGCCCGATGTCGAGACGTCTCTGCGGGAGCCTGCCGTGACGCTTGGCGAGACGGACTTCGTGCTGTTCAAGGCGTCTCGCGGGATGGCCCTCGAGCGCGTGGCCGAGGGACTTCTCGGCAAGGAGCGGCGCTCGCCGCCCGCGGCGTCGCGCCAGGGCAAGGCGACGGGCCAGCGGGTGAACTGACCGAGGAGGGGAGTCCTGCGTGGTCCACTATCTTCTGGTGCCTCTGTCCAGGTACATCGAGAGCTTCCGGCTCTTCGAGTCGATCCATCTGCGGGCGCTCTGCGCGGGGCTCACGGCGTTCCTGATCGGGATCGTCGTCGGGCCCGGGATCATCGAACGCCTGGGCCAGATGCGCTGGCGGGAACGCATCGCATCGGACAGCCCCAAGCTGGCTGCCCTTCACAAGGGGAAGGCCGACACGCCGACGATGGGTGGAATGATCCTCGTGCTGGCGACCGCGACGGGCACGCTGCTGTTCGCGCGGCTCGATCAGCAACTCGTGCTCGCCGCGCTGTGGACGATGACGGCGATGGGCGTGCTCGGTGGCATCGATGACCGCATCAAACTGCTCGGTCTGCCGGACGCGAGGAACCCCGGGAAGTTGCGCAAGGGCATGGACGGCTGGCCGAAGATCTGGGGCCAGGTCCTGATCGGCGCCGTCGCGATGATCTGGATCTGGTGGACGATGCAGGACGTGCCGGGGTGGGATGCACTGCGCCTGCCGGTCGCCATCGGCGGCGATCTGTCACTGGGAATGCTGATCATCCCCGTGGGCATCTTCGTTCTCGTCGCCACGAGTAACGCCGTCAACCTGACCGACGGGATGGATGGTCTTGCGGCGGGCTGCGGCGTGATCGTCACGCTCGTCCTCGCAATCGCCGCCTACCTCGTCGGCCACAGCGGCGTGGCGCCCCATCTGGGACAGGTGTTCATCCCGCAGGGGGGCGAACTCGCCGTGTTCCTGTGCGCGCTGGCCGGTGGCACGGCGGGGTTCCTCTGGTGGAACTGCCACCCCGCGCGTGTCTTAATGGGCAACACCGGCAGCATGGCGCTCGGCGGTGCGCTGGCGATCGCCGCCGTCGGCATGCGCCAGGAGGTTCTCCTGGCCGTGGCCGGTGCGGCGTTCGTCTGGGAGACGGTCTCCGTGATCCTGCAGGTCGGCTCCTACAAGACGCGGGGTGGCAAGCGCGTGTTCCTGATCGCGCCTTATCACCACCATCTCCAGTTCAAGGGGTGGCCCGAGTCGAGGGTCGTGATGAGTTTTTGGATCGGCACCGCCGTCTGCGGCGTCGTGGCCCTCGGACTGCAGCGGGTGTTCTGAGAGTGCGCAAGGACGTCGTCTCAGCCACGCCGAGCGGGATCGCCGACGGCTTCTGGTCGCGACCGTACGGGCCGCTCGAGCCCGCGGCGCGAGCGCTCGTCACCGTGGCGGTGGTGCTCATGGTCTGCGGCGTGATCATCGTCTACAGCGCGTCCTGGGGCACGGGCATCGTGCATTTCGATGGCGACGGGACGCACTTCCTGCGGCGTCAGGCCGTGTGGGCCGCTCTGGGGCTGTTGGCGATGTTCGGGGCCATGCGCATCGACCCACGGCGCCTCGAGCGGCTCGGGCGGCCGGCGCTCGTCGTCAGCCTGGTGCTGCTCGCGGCGGTGCTGGTCCCGGGGCTCGCTCCCGAGATCAAGGGCGCGCGGCGCTGGCTGCGCCTCGGCGGTTTCTCGTTCCAGCCCAGCGAGTTCGCCAAGTTGGCGCTCGTCGTCTGGCTCGCGTCACACCTGGCGCGCAACGCCCGGTGTCTCGACGACTGGCGGCGCGGGACCCTGCCCGCCGTTCTTCCTCTCGGGCTGGCCTGCTTCCTCGTGCTCATCGAGCCGGACTTCGGTACCGCTCTCTTTCTCGGGGCGGTGGGCGTCGCGATGACGCTCGTCGGCGGTGTTCCCGTGCAGCGCCTGGGTTTCCTTGCGGCCTGCACGCTTCCGGTCCTCGGGTGGCAGGTCCACGAGCGCTGGGACGTGATGATGCGCCGCATCGAGGCCGTGGGCGCCGATGACGTGATGGCCGCCGCCTCGTCGGCCGGGGCCGGCGGCGCCCTCTATCAGGTGCGGCAGTCGCTCGTGGCTCTCGGATCGGGAGGTCTGTTCGGCCGCGGACTGGGGGCGGGCCATCAGAAGCTGTTCTTCCTGCCCGAGGCGCGCACGGACTTCATCCTGCCGGTCATCGGCGAGGAACTCGGGTTCGTGGGGACGCCGAGCGTCGTCCTCCTGTACGCCGTGCTGATCGCGTGCGGTCTGCGCATCGCACTGGGCGCTGCGAGGCAGGACCGCTTCGGCTTCCTGCTGACGTTCGGGCTGGTGTTCTGGATCGGGCTGCAGGCGGCGGGCAACGTCGCCGTCGTCACGGCCAGTGTGCCGACGAAGGGCATCGCGCTGCCCTTCGTCAGCCTCGGCGGATCGTCTCTCGTCGTGCTCTGCTTTGCCGTCGGACTCGTCTATGCCGTCGCGCGCCACATCGATGCGCTCTGCGCGGTGCCGGCGACTGCGGGCGATGTCGCCGTGGGTTGCGGACCGCCCGTGGTCCGCGGGGGAGGCGTCGCGTGATTCGAGCCGTCGAGCCGTCCACGGTGCTCTTTGCGGGGGGCGGAACCGGTGGGCACCTGTTCCCGGGCGTCGCCGTGGCCGAGGCGCTGGCGCGCCGTCTTCCCGGTTCCCGCTCCCTGCTCGCCATCACCGCGCGCGACGCGGTCTCGGCACACGGCGCGGCGTGCCCCTTCGAGAAGGTGCGCGTGGACTCGCCGCGGCGTCCCGGAGGGGCGCTGGGCGTGCCGCTGTTCGGTGCGCAGATGGCCCGGGCGATGGCCCGTTCGCTGATGCTCGTGCGCGACGCGCACGTGACGACGGTGGTCGGGCTCGGCGGTTACGGCAGCGTGGCGCCGGTACTCGCGGCGCGACTCGTCGGCGTACCCGCCGTGCTCTTGGAGCAGAACGCCGTCCCAGGCCAGGCCACGCGCCTGCTCTCGCGCTTCGCGGCCGTGACGGCGGCTTCGTTCCCGGGACTCGCCGCGCACGGCGTGCACAGCCGCGTCGCGCACACCGGGAACCCGCTCCGCTCCCGGGTTCTCGACGTGCGCTGTGCCCACGACGAACTGGGACTCGTGCCCGGCCTCCCCGTGCTCGCCGTGTTCGGCGGGAGTCTCGGCTCCCGCGGCGTCTCACAGCGCTTCGTCGAAGCGCTGCCGCTGCTCGTCGAGCGCCTCGGCAGCTTCGCGGCGCCGGTCCTCGATCCCGGCCTGCGTCGCATCGGACGGGCGTTCCAGGTGATCCACGCAGCCGGTACCGAGGCGGCGACGGCCGAACTCGTGCGCGCCTACCGCGCGGCCGGCGTCCGCGCGTGCGTGCGGCCGTTCTTCGGCGACATGGCGGCCGTCTACGGCACCGCCGACGTCCTGCTCTGTCGCGCCGGGGGGACGACCGTCGCCGAGGTCGCCGCCGTGGGGCTGCCGGCCGTCTTCGTGCCCTATCCGCACCATGCCGACGGTCACCAGCGACAGAACGCGGCCACGCTCGTCGAGCACGGAGCGGCGACCATCATCGAGGAGCACGAGATGACACCGCAGGCCGTGGCGCGCGAGCTCGTCCCGCTCCTGCGGGATCCGTCGCTGCGGCGCCGTCGCACGCGGGCCGCGCGCCGACTCGGTCGTCCGCGAGCCGCGGATCGTGTCGTCGATCTGCTCGCCGACCTGCGTGGTGACGCGTTCGGTGCGGCGTCGATGCGTGGATCGCCCGTCGCGGCGGGCGAGCCCGCGGGCGCGGCCCTGGGGCCCATGTTCGATCAGGTGAGGCACTCATGATTCGTAGACCCGGACTGTTCGACGAGCCGCGCCGCGTACACCTCGTCGGTCTCGGCGGGATCGGCGTCTCCGCCCTGGCGCAGGCGCTCCTCCACACCGGGCACCTCGTCTCGGGGTCCGACGTGCGCGACGGCGAGCGACTGACGCGGCTGCGCCGGCTCGGTGCGCGCGTGAGCGTCGGCCACGTGGCGGAGAACCTCCCGAACGACACCGATGTCCTGGTCGTCAGCGCGGCGGTCGATCGCATGAATCCCGAGGTCGTCGAGGCACTGGCGCGGGGCGTGCGTGTCATCAAGTATGCCGAGGCGCTCGGAGAGCTGATGTCGCGCGAGCACGGCGTGGCCGTGGCCGGTACCCACGGGAAGACGACGACCACCGGGCTGATGGCGACGATGCTCGTCAAGGGAGGGCTCGACCCCACGATGATCCTCGGCGGGGACGCCGCGCCACTCGGCGGCAACTACCGCACCGGATGCGGCCGGTACTTCGTCGTCGAGGCCTGCGAGTTCGATCGCTCGTTCCTGTCGCTCGAGCCACGGTCCGCCGTCATCACGAACATCGACGGCGACCACTTCGACTACTACCGCGATCTCGACGAGATCTACGAGGCGTTCGTGGACTTCGCACGGCTCATCCCGACCGACGGGTACCTGGCGACTCTCAACGAGCACGAGCGCGTCCTCGACGTGCCCTCGGTGACCTGCGACATCGAGACGTTCGGACTGCGCGGCAACGCGGACTGGGTGGCATCGGACTGGCGCCGCACGGACGGCGTCACGTACTTCTCCGTGCGCTACCGCGGCCACTACGAGGGCGTCTTCGAACTCCGTCTCTCGGGTCTGCACAACCTCTGCAACTCGCTGGGCGTGATCGCCGTGGGGCATCGTCTCGGCCTCGACCACGACGACGTCATCCGGCCGGCTCTGCGCGAGTACCGCGGCGTCGATCGCCGCATGCAAGCGCGCTACGAGGGCCACGGTGTACTGCTCCTCGACGACTACGCGCACCACCCCCACGAGCTCGCCGCCGTGCTCTCGACGCTTCGTGACGAGTACCGCGGGCGGCGCATCGTCGCCGTCTTCCAGCCGCACCAGGCCGGTCGCACGCGGCGTCACCTGCGCGAGTTCGCGGAGGCGCTCATGATCGCGGATCGCGTGTACGTGCCCGACATCTTCATCGCCCGCGACAGCGAGGAGGAGCAGCGTTCCGTGCACGCGCTCGATCTCGTGCGAACGGCGGCGAACCGCGGCGTCGATGTGACGTATGTACAGAATCTCGGGGACGTGGCGGGCGAGATCCTGTCGGAGATCCGCGTGGGGGATCTGATCGTCACGATGGGCGCCGGAAACGTGACGGAGGTATCGCGTGATCTCGCGGACCGACTTCGAGCTTTCGATCGACAGGCCATTACCCCGTAGGCGGGCGACCGTGGCGGATGCGCCGGCTCTCAGCGCGCTGACGACCCTCGGTGTGGGGGGGCCGGCGGACGTGCTCTGCCGTCCGGCGGACGCCCGCGGCGTGCGGCGGGCGCTCGCTGCGGCGCGCGCCGAGGGCAGCCGCTGGCGCGTGATCGGGCGCGGCTCCAACCTCGTCGTGGACGACGCCGGCGTGGACGGTTGGGTGCTGGACCTGCGTCGCCTGCGCGCGCTCGTCGTGCAGGACGACGGGCGCGTCGTGGCCGGTGCGGGGTTGCCGACGGCGACGCTCCTCGGCGAGACCAGGAGGCGTGGGCTGGGGGGGCTCGAGTGTCTCGTCGGGTACCCGGCGACCGTGGGCGGCGCGGTGCGCATGAACGCCGGGGGGCGCTGGGGCGTCGTAGGCGCCCGCGTCGCGTCGGTCGTCGCGATCGACCGTGTCGGGAACGTACACACGTTCGATCGTGCGGCGTGCCGCTTCGGCTACCGGACGAGCGCGCTCGCGGACCACGTGATCGTGGAGGTGCACCTGCGCCTGCCGCGCGTCGATGGCGTGGCGTATCGCCGTGCGGTCGAGGAGATCCACCGCGAGAAGGCATCCCGGCAACCGCTGTGCCTGCCGAGCGCGGGGTGCATGTTCCGCAACCCGGACGGGATCAGCGCCGGGCTGCTGGTCGATCGCGCAGGGCTCAAGGGCCGGCGGCGTGGCGGCGCCCAGATCTCGGAGGTGCACGGCAACTTCGTCGTGAACCGTGGCGGGGCCACGGCGTCCGACGTGCTCGGGCTCGTGGACGACGCGCGATCGGCCGTCGCACGCGTGCACGGCGTCGATCTGACGCTGGAAGTCGAGATCTGGCGGCGGCGTGCGACGTGATCAGGGCGCGCTCCCCCCACGTGGTCGCGCGCGTCCCCCGCCGCGGCCGCGTCGGCAGGCCGCGAACGCTGTCCCCCCCGCGTTCTATCCTTCGCAGCGTTCCGGAAGGAGCAGCGGGCCCGGCAGCCCTGCTTCCGACGGGCGCGGCGCGTCGTCCACGCGGCGGCGCGCGGCGACGACCACGATCTGGACACGAGACCACGGCGAGGGCGGCGGGGGATTCGGCGGGGCCGCACGGCGTCCGCGCCGGGAACTTGCGCCGCGTTCACCGGACGACCCGCGTTCAGCGCATAGCCACAGCCTGGGTGATTGCCGCCCGGGTATACCCAGTTCGGACGAACCCAGTCCTCGGCGTACCGACGCTCGGCGTCTCGCCGCCCCTGACGACGTACACGCCGTACATCACGGACACGACCACACGGAGCCAACATGATCGTTCCCGAGAAGATGAGCCTCAGCGATTTCGTTTCCCGTCGCCTGCACCCGGTGAAGGTGACCATCAGCCTCATGCGCCACGAACTCGCGCACAACAGCAAGGGCGACAACACCGAGATGAGCCGGCACCTCTTGTCGTCCGCGATCTCGACGCTCGAGCTGTTCGTCGAGGACTACGAGAAGCTGATCAGCAGCACGACGAAGGCGAGCGCGGCGATGGCCGATCGCAAGTTCGTCGAGGACGCCAAGCCGTCGCTGCTCGGCGGCTGAGGGCGCAGACCATTCGTGGACGGTCCGGGCCGAGGGCCCGGCCGCACCACCTTGCGGCAGCGGTGCCCGTCCCTGCGGGGCCGCTCCGCGGACCCATTGCCTGCACCGGCCCTGTCGCCTGCACCGAACCCGTCACCTGCAACGGACCCCCCGCCTGCAACGGACCGGGCCCCGTCAGCGTCCGCGGCAGCGCGGCGCCGGCGACGGTGTGGGCCGTCGGCGCTCGGGCCAGTGCCCGCGGCTTCGATGCGGGTGTCGCGGGGCGCCGCTGGGCCCGGTCGCGGGGCGCGAGTTCGTGGGGGGGCGCTGCACGGGCGAACCCGCCGCGGCGTTGCGCGGGTTCACGCGGGGCGTCCGGTCGGATGACGCGCGAGAGTGGGGCGCGCGGGGGGGCGGGATGACGCGCGAGGGTTGGCGTGTGCGCCTGGTGTTCGCCGGCAAGGCGCTCGTCATGACCTCGCTCCTGGCGGCCGCCGCACTGCTCGTCGTGCGTGCGCAGCGACATCGTGCGGACCGCGGGCGGCACCTCGTGGACCTCGCGAACTGGAACGTCATCGAGCGGCCGGCGTGGTCGGAGCAGGGCGACGTGGTGGCGGTGCGCGACGCCAGCGGCCTCGTCGGGCGGGCGCTGCCGCTGTACGACAGGTCGGCGGCGGAACTCGTTCGCGCAGCCCTCGAGGACACCCCTCGCGTGCTCCGCGTGATCTCGACGCGGCGTATTCCGCCCGACACCATCGAGGTGGCGCTGGAGATGCGGCGTCCCGTCGCTGCCGTCGTCGTGGCGGGCGGCGCATGGGTCGAGGTGGACGCCGAGGGCGTCGTGCTCGGTCCGCCCACCGTGCAGCGGCCCGTGCGTAGCGGCGTGGCGTTGCGGGTGGTCACCGGTGGCGCGCAGCGCACTCCGGCGCCAGGACGGCGCTGCGCGCCCGACGTCCGCGCCGGAGTGCGGCTCTGTCGCCTGCTCGACGCATATCGCGACGGTCTCGGCGCGCACGTCCTGCGCACCTTCGACGAGGTCGATGTGGCGAATCACGGCGGGCGCGTCGCGCCGGCCGCGTCCGCGCTCCTGCTTCGCGCCTCACCGCCGTCCGCGGGCGTGGCGCGCCCGACGCCGTGCGTCGTCGAGTGGGGCAGGCTCGGCACGTCGCACGGTGAGCCGCCGTTCGAGGACAAGGCTGCCAGACTCGAGCGGGCGATCTCCGTGTTCGACGATTTCGAGGGCGTCGCTCGTGTGCGCGTCGCCTTCGACACGCTGACGGTTCTGCCCATCGACGGCCCCGCCGGAGATTGGTTGCCGGCGCTCGCGAACCAGACGTTCGGGCGATGACGATCGCCCCTGGCTCGCGTGCTCGGTCGGCATCGGAAGAGACCGGCGAGCGTCCGGCGAGCGTGGCGATCGCCGCCCTGGCGATCGCCGGCGGGATCGCCGCGCTGTTGCTCGCCGCGCCGGCGCCCGCGGCGCCGGGGGCGGCACGTCTCACGTCTGCCGACGTCGTGCTCGGAGCCTTCGACGTGTTGTGGTTGCTCGCTCTCGCGTGGCCGCGTGGCAGGTCCGCCCGCGGTCGCGTCCTCGTGGTCGTGACGCTGCTCGCCGTCGGGCTTCCGTTCCACGTGGCGTTCGCCGCCGCCGCCGGCGCCGGAGCGGGGCATGCGGCGGCCTTCGGCGGCATCGCGCTGGCGGCGTGCGTCGCCGGCGCGTCGGCGCCGGGCGGCGCGACGTATCCGTCGGCGCTCGTTGCCGCGTGTGTGGCCTTGCCGCTCGCCGGCTACGCGTTCAGCGATCTGGCGGGCGTGGACGCCCTGGCGTTCGTGCGCGCGTCGCCGCTCACGTCGTCCGTCCTCCTGGCGCGCCGGGCGCCTGACGTGGGGGCGGCCGACGGCGTCCCCGCCGCCACCGTCCTGTTGATCGTGGCTCTCATCGGGGCTCTGCGCCGTCGTCCGTTCGGCGCCGGCGCGCGCGCGCTGGCCGTGCTCGCCGTGTGCGCTGCGGCCGTTTCCGCGACCGCGGAGACGCCCCGCGTCGAGCCCCTGCTGGGCGGTGTCGTTCGCGAGGGCGCCCCCGTCGTCGTCCGCGCTCCCGGCGCGCAGCGCGTGCGTGCCCGCGGTGGCCCCTGGGCCGGGCCGGTGGGCGAGCGGCGCGACGAGTTCGTGCTGCTCTGGGCGCGCCCTCGCGGCGACGTCCTCGACGTGGACGTCACGGACGTCGCCGGGAACGTCGCCGCTGTGGAACTCGCCGTGCGTCCGCTTCCGGCGCGTCAGGGGCCGGGCGGGGGGGGATGGACGGCGTCGCTCGCCCCGCGCGCGGGGGACGGTCTACGCGACGGCGTCGTGTCGGTGCGTCCCATCGCCCTGCCCACGGTGCCCGAGGCGTGGCTCGTCTTCGACGACGTCGGCGATGTCCCGGATGGCCTGCCTCCCGCTGCCCGGCGGGCGCTCGATGCGGCGTGCAGTCGGCCGCGGTCGCGCCCGTTCGAGCCGGCTCTCCTGCCTCCCTCCCCACAGGCGTTCCGGGCGGCGGCGCAGTCCGCGGCCGTCGCGCCGCGTCTCTCTGCGGATGTCGGGCGCGTGCTCGGGATCGTGGCCGTGCTCGTCATCGTCCTGGTCGTCATCGTGCGCCGCCGGCCGGCGTCCGGTCGCCTCGCGGCCGCATGGTTGGCGGCGCCGCCCGTCGTCGCGCTGGTCTGGATGCTCCTGTCCGGTGCCTTGCCGGGCGCCGTGCGCGGTCATGCGATCGTGCTCGAGCGCGACGGCGCCGCCGTCGCGCTGCTGCGCCTCTCCGCGGTGCGTAGCGGCGAGGTGACGGTTGCGCTCACGGATGGGGCCGGTGGCGTGGCGAGTCTCCTCGTGCCCGTGCGGTGGGGGCCCGGCGACAGCGCGCCGGAGGGCGTCGCGGTCGGGACGACCGCCCGTCTGCGCATCGAGCGCGGACACAGCGTGCTGCTTGCCTTCCGGCTGCCCGCCGGCGACCTACGCGGCGGCGAGGGCGTGGGTGGTGGCCCGGCGCTCGCGACGATCTCCGAGTGGCTGCGGCCGGCCGGCCGCAAGATCGTGCCGGTCGCCGGCGGGGGCGCGCTCCCCGTCGTGCTCGACGGCGCACGCCTGCTGCGCGTGCAGCGCATGGCCGTGACGCCCGTGCGATGACGTCGAACTCGCTGCACGGGCTCTAAATTAGTGGACGGTTCCGGCCACGGTCCCGACCATCGCCCGCTTCCCCTCGGGCTCTCGCGGGATTCGCCCGCGGCCCCCCCGGAACGGAGCGCTCGTGATGCGGACTTACATGGCCAAGAAGGGTGAGGTGGAGCAGCGCTGGCACCTCGTCGATGGTGACGACAAGGTCGTCGGCCGGCTCGCCTCGCGGATCGCTCGTGTGCTCATGGGCAAGCACCGCCCGGAGTACACCCCGCACATCGACACCGGCGACTACATCGTGGTCGTGAACGCCGCCAAGGTCCGCTTCACGGGCCGCAAGGCGGAGAACAAGCGCTACTACCACTATACCGGTCACCCCGGCGGTCTGCGCGAACGGACCGTCTCGAACCTCCTCGCGAACAAGCCCGAGGAGATCCTGTACCTGGCCGTGCGGCGCATGCTCCCGAAGACGCGCCTCGGTCGTCAGATGATCCAGAAGCTGAAGATCTATCCGGGCGCGGAGCATCCGCACGAGGCCCAGCAGCCGCAGCCCCTCACGCTGAAGTAGGACCATGACCGAGAGCGACACCCCCGAGACGACACCTGCCGACGAGACGAAGCCTGTTGCGGAGACCGTGACCGAGCAGGTCGTCGAGGCGCCCCCGACGAGTGAGCCCGCAGAGACGGCGGAGACGGCGGCGACGGACGAGGCGGCGGCGCCCGCCGGTGATCCGTCTGTCGTGGGCGAGCCCGAGCAGCCGGCCGCCGAAGCCGTCGTCGCCGCGCCGCGCCGCGACGTCGATGCCCGCAACCCCGTCTGGGCCGTGGGCCGTCGCAAGTCCTCCACGGCGCGCATCCGGATGTTCCCCGGCGGGGGCAACTTCGTCATCAACGGCAAGCCGCTCGACGAGTACTTCCGTCTCGTGAAGGACCAGCACGATGCGACGAAGCCGCTGCATGTGGCCGACGTCCGCAAGAAGTACGACGTCTGGGTCAACGCCGACGGTGGCGGCATGACAGGTCAGTCGGGCGCTGTGGCGCTGGGTGTCGCTCGTGCGCTCGTGATCCTCGAGCCGGCGACGGAGCAGGTACTGCGCGATGCCGGGCTCATGAGTCGCGACGCCCGCGTCAAGGAGCGCAAGAAGTACGGTCGCCGGGGCGCACGCCGCGGCTTCCAGTTCAGCAAGCGCTGATCCGCGCCTCGGCCGGGCCGGGCCGCCGCTTCCCCTGGAGGCGGCGGCCCGCTCGATTCCCGCGCCTGCCGATTCCTCCCGCTGGCGTGGTGCGTGACCCTATTCTCGTTCGACCGGAAGGAAGACCCCTCGAGTCATGGCAGGACACTCGCACTGGGCGAACATCGCTCACAAGAAGGCCGCGATCGATCGCAAGCGCGGTCGGCTCTTCAGCAAGTTGGCGCGGCGCATGATCGCGGCGGCGAAGCAGGGCGGCGGCGATCCGGCCGCGAACCTGAAACTGGCGAACGCCGTGCAGGCAGCGCGCGCGGCCAACATGTCGAACGACCAGATCAAGCGTGCGATCCAGCGCGCGGTCGGCGGCGCGGATGCGGCCGATTTCGAGGAACTGATCTATGAGGGCTACGCCCCCGGTGGCGCGGCCGTCCTGATCGAGACGCTGACGGACAATCGCAATCGCACGGGTGGCGACGTCCGCATGATCTTCACCAAGAACGGCGGCAACCTCGGCTCGAGCGGTTCGGTGGCGTGGCAGTTCGCGCGCCTTGCGGTGGTGCGCGTGGCCGCCGCGAGCACCACCGAGGACGACCTCATGATGGCCGTCCTCGACGCCGGAGCCGATGCGATCGAGGAGGACGGAGAGTTCTTCGAGGTGCGCGGTGCGGCCGACTCCCTCGCAGCCCTGCGCGCGGCGATCGAGGGCGCAGGTCTGACACCCGTGTCAGCCGATGTGATGTACGTGCCCGGCGAATCGTGCCCCGTGGACGAGGCGGTGGGCAAGCGGGTCGCCGCGCTCCTCGAGGCGCTCGAGGAGAACGACGATGTTCAGAACGTGTATTCGAATGCGGACTTTCCCGTTGGGTTCGAGGCGTGACCCCGTCGCGCGCGTGGTGACCGGTACGAGGCGAGGAGATCTCAGATGACCGATGACCTCTGGACCGACGACGATCACCGGGAGCGCCGCACGCAGGAGCGCGAGAACCGTACCGTCGAGCGCTTCAAGACGAGTTCGCGTGGATTGCGGCGCGTCTTCGGAGGCCACTTCTCCGAGAGCAGCCCCGAGGTCGAGGCCGTCGTCTATCACCTGGCTTCCGCCGAGGCCAAACTCCCGACCACGCGCGAAGCGATCCGCCTCGCGCGCTATCCCGGGGCCGGCGATCGCGATCCGCGGCGCTTCGCGATGGGGCTCTGGGAGAATCTGAGCGTACTCCACAAGCATCTGCAGGGAGCCATGGACTCCCTCGAGAAGCTGGCCCGCGCCAACGGCGACAACCGCGGCAGCGTCCGCGAGCCCGACGACGACGAAGCCGACGACCTGTAGGCCGCGGCGCTCCGACGCCGGCTCGCAGCCGCGCGGCACGCGCCGGCTCCGACGGGCGGCTACCGCTTCTTGCGCCGCGCCGTGATGGCGGCCTGGGCGGCCGCCAGGCGGGCGATCGGAACGCGGAACGGTGAGCACGACACGTAGTCCATGCCGGCGCGGTGGCAGAAATCGACGGACTCGGGATCGCCCCCGTGTTCGCCGCAGATGCCGATCTTGAGCTTCTTGCGCGCGCTCCGTCCCTTGCGGATCGCCATCTCCACGAGTTGCCCGACGCCGTTCTGGTCGAGCGACTGGAACGGGTCCACGGGCAGCACCTTCTGCTCGAGGTAGTCGGGCAGGAACGCGTTGACGTCGTCGCGGCTGAAGCCGAACGTCAACTGTGTGAGGTCGTTCGTCCCGAACGAGAAGAACTCGGCGTGGGCCGCGATCTCGTCGGCCGTGAGCGCCGCGCGTGGGATCTCGATCATCGTGCCGATGAGGTACGGCACCTTGACTCCGGCCGCCGCGAACGTCTCCTCGACGATGCGCCGCGCGCGTTCCTCGAGCGTCGAGAGCTCGTTCACGTGACCGACGAGAGGGATCATGATCTCCGGGCGGACGTCGATCTTGCGCTTCGCGCAACGGACGGCGGCCCGCGCGATGGCGCGCACCTGCATGTCGTAGATCTCGGGGTAGCTGATCCCGAGCCGGCAGCCGCGGTGGCCCATCATGGGGTTCATCTCGCGCAGCGCCTCGACGCGCCGCTTCACGGCTGCGGCGCTCGTGCCGATCGCGAGCGCGGTCGCCCTCTGCGTCTCGCGCGTGAGTGGCACGAACTCGTGCAGCGGAGGATCGAGGAGGCGCACCGTCACCGGCAGCCCCTTCATCGCCGTGAGAATCTGCTCGAAGTCCCTCTGCTGCATGGGGAGCAGGCGGGCGAGTGCGTTCGCGCGGGCGTCCGCGCCCTCGGCCAGGATCATCTCGCGCACGAGCGTGATGCGGGCCTCGTCGAAGAACATGTGCTCGGTGCGGCAGAGCCCGATGCCCTCGGCGCCAAAGCCCCGCGCCACCTTGGCGTCGTGCGGCGTCTCCGCGTTCGCGCGGACTCCCAGGCGGCGCACCTCGTCCGCCCAGGACATCAGGGTCTTGAAGTGCTTCGAGAGCTTGGGTCGAACCGTCGGAACCTGGCCGAGCATGACTTCGCCCGTGCTGCCGTCAAGGGAGATCCAGTCGCCCTCGCCGAGGTTCTGCCCATCGGCGCGCAGCGCCTTCTCGTGGACGTCGATCACCGTTGCGCTGCAGCCGGCCACGCAGCACTTGCCCATGCCGCGCGCAACCACCGCCGCGTGCGACGTCATTCCGCCGCGCGACGTCAGGATGCCCCGCGCGGCGTGCATGCCGCCGATGTCCTCGGGGCTCGTCTCGTCGCGGCAGAGGATCACGGGCTCGCCGCGGGCGGCCCACTCCTCGGCATCCTCGGTGGTGAAGACGATGCGGCCGCTCGCGGCTCCCGGCGAGGCGGGCAGGCCGCGGGCCAGCACGCGGCGCGGGGCCTTCCGGTCGAATGTCGGGTGCAGGAGCTGGTCGAGTACGTGGGGATCGACGCGCATCAGGGCGTCGCGCTTCCCGAGCCGCCCTTCCTCGAACATCTCCACGGCGATGCGCACGGCCGCCTCGGCCGTGCGCTTGCCGGTGCGCGTCTGCAGCATGAAGAGACGGCCTTCCTGGACCGTGAACTCCAGGTCCTGGACGTCGCCGTAGTGCCTCTCGAGCTGGTCCTTGGCGCGCACGAGCGCCGCGTACGGCTCGGGTAGCACGCGCTTCATGCGCGCGATGGGCTGCGGTGTGCGGATGCCCGCCACGACGTCCTCGCCCTGTGCGTTGCGCAGGAATTCGCCGTAGAACACGTTCCTGCCCGTGGAGGGGTCGCGCGTGAAGCACACGCCCGTGGCCGACGTGTCGCCCATGTTGCCGAACACCATCGCCTGGACGTTGACCGCCGTGCCGATCAGCCCGTGGATCTTGTTCAGCTCGCGGTAGCGGATCGCGCGGTCGCAGTTCCACGACCGGAACACGGCCTCGATCGCCATCCGGAGCTGCTCCCACGGATCCTCCGGGAAGGGCATCCCGGCGCGGGCGGCGAAGATCTCGCGGTAGGTCTCGATCAGATTCGCCAGATCCTCTGCCGTCAGTTCGGTGTCGTCGAAGACGCCCTTGCGCGCCTTCAGCGAGTCGAGTGCCTGCTCGAACTCGCGGATGTCGAGGTCGAGGACCACGCGCGCGAACATCTGGATCAGGCGCCGGTGCGAGTCATGCGCCATGCGCGCGTTGCCGGTTCGCTTCGCGAGCGCCTCGCGCGTCTCCGCGTTGAGACCGACGTTGAGGACCGTCTCCATCATCCCCGGCATCGAGATCGCCGCGCCCGAACGCACCGACACGAGCAGCGGCGCCGGCCCGGCGCCGAACGTGCCACCGAGGATGCGCTCCACGCGCCGGACGCTCTTGACCACGTCCCGCCAGAGCGCGTCGGGGAGCCGCCGCCCCTCGTCCCAGTACTCACGACACACGGACGTGCCGATCGTGAACCCCGGAGGCACGGGCAGCCCGAGGCGCGCCATCTCGGCGAGGTTGGCGCCCTTGCCGCCGAGGAGATCCTTCATCGCGGCGCGGCCCTCGGCCCTGCCGTCTCCGAAGAACCAGATCCGCCTGGTGCCGGTGCGCGTCCCCGCGTCCGCCTTGCCCGCCCCGCGTCGTGTGCTGCCGGTCTTGCGCTTCCCTGCCATGCTCATGTCTCCCCGCGGGAGCCTCCTCGTGTGTGCGGCGGCCGTCGCGTCGCGTCGTGCCGCGGCGCATGCCGCGTGCGCGCGGCACCCGCCTGGATCAGAACTGCTCCTCGATGCGTTCGAGGAAGCGCACTCCGTGGACGTCGCGGAGTTCCTGGATGAGCCACTCCTGACGGTACTCCAGCCGCAGGATGGCGCTTGGTTCGACGCCCTCGAGGCCCTCGAACCGGATCGGCTGCGTCGGCACGACCCAGCCATCGTCGATCGCGATCATCGCGCCGAGTGGCGGCACGACCGCCTGGCTCTCGGGGACGAAGTCGTCACGGAGCTTCACGTAGGCCAGATCACGTCGTTTGAAGATGACGAGTGCGCTCATCTCGCCGTTGCGCACGGCGATCACGCCGTACGTGCGCTCGGCGTTGAACTGCGTCGGTTCGCGCTCTGCGGTCCGCAGCGTCTCAGCGTCGGCCTGGAAGAGCTCCTCGTACTCCTCGAACGCCGACGTGAACTCGGCCTGCGAGAAGTCGCCGTAGCGAGCGCGGAAGTCCGGGTGCAGCGAGCCGTAGATGTCGGCGATGCGGCGGTCGCGGAAGGCGGCGATCAGGTAGTCGAGGGCCTCGCCGGGGGTGTCGCGCGTGAGCCGCGTGTCGCCGACGAGGGGCTGCTCCACGGGGCAGATCGCGCGTGCGAGGGAGCAGCAGCCGGGCAGCAGGAGGGCTGCTGCGAGCACGATCACGACCAACGACCTCACCATGAACGCCCTCCTCCTTCGGCCGAGGACGGCTAGGCTAGCAGCCTGTCGAAGGTTTGGCGCGGACGACACGGGCCGTCGTCGCGCCGTTGCGTCGCTGAAACGGACGGCTGTGGGAGCCCGGCGTCACGAGCGAGGTTCCGTTGCGTGCGGGAGCGGCGAGGGCTACGTTGACGGGTCGCCCGCCGCTCCAGCGACGGGCTTCTGCACCCCCCGAAAGGGAGAGGGATCGATCACGATGGCTGAACGCAAGCTGCTCGGTGAACTTCTCATCGAACGCGCCGGGATCTCCGAGGAGGACGTGCAACGCGCACTGCGTGTCGCGCAGCAGCAGAAGATACGCATCGGCGACGCCCTGCTCCGTGCCGGCGTCGTGAACGAGGAGCAGGTCGCGCGCGCCCTCTGCACGCAGCTCCGGCTGCCGTTCGTCAACCTCTCCAAGGCGCGGCTGTCGCCGGCGACGGTCGCGTTGCTCGATCGCGAGCTCGTCGAGCAGTTCCGGGTCATTCCGGTGAAGAAGGACGGGGCGGGCCTCATCGTGGCCATCGACGACCCGGACCGCATGATGACGCTCGACGACCTGCGCTTCCGGTCGGGCACCGAGTTCCGCTGCGCGCTGACGACGCCGGCGGCGTTCCGCGAGGCGCTGGCGGAGTACTACGACATCGTCTCGGATGCCGGCGCGATCGGCGCCGAGGCCGAGGCCGAGGGCGAGGACGAGGACGACGACGCGCCGATCATTCGGCTCGTCAACAAGATCCTGGAGGACGCCCTCTCGATGCGGGCGTCGGACGTCCACATCGAGCCGTTCGCCGACCACCTGCGCGTGCGCTATCGCATCGACGGGCACTGCCAGGTGCAGGAGAGCCCGCCACGCCACCTCGCGCCGGCGATCCTCTCGCGCGTGAAGCTCATGGCGGGGATGGACATCTCCGAGAAGCGCAAGGCACAGGACGGCCGCATCAACATCAAGCTGCTCGGGCGCGAGATCGACCTGCGCGTCTCGGCGCTGCCGGCGTACCACGGCGAGTCCGTCGTCTGCCGTATCCTCGATCGCGAGCAGGGTCTCATCTCGCTGCCGGCGCTGGGCTTCGCCAGCGAGGATTACCAGCGCTTCCTGAAGATCATCAAGCGGCCGAACGGTCTCTTCTTGGTCACCGGCCCGACCGGATCTGGCAAGACGACCAGCCTGTACGCGGCGCTGCGCGAGCTCAACCGGCCCGACGTCAAGATCATCACCGCCGAAGATCCGGTGGAGTACAACCTCTCGGGCATCAACCAGTGCCAGGTGCGCCACAACATCGGCCTGGACTTCACGCGCATCCTGCGCGCGATGCTGCGCCAGGCGCCCAACATCATCCTCGTGGGTGAGATCCGTGACCGCGAGACGGCCGAGATCGCCATTCAGGCGTCCTTGACCGGTCACCTCGTCTTCTCGACGCTGCACACCAACGACTCGACGTCTGCGCTGACACGCCTGATCGACATGGGCATCAAGCCGTTCCTCGTCTCGACGGCCGTGATGGCCGTCATGGCGCAGCGCCTGATCCGGCGCCTCTGCCCGCACTGCAGAGAGGAGTACGTGCCGACCGACGTGGAGCTGCGCAGCATCGGGCAGACCCCGGCGGCGCTCGAGGGCGTCACCGTGTATCGCCCCGGCGGCTGCGCGGAGTGCAACCAGTCGGGGTATCGTGGACGTATCGGTGTGTTCGAGCTGTTCAAGCTCGACTCGACGATTCGTGAGATGTGCTTCCGAGGCACCGGCTCACTGAAGCTCCGCGAGCAGGCCAAGGTCGCCGGCGGCCTCGTCTCCCTGATGGATGACGGTGTTCGGAAGTTCCTCGCCGGGGACACCACGATCGAAGAGGTGCTCACCGTGGCAGTCGCCGGTGAGGCCGCTGCTGCATGATCCAACCGTGGCGTGCTCGGACTTGCTCGGGAGTCACGAGGCGCATCCCATCGCAAGCTGAGAGAGCATGGCCTACGACATCTTCCAACTGATGGACTTCATCCACGAGAAGGGCGGTTCGGACCTCCACCTGGCCGTGGGGCGTCCGCCGACCATCCGTCTGAACGGCCGTATGCGCGCGACCCGCACGACGCCGCTCACGGCCGACGACACGATCCACCTCTCGAACCAGCTCATGCCGCCCCGCATGAAGCTCGAGTTCCGGGAGAAGGGCGGCGCCGACTTCAGCTACGCGCACGGCGACAAGTGCCGCTTCCGCGTGTCGGTCTACCGGCAGAGGGGCTGCGTCGGCATGGCGCTGCGGCTGCTCCCGACGCGCATCCTCTCGTTCGAACAGATCGGGCTCCCGATGCAGGTCAAGGACCTGCTGGATCGCCCGCGTGGGCTGATCCTCGTCACCGGCCCCACCGGGAGCGGCAAGACGACGACGCTCGCGACGATGGTCGATCACCTGAACTCGCACTTCGACCACCACATCGTCACGATCGAGGACCCCATCGAGTACTACCACGAGCACGGCAAGGGCATCATGACCCAGCGCGAGCTCGGTACCGACGTCGGCACGTTCCACGAGGCGATGCGGCGCGTGCTGCGCATGGACCCCGACGTGATCCTGCTGGGCGAGATGCGTGACCTCGAGACGATCTCCACGGCGATCACAGCGGCCGAGACCGGCCACCTGGTGCTCGGCACGTTGCACACGACCGGCGCCGCGCGCACGATCGACCGCGTCATCGACTCGTTCCCGGCCGAGCAGCAGGAGCAGTGTCGTGCGCAGCTCGCCGTCTCGCTGCTGGCTGTCGTCTCGCAGGTGCTCATGCCGCGCGCCGATCGCGACGGCGTCGTCGCGGGCTTCGAGGTCATGATCATGACACCGGCCATCGAGAACCACATCCGCAAGAACGAGACGTTCAAGATCAAGAGCACGCTCCAGACCTCGCGCAACCTCGGCATGACGCTGCTCGACGACCACCTGTGGGAGCTCTACAAGTCGGGCCAGATCGCCAGGGAAACGCTGCTGCAGAAGTGCACCGATCCCAAGGAGCTGCAACAGAAGCTCGACTTCGATCAGCTCGGCGGCACGGGAGGGAACGGCGGCGCCGGGGACGAGGCCGCCGTGAGCGGCGGCAGCGGGCTGTTCGGACGAAAGAAGGGCGGTTAGCGGTGCCCCCCAGGAAGCAACTGATCGGGCAGATCATCAAGGGCATGGGCATCGGCGTGCACGAGGGCATGATCCAGGAAGCCCTCATGACCCAGCGCCAGGGCGGCGGGCAGATCGGGCAGATCCTGATCGGCATGGGGCATCTGACCGAGGCCGAGTTGACGCTGGCGCTCGGCATGCAGGCCGGGCTCGACGTCGTGGATCTCGAGGCCGATCCGCCGGATCCCGCGCTCGTCGCGCAACTCGACCCGGCCATGGCCGAGATGTTCGCCGTCTGTCCGGTGCGCATGGAAGGCGACAAGATGGTCGTCGCGGTCAGTAACCCGCAGAACCTGTCGGTGCTGGACGACCTGCGCTTCGTGCTCAACTGCGAACTGGTGCCGGCGCTCGCCGACGAGGCGCAGATCCGTCGCGCGCTGAAGGGCGCGGCGCCCGACGATTCGGAGGCCACCGCGCGGGCCGCAGCCGCGGCGCTCGAGAGCGAGGACGAGGGCAACGTCAACGCGGCGCCCGTCGTCAAATTGCTGAACTACATCATCCTGCAGGCCGTGCGGGACAAGGCATCGGACATCCATCTCGAGCCCTTCGAGCACGACTTCAAGGTGCGCTACCGCGTGGACGGCGTGCTCTACGAGCTCGAGCCACCGCCGCAGCACCTGGCGACGGCGCTGATCAGCCGCGTCAAGGTCAAGTCCGGCCTGGACATCGCGGAGACGCGGCTCCCGCAGGACGGGCGCATCGACATGGCGGTCGGCGGCCGCAGCGTCGATCTGCGTATCTCCACGCTCCCGACCATGTTCGGTGAGAGCTGCGTGATGCGCGTACTCGACCGCTCCGTCATCTCCCTGGACCTCGAGCAGGTCGGCATGCGGCCCGACGAACTCGTGACGTTCCGCGAACTCCTCGGGCGTCCGCACGGCATCGTGCTCGTCACCGGGCCTACCGGCTCGGGCAAGACCACAACGCTCTACTCCGCGCTCAACGAGGCCAACGATCCGGCGACGAAGATCATCACCACCGAGGACCCCGTCGAGTACGACCTCGACGGCATCATCCAGGTGCAGGTGAACGAGGAGGTCGGGCTGACGTACGGCCGCGCGCTGCGCTCGATCCTGCGTCAGGACCCCGACACCATCCTCGTCGGCGAGATCCGCGACCGCGAGACGTCGTCCATCGCCATCGAGGCGGCGCTGACGGGGCACCTCGTCTTCTCGACCGTGCACACCAACGACGCGCCGCTCGCCGTGACGCGCATGCTCGATCTCGGCGTCGAGCCGTTCCTGCTCACGGCGACCCTCGAGGCCATCGTCGCGCAGCGGCTCGTGCGCAAGATCTGCATCGCGTGCAAGGAGATGTACGACCCGTCGGACGACGTCCTCATGGAACTGGGGCTGACCGCCGAGGACGTCGTCGGGAAGCAGTTCGCCGTCGGTCGTGGCTGCGATGCCTGCCATTTTACGGGCTTCAAGGGCCGCCGCGCGCTGTTCGAGATCCTGATGCTCTCGGACCGCATCCGCGAACTGATCATGGACGGCGCCGCGACCGACCAGGTGCGCGCCGTCGCCAAGGAGCAGGGAATGCGCTCGCTGCGCGACTCCGGGCTCCTGGCGATCTTCGACGGCTTCACGACCGTCGAGGAGGTCCTGCGCGAGACGATCGACATCATGTGACGGGGGGGCGTGCACGGCGTTTGCTGACGCAAACTCCGCGCCCGCTGTCGTTCTCTGACCGCTGCGCGGTCGGCGGGATGGCCCCTACGCGAGCGCCGGCCCGCCGGCCCGCCTGCTCCGCTCTCGGTCACGGCGCTTGCTCCGCAAGCCCCGCGCCCTCGGGTGGCGTCCGGCAGATTCGTGGGCGAACTCGTCCCGAGCCTGCGTGACCTCTGTCTGCAACTCAACTTTCCGCGTGCCGAGAGGCACCGCCCGGCTGTACAGTCTCGGGCGACGTGGGAAGTCACCCGACACGACGTGACCGCGCCCGTGGTGGGGGCGATCCGTGGTCGGTTCTGTGTACGCGCTCAGGGAGGTGAGGATGCCACCGAAGGCGTCGTCCGGCGGCGGTGGGGGCTCGAAGACTCGGGTCAGCGACAAGGTGCTGACCGACTTCACGTCGAATCTGGCGATCCTGCAGGACGCCGGATTGCCAATCGTCCGCTCGCTCAAGATCCTCGAGGGGCAGACGAAGGTCGGGCCCTTCAAGAAGACCATTACCGGGGTCTACGAGGACGTTGAGTCCGGGAACTCGCTGTCGGAGGCGATGGCCAAGCATCCCCGCGTGTTCGACTCGCTCTACACCAACATGGTCAAGGCGGGCGAGGCGGGCGGTATCCTCGACACGATCCTGCAGCGCCTCTCCGAGTTCAAGGAGAAGAGCCAGCGGCTCAAGCGCAAGGTCCAGGGCGCGATGTTCTACCCGGTGGTGGTGACCATCGTGGCCACCGGCCTGCTCGGGTTCATCATGGTCTTCGTGGTGCCCAAGTTCAAGCAGGTGTACGCCACGCTGACGACCCCGGACGGTCGCAAGATCGAACTGCCCGAGATCACGACGCTCCTCCTGAACGCCGCGGAGTGGCTGACCAAGGGCACCGAGAGCATACGCATCCCCGGCATCCTCATCGTGCCGGTGGTCGTCATCCTCATCGGAATCGTCCTGAAGATGGTCGGACGCACGCCGGGCGGCCGCAGTTTCTACGACAACCTCGCGCTGCGGTCGCCGATCCTCGGTCCCGTCGTGCGCATGACGATCGTCGCGCGCTTCACGCGCACGCTCGGCACGCTGCTCAACTCGGGCGTGCCGATCCTCGAGGCCCTGTCGATCTGCAAGGGCTCCATGGGCAACGTCCACCTCCAGACCGCGCTGCAGAAGGTGCACGACGCGATCAAGGAAGGCGAGACGATGGCCGAGCCGCTCGGCAAGAGCGGCATCTTCGACGACATGGTCGTCAACATGATCGACGTCGGTGAGGAGACGGGTGAACTCGACAAGATGCTCATCCGCATCGCCGACAACTACGACGAGCAGGTCGATGTCAAGTTGAACGCGCTGATCTCGATCCTCGAGCCCGCGCTGATCGTGGTGATGGGCGGCGTCGTGGCGGTGATCGTGTTCGCCATCTTCCTGCCGATGCTCAAGATCGTCGAGTCCATCGGCTGATCCGGCCGCAGACGTGTTCTCCCGCGCCCCCCGTCGCGATCGCGGCGGGGGGCGTCTCCCTTGTCGTTGCCGCTCGCGTCCTGTCGGGCGCGCCGAATGGCGCGGCGAGGCGTGTTCCGCGCGGCGTCGGCACTGTAGCCTGAGGCGAGCACCATGACGCTCCGCTCGAGGCTGTTCGGCGCCATCGGGATCGCGCTCTCCGCGATCCTCGCCGTACTCGTTGCCGTGACGCTGTCACTCGAATGGTCGCGCGTGCAGCGCATTCGCGGTGTGCACGAGACGGCCGTCGAGTTCGCCGCCAGCCTTGCCGCCTCCGTGCCCTACGAGGCCTATCGCGACACGCTGCTCCTGCGTGACGGCGAGCTGCACGAGAGCATCGCGTCGCTCGCCGTCTTCGGCGTCGATCGGCGCAAGGAGCCCGAGCCCGAGCCGTCCGCGCAGTTCGGCGAGATCGCGACCGACCCGGCGGTCCTGCGCCGTGCCCTCCCGCTCGTACGGCGCGTGCTGGAGACCGGCGACGGCGTGCGCGAGGGCGTTGCGGTCGCGGTTCTCGTCCCGCGCGGGCGCGCCGGGCGCGCCGGAAGCGTCGCGGCGCAGGCCCGTCCGCAAGTCGTCTTCCTGGAACTGCGTCCCCTCGAACTCGATCCCGTGACCGTCAGCCGCGTCACGTTCCTCGTCATCGTGGCCTCCGGAGCACTGTTGTTGCTCGGCACGTGGCTGATCGTGGACCGCGTGGTCGTGCGCCCCCTGCGGAGCGTCGTGAGCGGCGCGCAGCGGGTGGCCGAGGGCAACTACGCGGAGCCCGTGCCGGACTCCGGGGCGCAGGACGAGATCCAGATGGTCGTCGAGTCCTTCAACGCCATGATGCGCGAGCTCGGGACGTTGCACGAGCGCATGCAGGAGCGCATCGGCTACGCCCTGCGGCGCGCCCACCGCACGCAGGACTCACTGGTCATCGCGCAGCGTCTCGCCGCCACGGGCACGCTGGCCGCCGGCATCGCCCACGAGGTCAACAACCCTCTCGGCGGCATGCTGAACGCCGTCCACGCGCTGCGGACGAAGGAGATGAAGCCGGAGCGGCGCGAGGAGTATCTCGGGCTCATCGAGGACGGCCTGACGCGCATCCAGCAGACGGTGGCCAAGATCCTGCGCTTCACGCCGCACAGCGTCGCGCCGCAGGCGGTGGACCTCGCCGACGTCGTGCAGCCGGCGCTGGCCCTCGTGCGCCATCGCTTCGAACGTGAGGGCGTCGAGCTCGTCGTGACGGTGCCCGACGCGCCCGCCGTGGTGTTCGGCGATTTCTACGAGCTGCAGCAGGCGCTCCTCAACGTCGTCCTGAACGCGCTCGACGCCATCGCCGATGCCGGCCGTGAGGACCCGCGCATCGACGTGGTGCTGGAGATCACCGAGAGTGAGATCCAACTCACGGTTCGCGACAACGGCACCGGCATGGACGAAGCGGACGTGCCCCGCGCGTTCGATCTCTTCTTCACGACCAAGGAGCAGGGCAAGGGCACCGGTCTGGGGCTGGCGACCGTGCACAAGATCCTCGACGACCACGGGGGCCGCGTCGTCCTGCAGCCACGACCGGGTGAGGGGCTGGACGTCACGTTCGTGCTGCCGCGTCATTCCGCGACGCGCCGGTGACGCAACGCGGGTACCCTGTGCGCCCGCCGCGGACCGTCGCCGCGACGCACCGGAGGTTCATCATGCGCGATCCACGCAACGTCGTCATCGCAGGCCTCGGCCTGGCCTGCGCGTTCCTGCTCGGGACGCTCGCCACGCGTCCCGCCGAGCCCGCCTGGGCCCAGCAGGCAGGCTCGGGCTCGTACGGTTCTGCGACCGTTGCGGCCAACGCCCGCTTCATCGCCGCCACAGGCTCGGTGGGCAGCGGGATGAGCGTGCTCTGGCTCATCGACACCGAGGCTCGGCGTCTGGTCGTCTATGGCGCCAATAGCATGGGGAAAAGTATTGAGTTGCGTGCAGCGCGAAACATAGAGTGGGATCTCAGACTCGACGAGTACAACGACGAGTCGCAGTACAAGGCTGAGGATCTGGAGCGACTGTCCCGTCGCCAACAGGCCAAGAAGGCCCCGCCCAAGAACGACCAACCGGCCGTCCCTGGGGCACCGGGACCGTCGGGGTCCGGAGACGGGAACAAGTAGCGCAGGCACGAGTACGGATTGCGGGACGCAACCGCCGGAGGTGACGAGAGTGGGCAAGAGCGGCGAGTTCTTCACGTTCGACGAGGTCCTGAACAAGCTCGAGATCGACGAGACCAAGCTGAAGCGGCTGGTCTCCGAGGGCGAGATCCGGGCCTTCCGCGAGGGCGACGAGATGAAGTTCCGGCGCAGTGACGTCGAGAACCTCGACGTCGTCGGGGCACACTCGGAGGAGGAGACCGGGGTCATCGACCTGTCCGCCGGATCGGACTCTTCGGAGACTCTGACCGACGACCTGATCTTCGACGAGGGCGACGACCTCGACCTCAGCGCCGACGCCGGCATGGCGACGGCCGAGATCTCCAGCCAGGACACCCTGGTGGACGAGGAGATCGGGATGAGTACCGAGCCCCTCGGCATGGACGCCGGCGACATGACCGAGGTCATCGAGCCCGAGGACAGCGCCGTTCCGGTGATGACCGCGACCAAGTCGCGGCGTCCCGACCGTCAGCCCGTTGCCGAGCAGCAGCCCAGCGACATCGTCTGGGCGATGGTGATGACCGTCACGGCCGTCTTCATGATCCTCGGTGCGATCGTTGTCATGGGTATCCGCGACGCGGCCACGGCCAGTGGCACACCGGCCCCGGTCGCGACGCAACTCGCCGGCACGTTCGGCTCCTCCGACGTCCAGCAGAACTAGTTCTCGGCAGGTCATCGTGGGGTCGTACCGCGACGCGGTGCGGCCCCGCTGCGATTCCCCGCGGGATCTCGCGTGAGGGCCACCGTGGCATGAGATCCTCGAGAAGATGCCGGAGGCGAACGCGCTCCCCGCGCGTCCAAACGACAGTGCCCGTGTTCCCTCGCTCTCTGCAACTGCGCCGGCTCGCACCCGGCGCCATGGTCCTCGTCGCGGCGCTCCTCGTGACCGCCGTGACGGCCATGCCCGTCGCGGCCTCGCCGGGCGGTGAGGCCGTGCGCTGGAACGAGCGCGGACTGACCCTGACGGAGGAGAGCCGCCACGCGGAGGCCGTCGAGGCGTTCCGCCGCGCCCTGGCCGCCGCGCCGGACGACGCCACCATCCGTCGCAACCTGGCGCTGGCGCGTTCGAACCTGGCCGTGAAGCTCCTGGCCGAGGGCGATCTCGAGCACGCCTCGCACAATGCGGAAGAGGCTCTGAAGCTGCAGCCAGGCGACCCCATCGTCGTGCTCAACGTGGCCGCCTGCGAGGACGAGAAGGGGTATCCGGCCAGGGCCGCGGCACTCGTGCGTCGTGCTCGCAAGGTCGGCGAGGACGTGCCGCAGGTGCGCTAGCGCATGGGCGCCGTCCTTTACCGCGAGGGCGACCTCGCCGGGGCCATCGGGGGGTGGCGTGCCGCACTCGCGCTGGATCCCGCCGACGCCGCGCTGCGCGCGCGCCTCACGCGCGCGCGCAGCGCGGCGGACGTCGAGGCGACGTTGACGCCGCGGCTCTCGTCGCACTTCGAGGTGCTCCACGACGCGGAGAGCGCGGTCCTGGCCTCCCTCGTGCTGCGCGAACTCGAGGACGCGTACCGCATCGTGAACGCCGACGTGCAGCATGCGCCCGCCGGACTCGTCAAGGTGGTGCTGCTCTCGACCGAGCAGTTTCGCGCTACGACGGGTACGAGCACATGGGTCGCCGGCCTCTACGACGGACGCATCCGGCTCCCGGTGAAGGGCCTGAGCGACCGCGCTGCGCTGCTCGCCAGAGCGCGCCACGAGTATGTCCACGCCGCGCTCGCGCCGCTGGGCAAGCGCGCTCCGTCGTGGTTGCACGAGGGCCTCGCGCAGATCCACGAGGGCCGCTCCGTGGACGCCGCAGGGCAGCGCGTGGCGCGCGCCGCTGCGGTGCCCTTCGACGGACTCACGCGTAGCTTCGCGGCGACGCAGGCGGCCGCGCACGCGCGGCTGCAGTACGACACCGCGCTGTCCTTCGTCGGCTGGCTGCGCAGCGGCGAGCGGGGCAGCAGCTTCCGGCTCGCGATGCAGCGGCTGTTCGAGGATCACACGCTCGCCGAGGCGTTCGGCGACGCCTACGAGGCCGACCTCCCCGCGCTCTACGGCGTGTTCCAGGCCGCTCGGCGCCGCTGAGCGCAGCTACGCGGTCACTGCGGTCCGGCGGCGGTGTCCGTTGCGTCCGGCGTATCCGCGTCGCCGCGGGGCGCCTGCTGCGCGAGGGGCTGCGCGGCTGGCGTGCCCTGCCAGCCGCCGCCGAGTGCGCGGTAGAGGAACACGACGGTCAACAGCTCGTCGCGCACGGCCTGCACCAGCGTGAGCTCGGCGTCGAAGTGGTCACGCTCGCTGTCGAGTACCTCGAGGTAGCTCGTCACGCCGCCGCGATACCGCTTGCGCGAGAGTTGGGTCTGGTCTCTCAGCGTGAACTCGAAGCGCTCGCGGAATTCGCGCACCTCACGCGACTTCTCGTGGCCGACGAGCGCATCGGCGACCTCGCGGAACGCACCCCGAATGGTCTGCAGGTAGACCAGCGCGGCCTCGCGCTGCTGCGATTCGGTGACCTTCACGTTGGCGGCCAGGCGCCCTGCATTGAAGATCGGCAGCGTCAACGAGGGCGTCAGCTCCCAGGTCAGCGAGTCGTGCTCGAAGAGATCGCTGAGCTTCTCGCTGGCCAGGCCGCCCCTGCCCGTCAACGCGATCGTCGGGTAGAGCAGTGCCTTGGCGGCGCCGATCTGCGCGTTCGTGGCGACGAGGCGCTGCTCGGCGATCGCGATGTCGGGCCGCCGCTCGAGCAGTTCGGAAGGCAGCCCCTCGGGTACCGCGATGGATCGCTCCTGCGCGAGGAGCGGCCGACCGCGCGGCACCGGCCCGGGATCCTCGCCGAGGAGCAGGTGGATCAGGTTCTCGGCCTGCTCTGCGCGTCGCTCGAGGTCGGGGATGATCACCGCGGCGCTGAGCACGAGGCCTTCCGCCTGGCGCAGTTCGACCTTGTTGGCGACGCCCTGTTCCAGGCGCAGCGACACGAGGCGCAGGGAGCCCTTGCGGGAATCCAGCGTGCGCCTTGCGATCTCCAGTTCGGCGTCCAGTTCGATGAGGTTGTAGTAGGCCTCCGCCAGCGACGCGACGACGGACTGCGCCACGGCGCGGCGCGCGAGGTCGGTCGCCAGGAGCTCGGCGCGCGCGGCCTCGGTGGCGCGCTCGATGCGGCCCCAGAAGTCGATCTCCCAGGCGAGGTCCGCGCCGAGGAACGCGAGTTCGTTGTCCTTGTCCACACCCGGTGGCAGGGCTTGCGGGCTGTTCTCCGTGCTGCGCGTGAATTGTCCGCCGCCCGACAGGTTGACGTCCGGGTACTTGTCGGCGCGCACGATGGTGAGCCGTGCGCGCGCCGCCAGGACGCGCTCCACCGCGATGCGCACGTCGTAGTTGCCCTCGAGCGCGCGCCCGATCAGATCGCGCAGCACAGGGTCCTGGAAGACGGCGGACCACTCGTGATCGCCGAGCGTGCGGTCTCCCGCCGCCGCCTGCGGGGCACCCTCGAGACCGCGGAAGGCTGCGGGCTCGGTGGTTTCCGGACGCTCGTAGTCGGGGCCGAGGACCGTGCAGGCCGCCGCAGTCAGCGTGACGGCAAGCACGCACACGTGTCGGATGGGCCGCATCACGCCGTGGCCTCCTTGTCCTCGGATTCGCGTTTCGAGCCGAACAGCTTGGTCACGAACCCCTGGAAGATGCGATAGAGCACGGGCGTCACGAACAGCGTCATGACGGTTCCGGCGAGCATCCCGCCGAACACCGCTGTGCCGAGGGACCGGCGCGACGCCGCCGCGGCGCCGACGGCGATCACGAGCGGGACGACGCCGAGCACGAAGGAGAGCGCTGTCATGAGGATGGGGCGGAGTCGTGAGCCGGCGGCCTCGACGACCGCGTCGAGCACGGTCTCTCCCTCCTCGTGCCGTTGCTTCGCGAACTCGACCACGATGATCGCCGTCTTCGCGGCGAGGCCGATCAGGAGGATGAGCCCGATCTGCACGTAGACGTCGTTGATGTAGTCGCGTATCCACGCCGCGAAGAACGCGCCGAAGATCGCCACGGGCAGTCCGACGAGGACGGCGAGCGGGATGACCCAGCTCTCGTAGTTCGCCGCGAGGAACAGGAACACCAGCAGGAAGCCGAGGACGAAGATGGCGGTCTGCGCGCCGCCGGCCTCCTTCTCCTGGTAGGCGATCGTGGTCCACTCGTAGCCCCAGCCCTCGTCCAGCACCTCCTCTGCGACCTCCTCCATGGCCGCGATCGCCTGCCCCGAGCTGTAGCCCGGTGCGGCGGCTCCCGCGATCTCGCTCACGCGGAACATGTTGTAGCGGTGGATGAGGTCGGGACCGGTCGCCGCTCCGATGACCGACATCGTGCGCAGTGGCACCATCTTCCCGGAACTCGAGCGTACGTAGATCTGGCGCAGGTTGTCCGGGTCCATGCGGAACTCGGGTTCGGCCTGGATCATCACCTTGAACGGTCGTCCGAAGAGTGTCAGGTCGTTGACCTGCAGGCCCCCCAGGTAGATCTGCAAACTCTGGAAGACGTCCGCGATGGAGACGCCGAGCGTCTTGGCCTTCTCACGATCGAGCTCGAAACTGACCTGCGGGACGTCCGCGCGGAATGCGCTGCTCAGGCCGATGAGTTCGGGGCGCTCGGAAGCGGCCGCGACCATCTCCTGGCCCTTCTGCTGGATCTCGGAGGGCGTTCGCGATCCCGTACGGTCTTGCATCTCGAACTGGAATCCGCCGGCGTTGCCGAGGCCGGGGATCGGCGACGGCGAGAACGCCAGACCGAACGCCTCGGGGTACGTGGCGAAGATCGCGCGCGTCTCGGCCGTGATGGCCTCGACCTGCAGGTCCGCAGTGGGGCGCTCGTCCCAGTCGTCGAGCAGCAGGACGAAGCTGACGTTGTTGGACGTGTAGGCGTTGGTCAGCAGGTTCAGGCCGCCCAGCGTGAGCACGTCGGCGACGCCCGGGATCTCCCCGAGTTCCTTCTCGGCGCGCTCGGAGAGCGCCATCGTGCGCTCCATCGATGCCCCGTCCGGAAGCTGCAGCGTGGCGAAGAGGTAGCCCTGGTCCTCCGCCGGCACGAAGCCCGTGGGCATCGTCTTCAGCAGCGTGAACGAACCAAAGCCGAGTACACCGAGGATGGCGAGGCCCACGACGACGGTACGCACCAGCACGCGCGTCAGCGCCGTGTAGCCACGCGTCGTGGCGGTCATGCCCTTGTCGAAGGTCCGGATGAACCACCCGATGGGGCCTCGCATTTCCGTGCGGGGCCTGAGCAGCAGGCGGCAGAGGGCCGGCGTCAGGCTCATGGCGACGACGGTCGAGAGCAGGATCGAGACCGAGATCGTCAGTGCGAACTGCCTGTAGAGCTGACCCGTGATGCCGCCCATGAATGCGACGGGAACGAAGACGGCGCAGAGTACGAGCGACGATGCGATCAGCACCGACGTGACCTCTTTCATCGTGCGCTGCGTGGCCTCGGTCGGGGAGAGCCCCTTGGCGATGTAGACCTCGGTGGATTCCACGACGACGATCGCGTCGTCCACGACCGTGCCGATGGCCAGGATGATGCCGAAGAGCGTCAGCATGTTGATGCTGAACCCGAGCACGCCGAACGCCGCGAACGTCCCGACCAGCGACACGGGGATCGCGATCAGCGGGATCAGCGTGGCCCGGAAGCTCCCGAGGAAGACGAACACGACGATCAGGACGAGTCCGAGTGCCTGGAAGAACGTCGTCTTCACCTCGTCGATCGAGGCCGTGATGAACTTCGTGTTGTCGAAGGTGATGTCGTACTCGAGTCCCGGCGGCATGCGCGCGCCGAGTTCCTTCATCAGATCCTTGACGCCTTCCGCGGTGGTGAGCGCGTTCGACCCGGGCAACTGGTAGACCATGAGGATCGTCGATGGCGTGCCGTTGTAGCGGCCGTACGACGTGTAGGACTTGCCCGCGAGTTCGGTCCGCGCGAAGTCCTTCACTCTGAGTTGGGAGCTGTCCGGGAGCGTGCGCAGGATGATGTTCTCGAACTCCTCCACCGTTTCGAGGCGGCTCTTCGCCGAGATCGAGTACTGGAACGCGACACCGGGCTCAGCCGGTGGCTGCCCGACGGCGCCGACCGGCAAGAGCACGTTCTGCTCTCGCACGGCGTTTGCGATGTCACCTGCCGTGAGGCCCAGCTTGGTCAACTTGTCCGGCCGCACCCACAGACGCATTGCGTAGTCGCGCTGGCCGATCAGGCTGGTGCTCCCGACGCCCGACGTCCGCGTGATGGGATCCACGAGGTTGAGGGAAGCGTAGTTCGAGATGAACGTCTCGTCGTAGGAGCCGTCCGGCGAGTAGAGCGAGATCACCAGCACGAAGTCCGGCGACTTCTTCTCGACGGAGATGCCGGCGGCGACGGCCTCCGGCGGGAGATTCGACATCGCCTTGTTCACGCGGTTGTTGATGTCCACGTTGGCGAGGTCGAGGTCCTTGCCGACCTCGAAGCTGCACGTCAGGAGATAGCGGCCGTCGCTGCTGCTCTTGGACGTGAAGTAGATCATGTCCTCGGCGCCGTTGACCTCGGTCTCGACCGGGGCCGCGATCGCCTCCTCGACCGTCTCGGCGTTCGCACCGGGGTAGTTGATCTCGACCTCGATCGTCGGGGGCGCGATCTGCGGGTACAGCGCGATGGGCAGCGTCGTCATCGACAGCGCACCCGCCAGCAGGATCACGATGGAGATGACCATCGCGAAGACCGGCTTCTTGATGAAGAACTCGCCCACTCCTACTCGTCTCCGCCGGGGTTCGGCTCACCGGCATCGCGTTCCGCGGATGCCGCCACCTCCGTCGGGACCACCGTGGAGCCCGGCTGCGCCTTCTGCAGGCCCTCGACGATCACCGTCTCGCCGCCGTTCAGGCCCTTCTCCACGACGAAGAAACTCTCGTGGCGTTCGGAGACCTGCACCGTCTTGAGGGCGACCTTGTTGCCCTCGCCGACCACGAGGACCGACTTGACGCCCTGCCGCTCGATGATGGCCTTCTGCGGCACGAGCACGGCGCCCTCGAACACGCCGACCGTCAGTCGCGCCCGGCCGAACTGGCCGGGCCGGAGTTCGCCGTCCGGGTTGGGGAACTGGCAGACGAGTTGTAGCGTGCCCGTCTCGACATCGATGGCGCGCTCTGCCGTGACGATCTCTCCGGGGTGTGGGTAGAGGCTGTCGTCGGCCAGGACGAGCGACACCTCGACGCGAGTTCTCTCGCCTCGCGCCTCCGTGGCACGGACGAGTCGCAGGTACTCCGCTTCGCTGATGGCGAACGTGCACCACATCGGATCTACGAGCGAGACCGTCACGAGCCGCGTCGCCTCGCCACGACCGACCAGGTTCCCGACCGACACCTCGGTGCGACCGATCAGTCCGTCGATGGGGGACGTGATGGTGCAGTAGGACAGATCGAGCTCCGCGAGCACGAGTGCCGCCTTCGCCTTCTCGCGCTGCGCCTCCGCCATCAGGATGCCGACCGCCTCGGAGATCCGCGCGTTCTTGAGGTTCGCCTCCTGCACCAGCACCTCAGCGGCGGCCACCTCGTTCGCGGCGATCGCGGTGTCGAGATCCTGGCGCGGAACGGCGTCTTCTTCGGCGAGAGGCCGCAGCCTGGCAACGTCCTGCTCGGTCTTGCGCTGCGCGGCCTGGGCCTGCACGAGTCCCGCCTCCGCGGCCCGCACCGTCACCTGTTCGCGGGCCAGCTTGACGTCGGCCTCGGCCTGGGCGAGTACCGCGTTGGCGACGTTCACCTCCGCCTCGAACGTACTCTTGTCGAGTTCGTAGAGCACCTGCCCTTTCTCGACGGGGCGGCCCTCGTCGAACGTCATGCTCGCGAGAATCGCCTCCACTCGGGCCTGCACGGTGATGGTCTCCTTCGCCTCGGTGCGGGCGACGAAGTCGCGGATGACCGGCACGTCCGCGGTTCGCACCTCGCTCACGACGACGCTGGCAGGTGGCGGCGCCGGGGGGCTCTCCCTGGCGGCGGCGTCATCGCCGCCGCAGCCGGCCGTGAGCGCTGCCAGGGCGCACCATGCAAGTGCAAGTGGAATCCGTACACGTCGCAATGCGCGCTCCTGTGTCTGCATCTAACGCTTCCTCCGCGGGGGATGTTACCGTCATGGGCGTCGGATCCCGGCCGTTGTCGGCGTGTGACTGCCGTGGGGTAGTGCGTAGAGTAATACCGCGTGGTCCCGTCGATGGTCAGTTTCGCGCCACGCCGCGCGTTGACCGCAGCGGGCTTTGGGCCTGCATGCGCGCAGAACGTGGCCCCCCGGCGCCGACGTAAGCCGCCCGTCGGCGAGCCTGGTGGAGTCGCCTGCGCGAGGGAATCGAGAACGCGATGTAACCTTCGACCCTCTCGCGCGACCTTGTATGTGGGGGCGACGGCGTAGGGGGACCACCCGGGAGTCACCATGTCCGCATCGTCTGCGCCCGCACCGCCGCCCGCCCCCGTGATCTCGTCGCCTGCGCCGGCATTGCACGCCCTCCAGCCGCTCCCGCGCACCGACCGCCCGCGTGAGCGGCTGCTGCGCTGCGGCGCGGCCGGATTGCGGGACGACGAAGTGCTCGCCGTCGTCCTGGGAACCGGCGTCCCGGGCGTGCCCGTCGAGCGGCTTGCCGCCGCGCTGATCACAGCGGCCGGAGGGCTCCGGCCGCTCCTGCGCCGCACCCCGGCCGAGCTCTCGGATCTTCCCGGGGTCGGCGAGGCCCGCGCCGCGCGACTCCTCGCGTGCGCCGAGGTCGGGCGCCGCAGCGTCGGCGAGACGCTGCGCCGCGGCATCGCCTTCCGTTCCAGCCGCGACGTCTTCCGTCACTACGCGCCCCGCCTCCGCGATCTGCGCGTCGAGCAGTTCCGTGCCCTTCTGCTCGACGGCAAGCACCGCGTGCTGCGCGAGGAACTGATCTCCCAGGGCACCCTCACGTCGTCACCTGTGCATCCTCGCGAGGTGTTCGGCCCCGCCATACGGCACGGCGCCGCGGCGCTGGTGCTCGTCCACAATCACCCGTCGGGGGATCCGACGCCCAGCGCCGACGATCTCGACGTCACGCGGCGCCTGCGCGACGTGGGCGAGTTGGTCGGCATCCGCATCCTCGACCACGTCATCATCGGTGACGACTCGTTCGCCTCGCTCGCCGATCGCGGGCTGCTCTGAGGCTGACGGGCGAACACGTACCCCGTCGCCTCGGCGAAGTTCGTTGCAGAAGACGTGACATCCAGTGAAATACCCCGTGTCCGGTGGCGGCAGGCCGCGGCCGGCAGCGACGTGGCAGGCGGATGAGAGACGTGGAACCGGACTCACAGGACGCGGAGGAGCGGCGAGCCGTGCGCAAGGTCGGCCTCATCCTCGCGATCGTGGTGCTGGTTCTGCTCGCGCTGCCTTTCGCGTTCGTGCTCTGGCCCTGAGCCGGACTGCGGTGACGAGGGCTGCCGTCCTTCGCGCGGCGGGCGCGGCTCGGAAGTGTGTGTGTGCGACGTGTGTGTGACGAGAGGTGATCGCCGTGGGGACTGCTGCACAAATCGATGTGCTGGGCCAAGAGAAGTTCGGCCTGAAGACGTTCGGCTACACGCCGGGCAAGTTCGGGATGTGGCTCTTCCTGGCATCGGACGCCATGGGCTTCGTGGGGCTCATCGGCGCGTACATCATCCTGCGCGCGAGCCTTCCCGGTGACGCGTGGGTGCCCACCACCGGCTACGGGGCGGGCGGCGCCGAGGGCCTGCCGCAGCTCGCCCCGGTCTTGACGGGCATCAACACGTTCATCCTGATCTGCTCCTCGTTCACGATGGTTCGCGCGCTGCACGCGATCCAGCGCGGCAACCAGAGCGGTCTCAAGCTCTGGCTCGGCATCACGATCCTCTGCGGCGCGACGTTCCTCGGCATTCAGGTCTATGAGTACGGCAAGCTCATGAGCGAAGGCCTGCACATGAGCTCGCACCTCTTCGGCGCGACGTTCTTCATGTGTACGGCGTATCACGGCGCCCACGTGCTCGCCGGCGTGATCTACATGTCGTGCATCTGGGTCGCCGCTGCGCGCGGGCGCTATACGGCGGAGAGCCACAGCCCGGTCGAGCTCGTGGGCCTCTTCTGGCACTTCGTGGACCTCGTCTGGATCATCCTCTTCACGATCATCTACCTCTTCTAGGACCTCCCGATGACGCACGACACCTCCTCCGCGGCCGCCGCGACGGCGCCCGCAGACCACATGGGCATCTACTGGCGCGTCATCATCACGCTGGCGGTCTTCACGGGCATCGAGTTCGGCATCTCGTTCGCCATCCACGGCGCCGCCGCGACGGCCTTCATGCTCGGCGTACTCGGCCTCCTCGGTCTCGCGGCATGGAAGGCGGTGCTCGTCGCGCGCTTCTTCATGCACCTCGAGTACGACCCCGGCATCCTCGCGTTCCTGGCGCTCGTCCCGGGCGTCCTGGGCACGCCACTCATCGCGTTCGGTGTCTACGACGGGATCGCCGGACCCGGGTTCTGAAGCGCATCGTCGGTCGCCACGGCGCTCGCCGCGTGCTCGCGCGCCCGGCCGCCGTATCCCCGATGCCGCCCCCGAACGTCCCTGGGTGCGCCGACGGTCGCAAGGGGACCGCCGGCTCCGGCGTCGCGCGCTCGGGTCGCAGGGTTTGGGACGGTAGGCTCTCCCGGATGAGACTCTCGCGCGGACTCCTCGGTCTGACTGCCGCTGCTGCGCTGTGCGCCGGCGGGATCGTCGGGCGATCGTCGTCGGCCGCATCGGCCGCGCCGTCGCCGAAGAGACTTGTCGAGACCTATCTCAAGGCGAAGAAGGACAAGGATCGCGCGAAGGCGTGGGAGGCGATCGCCGCCGCGCCGGCGCTTGCAGCGGACGATGTGCCCGCGCTGGCCGCGCGGGCCGTCGCGCTCGTCCGCAAGCGGGGGCGCAGGATCGGCAGCGGGCGCGAGGAGTGGTTCGACGAGGACGAGGACGGCTGGCGCGGTCTCTATCTCACGTCCGGGAAGGGCAAGAAGGGCCTGGTGCTCGGACTGCACGGCGGGGGGGCCGGATCGGGAGACGCCGGTCAGGCGTCGTCCGCGTTCTCGGGCGCGATCTCGGGCCTTGGCCTGCGTGGGCTCTATCCGCAGGTCCTGCGCAAGACGGAGTACGGCTGGACCGACCCGCCGGACACGGAGCGCTGGATCATCGAGGAACTGATTCCGGCGGCGATTCGCACCTGGAACGTCGATCCCGATCGCGTCTACGTGACGGGGCACTCGATGGGCGGGTACGGCACGTGGACGTACGGCGCGATCCACGCGGATCGCTTCGCCGCCGGGGCGGCGTTCGCCGGTGCGCCGACCGTCTACTGGGTGCCCGGCCGCAAGGACCAGGAGGCCGAGGCGGTCATCGACGGCATCCTGCCGAATCTCTACAACCTGCCCCTGTTCGTCTACCAGAGCCTCGACGACCCCAACGTCCCGGCGGCGGCCAACGTCAAGGCCTGCGCACGGCTCGCGGAACTGCACGAGAGCGACGCGGACGGCTGGCGGTTCGTCTACGAGGAGGTGGACGGGCGGCGGCACGCCTTCCCTGAGAAGGGCCCGCGACCGGGGCTGGAGTGGATGGCCGCGCACGTGCGCGATCCGCGCCCGACGACCATCCGCTGGCAGCCGTCACGCGACTGGAAGAAACGCTTCTACTGGCTGCGCTGGGAGACGCCGTGGATCGGATGCGTCCTCGTCGCCACGGTGGACCGGGAAGCCAACACGATCGACGCCGCGATCACCAAACCTCGTACGGCGACACCGCAGCGCACCGAGTCCCTGCGTGAGTCGTTCGTCTCGACGCTCGAGTTCTCACTCGACGAGCAACTCGTCGATCTCGCGCGCGAGGTGGTGATCCGGGTGGACGGAGCGGAGCGCTACCGCGGTGTGCCGACGCTCTCGCTGGCGACGCTGGTGCGCACGGCCGAGGAGCGCGAGGACCCCCGGTACGTGTTCGCGGCGCAGGTCGGGGTAGGGCCGGCGCCCGCCACCGCCGACAGCGGCGAATAACCACGGCGCGCCGGGCGCGGGCCCTCAGGGCCCGCGCAGGAATAAGTTCGTAGGACCGAGCGCGAGCGGGGGCGGCGCGGGGCAAGGCGGCTCGACGACGCGACTCATTGCGGAGCCGAGTCGGTGAGGAGAGGCAACGCCGCCCCGCGTCGTCGCAGCCGATCGAATCCCGAAGTTATTCCTGCGCGGGCCCTAAGATCGGGCGTTCGCGGCGGGCATGGGCTAGGAAAGTGGCTCCCGCGCCGGGCACCGTGATGGTCTCCGGCTGCGGGCCGTGGCCTCTCGTCGGCCGCGATCAACCTCAGACTTAGTCCCCCCCGGAGGTCCACGCCGTTGCGGATCGCCATCATCTCCGACGTCCACGCGAACATCGAGGCGCTCGACGCCGTGCTGGCGCACATCACCGACCAGCACGTCTCCGACATCGTCTGCCTCGGCGACGTGATCGGCTACGGCCCCAACCCGCGCGAGTGCATCGAGATCGTCCGCAACGCGCGCTTCTCGCTCATGGGCAACCATGAAGAGGCCGTGATGTTCTATGGCGAGAACTTCAACGAGAAGGCCCGCCAGGCGCTCGAGTGGACCCAGGAGCAGCTCAACTCCCCGGACCACGATCGCAGCGACAACTACGAGATGTGGAACTTCCTCGGCGGTCTCGAGGAGACGGTCACCGAGAACGACGTGCTCTACGTCCACGGCTCACCGCGCGTGCCGACCAAGGAGTACATGGTTCCGCAGGACATCCGCAACCGCGACAAGATGACCGAGATCTTCTCGATGATCCCGTCGCTCTGCTTCGTCGGCCACAGCCACATCCCCGGCGTCTACACGGACGACTTCCGCTTCATCTCGCCGCCGCGCATCGACGGATCGTATGCCCACCAGGGCGGCAAGGCGCTCGTGAACGTCGGCTCGGTGGGGCAGCCTCGCGACGGTGACCCGCGCTCGTCCTACGCCACGTTCGACGGCAAGGCGGTGCGCTTCCATCGCGTCGAGTACGACGTGCGCACGACCATGGACAAGATCTACGCCACGCCGGGCCTGCCGAACTACCTTGCGGACCGGCTGATCGTCGGCCGCTGAACCCAGTCACCCGCAGGACGGTTTCGGAGCGGGCGCGCGGAGCGTTCCGTTCCAGGGACGCCCTGACCGCCCGAACGCGGCGCCGCGTGCGCCGCCGCACCCCCCGGAGACCCACCGTCCATGGAGAAGCGCGTCGTCCTGGCGATGCTCCTGAGTGCCGCCCTGTTCATGGGCTACACGTGGTTCACGAGCGAGTTCGCGCCGCCTCCGCAGCAGCCGCAGACCGCCGGGACGCCGTGCGTGGCGACCGGCACCACGGGCGTCTCCCCGACCACCCTGCCCGGACAAGGCGCCCCGCCGGCTCCGGGCGCGGAGCCCCCGGAAGTCCCGGAGCCCGAGACCCTGCCCGTCGCCGATGCTCCGGCGAGCGAGGAGCGACTCGACACCGAGCACCTCTTCCTGACCGTGACATCCGCGGGCGCGGCGCTCTCGCGCGCCGACGCGTGGGGCTGCGTGTACCACGCCCCCGGCGACCCCGACGCCGAGGGCGATCCCGGCCACGCGTCGGACTACTTCCCCGGAGCGCCCGGGTTCGGGGCGGTGGACCTGCTCGGTCTCGAGCAGTCGCTCTCGCTGCGCAACTGGCACGTCGAGCGCCGGGACGGGAGCGTCGTCTGTTCCATCGACGTGCCCGCCGCCGGCGTGCGGCTCGTGAAGACGTTCACGCCGTCGGTGGACCCCGCGGCGCCCTACCACGTGATCCTCGACGTCGAGGCGATCGGGCTGGCGGGCGCCGAGGGCGGCCATGCGGCGACGCTCGAGGTCGTCGGCCCCTGGTATCGCGAGCCCTCGCTGTTCCAGCCCGGCGACGGTGTGCTCGTCGCCATGGTGGACGAGGACGTCGAGGACGAGCTGCCGGCCACGGTGCAGGGCTGGCTCGACGAGACGCCGGGCTACGAGCAGTCGGCTCCGGCCGGCGTGCGCTGGATCGGCACGCGCTCGGACTTCCACATCGGCGCGCTCGAGGGCGTGGACCCGCTGCCGCGCGGCACGTCGATCGGCTTCCACACCGCCTCGCGGCCCGGCGCAGACCCCGGGACGCCGACGCTCAGCGCCGCCGCAGCACTGCGCGTGCCGTTCGCGCTCCCTGCTGCGGGCGAGACGACCACGCAGCGTTTTCGCCTGTTCATCGGCCCGAACAGCCGCCCGCTCCTCGCCGCGGAGGGCTCGCCCTACGCGACGCTTCACGACGCCCCTGCGGACCGCCGTTTCCTCGGTATCGGCTTCGGTCCCATCGAGCGCGTGCTCGGTTGGCTGCTGAGCTTGATCGCATCCACCGGCATGGGCTACGGCCTGGCCGTCGTCTGCCTGACGATTCTCGTGCGCGGCGCGCTGTTCCCGCTGTCGCGCAAATCGCAGATCTCGATGCGCGTGCACTCCAAGAAGATGGCGGCCATCAAGCCGAAGATGGACGCCATCAAGAAGAAGTACAAGGACTCCAAGAAGCAGCAGGAAATGACCATGAAGCTCATGCGCGAGGAGAAGGTCTCTCCCGTGCCGGGCGGCTGCCTGCTCGCGTTCGTCCAGATGCCGGTCTGGATCAGCCTCTACGGCATCCTGCAGTCCACGTTCGAGATGCGCCACGCGACGTTCCTGTGGGCCAAGGACCTCACCGCGCCGGACAAGCTCGTGTACATGCCCTTCATGGAGGGCGTGCCGCTGCTGCCCAACTGGCTGAACCTGTTCCCGATCCTCATGATGATCACGTGGGGCATCTCGTCGCACATGCAGCCGCTGCCCGACGATCCGCAGCAGCGCCAGACGGCGAAGATGATGCGCTGGATGCCGATGATGTTCGGGCTGATCCTCTACAAGTACCCCTCCGGACTGACCATCTACATGACGTGCTCCGCGCTCTGGTCCATCGGCGAGGTGCAGTTGATCCGGCGCCTCTGGCTGAAGAAGCTCGAAGCCTGACGGGCATTCCGCGCAGGTGGCGCGGCGTTCACGCGGCATTCGCGCGGCGGCGTGCGCGTCCGCCGCGCCGCCCGCGCAGCGCGTGCGTGATCCGCTGTCCCCGGTCGGGCGTACGATCCCTGCCTGCGGTGCGGGTCCGGCGCCCCGCCCGTGCGGCGTGCTGCCGCGTGGTGCCGGCGATCCCGCCGGCCGTGGACCGTTCGAGGGCTTGTGGCGCAACGGGTTGCGTCCTAGACTGCGTAACAACGCAACATCCTGGGGTTCCGGGAACCGGGGGTCGTCTGTCGTGACCACTCGGGTTCCGGGAACGGGAGTCGCGGGGAGCACGATTGCATGCGCTGTCCGTTCTGCAAGGAGAACGAGGACAAGGTCATCGACTCGCGCGAGAGCGGCGACGGTTTCGTCATCCGCCGCCGGCGCGAGTGCGAGGGCTGTGACCGTCGTTTCACCACACGCGAGCGCATCGAGGAGACGCCGCTGCGGGTTGTCAAGCGCGACGGCAGCCGCGAGGACTTCGAGCGCCGCAAGATTCTGATGGGTCTCCTGACGGCGTGCCAGAAGCGGCCGGTCTCGACCGAGGATCTCGAGACGATCGTGCAACGCGTCGAGGAGCGCATCAACGACACGACGGAACGCGAGGTCGAGACGGCCGCGATCGGCGATCTCGTCATGCGCGAGCTGAAGCGACTCGACAAAGTCGCCTACGTGCGCTTCGCGTCGGTCTACAAGAACTTCGAGTCGCCGCAGGACTTCGAGCAGATCGCGCAGCAGGTGGCCAAGCCCGCGCGTCGGCGCAAGGCCAAGCCCGGCGCCGGCAAGCCCCGCGCGGGCGGGTCTGCGGGCGCCGGCAAGTCCGGAGGGCGAACCTCGCCGTGAGGCGCATCGCACTGATCCGGCTGCGCGACGGCGAGACCGTCCCCTTCGAGCAGCAGCGCATCCGCGACGCGATCGAGCGCGCTCTGCTCGCCGCGGGAACGGAGAACCGTACGCTCGCGGTCGAGATCGCGTCGGTCGTCGAACTGTTCCTCGAGAAGACGTTCTCCGACGAGGTGCCGAGCACGGCGCAGGTGGAGGACATGGTGGAGAAGGTGCTCATGGACACCGGCCACGCCGCGGCGGCCAAGGCGTTCATCCTGCACCGTGACCGCCGCGGCCGGTTGCGTGATGCGCGGGAGGCGCGCGAGACGCGCTTCCAGCCCACGCTCTTCGACCACCGCGTGGTCGTCGTGGACGATGGCGCGGAGGGCCGCAGCGCGGCGTTCTCCCGCGAGCGTCTGGCGCGCACGATGGCCGCCGACGGCACCGTCACGCGGGCGGTCGCCGACGACGTCGCGGCAGGCGTCGAGTCGCGCCTGCGCAAGGCGGGCGTCGCGCGCGCCCCCGCGTCGCTGGTGCGCTCGCTCGCCGAGGTCGAACTCCTGGCGCGCGACGTGCCGCTCGACCTGCGGCGCCGCGGCGGCGCCGTGCTGCCCGCGGAGCGGCTCGCCGCCGCTCTCTATCGCAAGGGCACCGGCGGCCCGGCCGCTCCCGGCGGCGCGCCGTTTCCGGCCGTCGCGGCCACGGAACTCGGGGGCGCTGCGCTGCGCTCCCACGCGCTCGGCGAACTGCTGCCCGCCGAGGTGGCGCGCGCCCACCTCGACGGCGACCTGCACGTGCACGGGCTCGAACTGCCCGCGGCGCTCTACTCGGCCGCTCTTCGTCCGGGCGACGTCGCGGCCGGCACGGCGCCCGGGTGTGCCGCGCGGGCACCCGGCGACGCCGCGCGCAGTGCACGCCGCCTGACGGCGTCGCTGGGCCGCGCCGCGCGGTTCGTGGGCGCCGCCGTCACCCACGACGTCGCCGTCATCGACGTGCCGCGTTCCTACGCGCCGTTGCTGGTCGAGGCCGACCGCGAGGCGATCCAGGAGGAGGCCTGGCACCTGCTGCTCGAGACGTCCGCCGATGTCGGCGGACGCCGGCTCGCGCTCGATCTCACGCCCGTGCTGCCGCATGCTCCGAGCAGTGCGGCCGAGCCGCACGATGCCCGTGTCGCGCACGATGTCCGGGGCGACGCTCCCGATCGCGCCGCGGGTGCGGCCGCGGCCTTCTCGGCGGCCGTGCTGCGGGCGCACGCGCGTCGCGAGGGGCTGCCGCCGCCCGACCTGCTGCCCGTGCCGACCGTCACGGTGTCGGATCGCGTGCTCGAGTCGCCGGCGGCTCGCGATGTCCTCCGTCTTGCCGCCGAGGCGGTGCTCCGCGGTTCGAGCGTCGTGTTCCCGCTCGAACGCGAGACGGGCCGCGGCCGCGGCGACGCGCGCCACGGGCCGCCGGCCGCCGGCGCGTCCGGGGCGCGCCCACGCGGCGCGTGCGCCGGACGCATCACACTCAATCTGGCGCGGCTCGCGCGGCGCGCCGGCCGTGATCGCGTCGAGGGCTTCCTGCGCGCCTGCGACCGCCTCGTCGATGTCGCTGCGCTCGGTCACAGCGCACGCCGCGAGATCCTCGCCCAGGTCGCGGCGGCCTCCGGCGGATGCCTCGCCCCCCTGCTGCGCGGACCGCGCGGGCGCGCGCCGCTGTACGACCTCGCCGAGGCCACGTGGTCGTTCGGCATCACGGGGCTGAACGAGGCCGTGCAACTCCTCTCGGGCTTCGAGCTCCACGACGGCGACGAGACCGTCTCGCGGCTCGCGCGGCGCATCGTCTCGTACGTCGCCCTGCGCGTGAAGGCGGCCGGCGCGGCGGGCGACTTCGTCGCCACGCTCGACGCCGACGAGGACCCCGCCGTCGCGCGGCGGCTGTTCGCCATGGACCGCAGCGAGGCGCCGGCCGCCATGGCCGAGCGGTTCCCCGGCCGCGACGCCTTCTCGCCCGGCGTGACCGTGCGCGCCGATGCACCCATCGACCTGCTCGCGCGCGTCGAGCGCGAGGAACCTCTGCACGCCAACCTGTCGCACGCCACGCTGCGCCTGGCGCTGCCCGCCGCCGAGGCCGGCGGCCCCGACGGCATCGTCGCGTTGCTGCGCAAACTCCTGCGCGCCGGTTCGGCCGTGCGCGTCGAGGTGACGACATGGTGAGCCGTCCGCCGCCGCTGCCCCCGATCCGCGGTCTCGAGCCCGTGTCGCTGACGGCATGGGAGGGCCGGGTCGTGGCCGTCGTGCAGCTCCAGGGCTGCAACTTCAAGTGTCCCGACTGCCCTGCGCCACATCTCGTCCCGCAGGTCTTCGAGAGTGGGACCATTCCCCTCGAGTGCGCGCTCGACGCCATCCATCGACGGCGTCGCTGGCTCGACGCCGTCGTCGTCGCCGGGGGCGAGCCGACGCTCCACGAGGGGCTGGGCGATCTCGTGCGCCTGGTGCGCGAACTGGGGCTGCGCGTGCGGCTGCACACCAACGGCTCGCGCCCCGAGGAACTGCGCGATCTCCTCGCGGGCGGCGAGGTCGCGAGCGTTGCGATGACCGTGCGGGGACCGCTCGATCCGACGTACGCCGTCGCCGTCGGTGCCCGCGTGCGACTGGCCGCCGTCTACGAGTCCGTCGAACTGCTGCTGCGCTCGCCCGGCGAGCACGAGTTCCGTGTGCCGTGGCTGCCGCGCGTCGTCGAGCAGGAGCAGATGAGTTCGGTGCTGCGCATGCTCGCCGGAGCGCGGCGCGTCGTGCTCGAGCCCGCGCGCGACGGCAATCCGGGGCTGCGCGCGCTCCAGCAGGTGGCACGAGCGGCCGGGCCGTACGTGGACAGTTGCGTCGTCGCGGGCCGGCCCGGCCAGGACTACGGCGCGCGCGCCGGTTCCCGCAGCGTCTCGTCGCGAGACGGCGCATGAGCGCGCGCCGGATGCGGTGGACGCAGCGGCGGACGCAGGAGGGGGCGGTCGTGAAGAGCAGCACAGCGGGCAACGACGTGCGGAGCAGCCGCGAGCGGGGGACGATCGAATGCGCCTGAAGTCGCTTCGCATGCACGGCTTCAAGTCGTTCGCGCAACGCACCGAGTTCACGTTTCCCGAAGGGTTGACGTGCATCGTCGGTCCCAACGGCTGCGGCAAGTCCAACGTCGTGGACGCCATGAAGTGGGTGATGGGCGAGCAGCGCCCGACGGCCCTGCGCGGCGCCGAGATGGCCGACGTCATCTTCGGCGGCACCGCGCAGCGCAAGGCCCTCGGCATGGCCGAGGTGACGCTGCAGTTCGAGAACCTCTCCGGCGTTCTCGGCGTCGAGTGGAACGAGGTCGAGATCACGCGGCGGCTCTACCGCGACGGCACCAGCGAGTACCTCCTCAACAGGAACCGTTGCCGGCTGAAGGACCTGCGCGATCTGTTCCTGGACACGGGCGGCGGGCGCGGCGGCCTGACGATCCTCGAACAGGGCAAGATCGACCAGGTGCTGCGCGACAGTCACCAGGAGCGCCGGGCGGTCTTCGAGGAGGCGGCCGGCATCGCGAAGTACAAGACGCGTCGCAAGGAGTCGCTGCGGCGGCTCGAGCGCGTCGAGGCCGATCTCCTGCGCGTCTCGGACGTGGTCGCGGAGAAGCAGCGGCTGGTGCGGTCGCTCAAGATCCAGGCCGGCCGCGCCGAGCGCTACCAGGCACTCGTGGACGAGATGCGGCAGAAGCGGCTGCAACTCGCGGTGCACCGCTACGGAGTGCTGCTCGCGGCCCGCGAGGAGGCCTCCGGTCGCGTCGATGCGCTCGCGGCGGCCGAGGCCGAGGCGCGTGAAGGCGTGCGCCGCGCCGTGGCCGAGTGCCGCGTCGCCGAGGACGAACTCGAGACGTCGCGCGTGTCGGTCTCGCGGCTCGAGCAGGAGATGGCGACCCTGGCGGGGCAGGCCGAGACGGCGCGCGAGAAGTCGGCGTTCGCGACGCGTCTCGCCAGCGAACTGGACGGCAAGATCCGCTGGTACACCGACGAGATCGAGTCCAGTGCCTCGCGGCTTCAGGATCTCGATGGCGCGCGCACCGACGCCGAGTCCGCGCTCGACCGCGCGCGCACCGAGAGAGCGGCGCGCGAACTCGAGATCGACGCCGCGCAGACGCTCATCGATGAGCGTCTGGCGGGTGTCCTGGCCCATCGCCGTGACGCCGAGGCGCTGTCGCGCAGCGCGTACGACGCCGTCGAGCGCCAGGCACAGCTCGCGAGCGAGCGATCACGCCTCGAAGCGCGGCAGCAGGCCCTCGGGGCGCAGCGCCATCGCCTCGTCGAACGCCTGCAGGGACTGCAGGCCGAGACGAGCGCGGCGCGGGAGCGCGTCGCGAGAGCCGTCGCGGCCCACGAGTCTGCACAGACCGCGCTCGACAGCGCGCAGGCCGCACTCGAGGGCGCGGAGTCGCGGCTGGCCGCGGTCGAGGACGACGTGCGTGCGCGTCGCGAGGCGGTGGGGAGCCTCGATCGCGAGTTCTCCGGCGTGCGCAGCCGCGTCGAGGTGCTGCAGCATCTCTGCCGTCAGATGGAGGGCGTCGGCGAGGGCGCGCGGCGGCTGCTCGCCGACGCGCGTGACGGCGCGGGCGAACTCTCCGGAGTGCGTGGGCTGCTCGTGGAGCTGCTGCAGACCGACGCCGACGATGCGGCGGCCGTCGAGAGCGCACTCGGCCCGCACGCTTCGGCCGTGGTCGTCGATTCCCTGGACAGCGCCGTTCGCGTCGCGGACTACCTCGCCCGGCAGAGGCTGGGGCGTTGCCTCCTGCTACCGCTCGATCAGTTCGGGCACTCGGGTGGCGCTGCCGAGGGAGCGCTCGCCACGCGCGTCGCGTGCGACGAGCCGTTGCGAGGTGTCATCGCCGCCCTGCTCGGGCGCTCCGTGCGTGTCGAGACGCTGGCCGAGGCGCGCGCGGCGCGCGACGTCGGCGACGGCACGCTGCGCCTGGTGACCGCCGGTGGCGAGGTGCTCGAGCCCACCGGTGTGCTCGCCGCCGGGGGCGAGTCCGGCGGCGCCGGCGTCCTGCGTCGTCTGAGCGAGCTGCGTGAACTGACCGAGCGCCTCGACGGACTGCGAGCCGACGTCGAAGCGGCGCGCATCGCGCTGCGCGAGGCCGAGGCGGCCCAGGCGTCCGCCCGCGGCGGCGTCCGGGAGTCGCGCGACGCTCTGCGGTGCGCGGAGTCCGACGCCAACCGGACCGGCAACGAGAGCGAGCGCGCGGCGGCGGAACTGCACCGCCAGGAGGTCGATGCCGGTCGTCTGGGCGGAGAGATCGCCGAGATCGCCGCCGTGCTCGAGACCCTCGAGGACGCGTCCCGCACCGCCGCCCTCGAGCGGGATCGCCTGGACGCCGAGCGAGCGGAGGTCGAGGCCCGCCGCGACGAGGTCGCGGGCGAGCTGGCCGGGCGCGAGGCGGCGCTGCGCGAGGCCGAAGGCGTCCGCGCCGACGTGCGCGTGCAACTCGCGTCGGTCACCGAACGCTGCGCGTCGCTCGATTCACGCGTCAAGGCGATCGAGGACGAGGCCTGCGAACTCGAAGACGGCGTCGATTAGGCGCGCGAGGAGCTCGAGGGCTGCGAGCGGCGGTGCGCCGAGGCGCAGGATCGCGGCCGGCAGGCGCGCCAGGATCTCGCCTGCGCTCAGGCGCGCCGCGAAGAGTGCATCGGCCTGCTCGCCGAACTGCGCCATCGGCTCTCCGATAACCGCAGCCGACTCGATGAGCGGCGCACGCTGCTCGACGCGCTCGAGAAGGAGGCCGGCACGGTCGGGCGTGACCTGCAGCGGTTCAGGTTGCGGCAGAGCGAGGCCCGCGTGCGTGTCGAGAGCCTGCTCGAACGCATCCAGGAAGAACTCGAGGTGGACCTGCACGCGGCGTGGGAGCGCGCGGGCGCGGGGGCCACGGTGAGCCCCGGGAACGCGGCCACGACGGACTCGCCGCCGGCCCGCGGCACGGCGGAGAGCGCGGAGAGCGCAGACACGCCGGAGACTCGCGTCGCCGCGCCCGTCTACATCGCCGTGGACGAGCCGCCGTTCGATCCGGACGCGGTCGAGGCTGAGATCCAGTCCTTGCGCGATCGCCTCGGACGCATGGGCAACGTGAACCTCGAGGCGCTCGATCAGCTCGGATCCGTGGAGCAGGAGGCCACCGGTCTCGTCGCGCAGCTCGACGACCTGACGCGGTCGCGCGAGTCCCTCCTCGCGGCGATCAAGAAGATCGACACCGAGAGCCGCGAGCTCTTCACGACGACGTTCGAGGCCATCCGTGCCAACTTCAAGACCATGTTCCGGCGTCTCTTCGAGGGCGGCAAGGCCGACATCTACCTCGACGAGGGCCAGGACGTGCTCGAGGCCGGCATCGACATCGTCGCACGGCCCCCCGGCAAGGAGCCGCGCTCGATCTCGCTGCTCTCGGGCGGTGAGCGCACGATGACGGCCGTCGCCCTGCTCCTTGCGATCTACCAGTCCAAGCCCTCGCCGTTCTGCCTGCTCGACGAGGTGGACGCCGCGCTCGACGAGGCCAACGTGGATCGCTTCGCGAGCGTCGTGCGCGAGTTCGCGGAAGAGAGCCAGTTCATCATCATCACGCACAACAAGCGGACGATGAGCGCCGCCGACTCCATCTTCGGCGTCTCCATGCCCGAGCCCGGCGTCAGTCGCCGGTTGGCCGTGCGGCTCGACGAGGTCGGCGACGACGGCCAGATCCTCGCGGCGTGACCCGGAGCGGCGCCGCGTTCCTCCTGTCCACACCTTCTCCCGGCCACACCCTCTGATTCGCGTCGTCAGGTTCGACGACCGCGAGCCGCGCTCCGCCTGCTCGCACGTGCCGCTCGCGCGCGCCGGAACGCGGCCGTCACTGCTTCTCCGGCGGGCCGAACGTCAGGGGGCACATCAACACCTCTTCGCGCGCCATCTGGATGTAGCGCTTCTGACGGTAGTGGGCGAAGAGCGCGGGGCCGGAGTACGGCGGGGGGCCGGGCGCCTCCATCGACTCCACCGCGAAGATCCCACCGAGCAGCCGCAGGCGCTGGGCGCAGCTCGTCTGCGCCTGACGCTTCAGGATCTTGCGCTGCATCTCCTCGTTCGGCCGCGTCTCGAAGCGTACGCCCGCCAGCGCCGGATGCGTCGGCTTCGCGCCGATCTCGATGCGCCCGGTGGCCGGCACGCCGAGTTCCGCGCGCGTCAGGAAGCGGATGTCGAAGTCGTCCGTCATGACGAAGGCGCCGTCGTCGTGGTGCGGACACACGACCAGGACCTGAGGTTCGTCGGCGGTCGCGGCGAGTGGATGCGATTCGAGATCGCGGATCGGGTAGGAGAACTGCGTGCGGAAGCCCAGGCTCCTGTCGCGCGAGTCGGCGAGCGGGTCGGCCCGGCACCGCAGGCGCGAGACGAGTTGCTTGTCCTTCACCGTCATCAGCCTCGCGAGCAGCCAGCCCTCCTTGCGCGAATCGCCTGGCTTGAGGCTGCGTGCGACGCCGTACACGAACTCGCCGACGCGCATGAGGTTGCCGCGGCACGTCCGTCGCACGTCGGCGTCGTCGCGGCGCTCCTTCGCACCGGCAGCCATCGGCGCAAGCGCGAGCGCGAGCGCGAAACCCGCCACGGCGATCACGGTCGCCACCACCGTGGTTCCTCGACTCCAACTCCGCATCTCGCACCCCCCTCTTGCCACGCCGCCGTGCTGTCGAACACGATCGGTAGATGGTACCTGAGGCTGCCTCAATGCTCCGGACCGTGCGAGAGACGCCGAGGCGTGAGATCAGTGCGTTGCGTTCACACGCGATGCGCACGCCTGCCGTCAACTACACTCACGGTTCGCCGGCCCGGGAGGGATGCGTGATGCCGATCGATGATGCCGCGATCCGTGACAGCCGGGTGCGCCAGGATGCGTTCGCGTTTCTCGATGGGCTGCGCGGTGTCCACGGCGACGTGCTGCCGTGGTCCGAACTCTCGCGCGGCTTAGCCTTCGAGGGCGTTCGCGTGCCGCTCGTCAGTCAGCAGGGGATCTTCAAGCCGCGTGTCCTGCGCGACGCGCCGCTCTCGATCCGCACGACGCCGCCGAAGCCGGGCGTCCAGCGTCCCTACGACGACGAGGTGGGGCACGATGGGCTGCTGCGGTACCGCTACCAGGGCGACGATCCCGACTATCTCCACAACCGCTGGCTGCGGAGGGCCTTAGAGCGTCAGTTGCCGCTGATCTACCTGCACGGTGTGGAACCCGGCTGGTACGTGGCGGCGTACCCGGTGCGGATCGTGCACGACGATCCACGGTCGCTGGCCGTGACCGTGGCCGTCGATGAGGTGCAGAGCAGCGAGCTCGGGCGGGTCGTCGCTCTCGGCTCGGTGGTCTCGGAGCCGGTTCGCCGCTACACGACGCGCGTGGCTGTCGCGCGGCTGCACCAGGCGTCGTTCCGGCACCGCGTGCTGGCGGCCTACCGGCAGCGCTGTGGGGTCTGCCGGCTGGGGCACGTCCGGCTTCTGGACGCCGCGCACATCATCCCGGACTCCGAGGACGGCGGCGATCCCGTGGTCCCGAACGGCTTGACGCTCTGCAAGCTGCACCACGCCGCCTACGACGCGAAGGTCATGGGCATCCGCCCCGACCTCGTCATCGAGATCTGCGAGGACGTGCTGCGCGAGGTGGACGGACCGATGTTGCGGCACGGGCTGCAGGACGTGAACGGTTGGAGATTGCGCGCGCCGCGCAGTGCGTCGAAGAAGCCCGATCCACAGCGCCTCGAGGTGCGCTACTAGGAGTTCCGCGCGGCGGTGTAGTGCGCTGCTGCGCGCGCCGCACTCTCGCGTCCGGCGGCAGGGGGGGGAGCGGGCCGAGGGTGACGCGGTCGAGCAGGGACGCGGGTTCCGTCGGCGTTGCCTGCGCACGAGTGCGGCACCGCGCGGTCCTCCGCGCGCGGAAGCGGTGGGGCACCCACGCGCCGGCGACACGACCGCGGCGAGGGGCGTGTACGATCACTCACGGTTCCAACGAGGATGCGCGCTGCCTGTCGCGTGGCCAGGACCGGGCGTGGAGCCGGATGTGGGAGGCGCGGAGATGAGGGACGTTGCACTGCGGTACCTGCGGAAGGCTCTCGAGCGCAGCGATGCCGCGTTTCATCCCGGCCAGTGGGAGAGCATCGCGGCCTTGCTCGACGGCCGCCGGCAGTTGGTCGTTCAGCGCACGGGGTGGGGGAAGAGCATGGTGTACTTCCTCGCGACGCGGTTGCTGCGCGATCGGGGCTGTGGCTTCACGCTGCTCATCTCGCCGTTGCTGTCGTTGATGCGCAACCAGATCCAGGCGGCCGATCGGATCGGCGTGCGCGCTGACAGCATCAACAGCACGAACACGGCCGAGTGGGCCGAGATCGAGTCGCGGCTGGAGGAGGGCCGCATCGACGTGCTGCTCGTCTCGCCGTAACGTCTGGCGAACGAGGCGTTCCGGCAGGGTGTTCTGTCCCGGATCGCGGCGAACGTCGGTCTCTTCGTCGTGGACGAGGCGCATTGCATCTCCGACTGGGGGCATGACTTCCGTCCCGACTATCGCCGCATCGTGCGCGTCCTGCAGGCGCTGCCGGCGAACGTCCCGGTACTGGCGACGACGGCCACGGCCAATGCCCGCGTCGTGGACGACGTGCGCGATCAACTGGGCGACGACGTGGACGTCGTCCGCGGCCCGTTGACGCGGCACAGCCTGCGACTCCAGACTCTCGTGATGCGCAGTCCCGCGGCGCGCCTGGCCTGGTTGGCCGGGACCGTTCCCGGCCTTCCCGGCGCCGGCATCGTGTACACGCTGACGGTGCGCGATGCCGAGCGCGTGGCCGACTGGCTGCAGATCAACGGCGTCCGCGCCGCCGCGTACCATGCCGGGAAACGGACCGCGGATGACGGCGCAGCGTCTCGCGAACTCCTCGAGCAGCAGCTCCTCGACAACGACATCAAGGTGCTCGTCGCCACGGTTGCCCTCGGCATGGGCTTCGACAAGCCGGATCTCGGATTCGTCATCCACTTCCAGAGACCGCGGTCCGTCGTGCACTACTACCAGCAGGTGGGAAGGGCCGGGCGAGCGGTCGATGAGGCGTACGGAGTACTCCTGCACGGAGAGGAGGACGATCGACTCGCCGACTACTTCATTCGGAGCGCGTTTCCGCCGCAGCAGCACGTGGACGTCGTCCTGGACGTTCTGCGGCGCTCGGACGAGGGGCTGTCCATGCGGGAACTCGAGCGGAAACTGAACATCCGCAGAGGTGCGCTCGACAAGGCGTTGAAGTTCCTGTCCGTCGAGACACCGGCCCCTGTGACGAAGATCGCGGGCGCCTGGCACGCCACGCCGGCGGCGGAGACCTACCGCGTCGATCGCGAACGCCTCGATGGCATCACGGCGATCCGTGAGGCCGAACAGGCGCAGATGGCCGCCTACATGGCGCACGACGGCTGCCTCATGGAGTTTCTCGGGAGGGCGTTGGACGATGCGAGCGTCGTGGCCTGTGGCAAGTGCGCGGGCTGCGTCGGGGAGCCTCTGATCGATGTGGCGTACGACGGCGATCTCGCGAACCGCGCGGCGCTGTTCCTGCGCCGGAGCCATCAGCGGCTTGCGGCCAGGAAGCAGTGGCCGGGCGGGAGTCCGCTTCCGGAGTACGGCTTCATCGGACGCATCGGCAGCGACGTCCGGATCGAGGAGGGGCGGGCGCTGTGCCTGTGGCGCGACGCGGGCTGGGGCGAGATCGTCGCAAGGGGGAAGTACGATGGCGGACGCTTCGATGACCGTCTGGTGGATGCGTGCGTCGAGATGCTCGAACTCTGGCGACCGCAGCCGGCGCCGACGTGGGTCGCTTGCGTCCCGTCGAGCAGAGACCCGGAGCTCGTGCCCGACTTTGCCCGGCGACTCGCAATCGCGCTCGGATTGCCGTTCTCTACTTGCCTCGCGCGGGTGAAGGACGGTCCGCAGCAGAAGCACATGGAGAACAGCTATCAGCAGGCACGCAACCTCGATGGCGTGTTCGCGGTCGGTGGCGGCAGTATCCTGGACGGCGGGTGTCTGCTCGTCGATGACGTGGCAGACTCGCGCTGGACGCTCACCGTCACGGGCGCGCTGCTGCGGCGTGCCGGCTGCGTGGCGGTGATCCCTCTCGTCCTGGCTCTCCACTCTCCCCGAATGGACTGACCGAATCGATGACCACCATGACCGCGATGAGCGAGGATGCCAAGGCGATCGTCCTGCTCTGCGGGCGGCTGGGAGTTCGCGAGGGACCGCAGCCGTTGCGGCAGCGGGAGTACAACGATCTCGTCGTCTGGCTGAGGAATCGGGATCGACGACCGGCCGATCTGCTCCAGGCCGCTGTGGCAGCCGAGGCCGCGGCGGGTGCCGGGCTCCCGGCCGAGCGGCTGGCGAACCTTCTCGCACGAGGCGTTCAACTGGGCTTCGCCGTGGAGAGATGGAACCAGAGCGGCCTCTGGGTGCTCTGTCGCAGCGATGCGGACTACCCGGCGCGGTTCAAGTCGCACCTCCGAGAGAAGGCACCGCCGATCCTGTTCGGGGCCGGTGATCGCGCGCTGCTCGTGGGCGGTGGCCTGGCAATCGTCGGCTCGCGTGACGTGGACGAGGCGGGGGAGCGGTTCTCGCGCGACGTCGGCGCGTGGTGCGCGCGCCATGGCCTACCCGTCGTCTCTGGTGGCGCGCGCGGCGTCGATCGGTTCGCCATGGCGGCGGCGCTGGATGCCGGTGGGGCGGTCATCGGCGTACTCGCCGACAGCCTCCTGCGACGGAGCGTTGCGCGCGACGCCCGAGCCGCACTCTCCGATGGCCGCCTGCTCCTGATCTCTCCCCACCACCCCGAGGCGGGCTTCTCGATCGGGGCGGCGATGGGGCGCAACAAGCTCGTCTACGCGATGGCGGACCATGCTCTCGTCGTCAGCGCGACGTTCGAGAAGGGCGGCACGTGGGAAGGGGCCGTGGAGGAACTGCGGCGCGAGGACCCGCGGCCGGTCTTCGTGCGGGCGATCGGGAGCACTCTTCGCGGGAACGAGGAACTCGTGGCCCGGGGCGCCCGGCGCTTCCCGGAGTGGTCGCCCGACGACGATCCGGCAGAGCTGCTCCGAGAGGCGGCGGCGGCGACAGCGCCGGGCGCCCCGGGCCGCCAGGGGGATCTCTTCGGCGGCGCGCGGGAGCCGTCGTCCGTTCGCGAGTCCGCTCTCGAAGCGGCCGGCGGAGCGATGTGCTCGGCGAACGTGCCGGACGCGCCGGACGTGCCGGAAGAGGCGTCCAGCGGTGTGCGCCCGGCACCGGCGCCGTGCTCCGTGTACGAAGCGGTCCTGCCGCTCATCCTGGTCGAGCTGGACGACGCCATCGCTGCCGACGAACTGGCGGCGCGGCTGGAGATCCAGAAGACCCAGTTGAACGCGTGGCTCGGTCGCGCTGTGGCAGAGGAGCGCGTGACGAAGCTCACGAGGCCCGTGCGCTACATCCGCCGCGGAGCGTGACGCCGCACGGGGAACACCTCGCGCTCTCCGCCGCGGCGGCGACGGGACTCGCCCTGGGGAGCACTCGCGATGTCGCCGGAGTCGCACGGGCGAGTGCGCCGCTCGCCGCACTCGCGTGCGGGACCCGGCTCAGAGCGCAGCGCCGCATCGCATGTCGCGTGTGTTGCGTGTGTTGCGCGTGTTGCGCGTGTTGCGCGTGTCGCGTATCCCCTATCGTGTGTCCCGCATCGCGCATCCCGCCGTAGGCCGGACCGTGTCCATGGCCCGTGCCCCCTTGACGGCCCCCTTGCGGCACGCGTCCGCTCCCGTCGTGAGTTGCACCGAGCGCATTACGATCGACGCGTCCAGGCGTGGCGGCAAGCCGTGCATCCGCTGACGTCGGCTTCCCGCGGGCCGGTCACGCGGCGTGTTCTGTTTCCCGTGCGGCTGGTGGCGGCTGCTACTCGCCGGTGGGTCGGTCGGTCCGCCGTTGCCACGCCGCTCGGGCGCGGTCGAGGAAGGTCGGCTGCTGCACGGGGCGGCGGCCCGCGACGATCGCCTCGAAACGCGGCATGAACGAGTACTTGCGGCGATGGGCGGCGCGGATGGCGCTGACGAGGTCTACCCACTCTTTCTCGTGCCCGGCGGCGAGAAGGAGTTCGCGTGCGTGTCCGAGGTGGCGGTGCGCGGCGGCGTAGTAGGGGGACTTCCCCGGCTCGACGATGCGCAGCGCTGCGGCGATGCGCAACTGCGCAGCGGCGTGGGGATGCGCTGCGGCGAGCAACTCGGCGGCGGGCTCGATGGCCGTGTGGCTGATGCCTACGAGTGCGCGGCGATCGGCCTTCTCGACGACGGTGGCGAGCCGTTCGGACTCGTGTTCGTGCGTGAGGATGCGCAGCGCCGCGCCGAGCGGGGCCGTGTGCAGCGTGTCCATGGCGTGCGTGTGCCAGGAGGTTCGATCGGCATCGGATACGTAGCGGAACAGTTCCTCGAGCGACTGCACGCCGGGGTTCTCGCGGTAGTCGTGCCACGCGCTCTCGGTGGCCTCTCGTGAGCGCCCCAGCCGCGCCAGGATCTCGCGCCGCAGCGCGGCGAGTTGGTGACGGACGACGTCGAACACGTCGTTGCGCGCCGTCTCGGAGGCGGCGCAGGGCGCGAGACCACGTTCCGCCCAGGCGAGAGCGCTCTCGGCGTCGCTCGCCGTCAGGAACATGCGGGCGAGCGTCGCGCAGTGGCGTCGTGCGGGACCGCCCAACTCGGTGGCCAGAGCCTCGTAGGCGTCCGCATCGCCGCGGAGCTCGAGGACCGCCTCGATGATCGCGGCCGCCCGGGTGCGCCCGTACGTGCCCTCGGCCGCGGCGTCGAGCTGTGCCCGCCCGACGTGCTCGAGCGCGTCGAGTCCGTCCTCGCCGAGCGCCGGTACGCATGCGGTGAGGACGTCGCCGTAGATCCCGTACTCGTCGGCGGTGCTCCAGTTCACGAGCGTTTCGACGGTGTCCGCTCCGTCGCAACCCACGGTCCCTCGGGCGCGAGCCCAGTGGATGGGGAGTTCGCCCGCGAAGTTGGCGCAGAACCCGCTCGAGTCATCGACCTCGTCCATCTTGGCGTGGCAGCCCGCGACGAACGACTCGAGCAGCGGCAGGGCGCGCCGGGGGCTGCCGTTCGTCGCGAGCGCCACGATCTCGTCTCGCACGTCGCTCACGCCTGAGACGAATGCGTCGTTCTCGTTCCAGGCAATGAAGCGGCCCGCCGCCAGCGCGCTCTCGATCTCGCACTCGAGTGGGTCGCGTGACGCATTGGTTCCTGGTTCCGTTGCCATGTGGACGGCTCCGTCGTGCGATGTCCGCGGTCGATCTGCGCCGATGTCCCGGCTACGCGGTGGTACAGGCTACGTGCGGCGCCCGACGCTCGCGCGCGGGGACGTGTCCGACGTGGAGTGCGCTGGGCGCATCTTGGAGGACATCGATCGCGGGGCGCCGTCGCGCCGCTCCGCGGTGCCCAGGGCGGTGACACGACGAGACCCGGGCCGGCATGACGCCAACCCGGGCTCGTGCGTGTTCGCGGCCTGAGCGAGCCGCGTCCCCCTGACCCTCCCTGTCCGTTCCTCCATGTCGGTCTTCGTCGGGGCGCGCCGGCGCGAACGGCGCCGGTCGTGCTGTTCACGATGCTCCCCGTCGCACGTCCCGAGGATGGGGGGGGCAATTCGCAGAGGGGCATCGACGTTCGGCGCCTCGGTCGGCACGACGTGCGCGGCACTCGCGGTAAAGTGAGACGGCGGTCTCACATGCTCGGGGACGAGCACGGCGTCTTGGTCCTTCGATCCCGCTCTCAGTACCATCTCGATGCCGAAGTCGGGGGAGGGCGCGGCCGCATGGAGAATTCATCGTCGGGGCCGATCCCCGTGCGTCCGCCGCGTCCCTGGACGGAGGTTCTCGTCTGGATCGACGACGAGGTCGATCGGCGCTTCGCTCGCAGCGGAGTTGCGCAGACGGAACGCGACGACGTCCGTGGCAACGTCACGGTCCGCCTGCTGCGCTACCTGCCTCGTTTCGACCCGAGCCGGACCGATGCGACGTTCCAGACCTGGGTGCGCAAGCAGGTGTCCTATGCGGTGGGTGACTACTGGCGCGCCCGGGCAAGGCGCGCCGAGCGCTCCAAGTCGTGGGCCGAGGATGCCGTGAACCACCCGCCGCGCGATGAGTCTCCCCTGCGGGGGCTGCACCTCACCGAGTTGCGTGACGCGCTGCGAGCCTGCCTCGAACGACTCACGGCGAGTCGCAGAGAGCGCTTCCTGGCCACGCACGACGCGCGCCAGAGCGGCGGCAGCGAGGCGCAGCTCGCGCGGGATCTGGGCATCTCCCG
>JAJRVY010000061.1 GCA_024277065.1 Planctomycetota bacterium
CTGCTGGTCGCGACCGGCGTCGCGGGATCGTACGAGTTCCGCGAGATCTCGACACTCGTGAACGAGCGCCTGGATCACTTCACGGCAACGACGAAGACCGCGAACGCACTCCTCCGGGCCGTCGAGGAGCAGGACCGCATGCTGCTGCGCTCCATCGTCAGCGGGGATCTCGGCGCCGACGAGGCGGAGCTGCCGCAGGCGCACGTGGAGTTCCGTCGCGCTCTCGCGCGGGCCGAGTCCCGCGCCGACGAGCAGCAGCGGGCGCTCGTCGCACGCATCCGCCAAGCGGAGGCGGAATTCGTGGCGGCCCGCGACCGCGTACTCGGCCATGCAGCGGCACCGGGCACGTCGGCGGCGGAGATCTACGGGACGATCTTCGCCCCGGCGCTCGCTCGCATCCGTGAGCCCTGTGAGGCGCTCTTCGCCGAGAGCCGCCAGAACATGTTCGACGCCCGCGACGCCGTGAGCGAGGCGGCGACCGGCGGCTCCGTGCTCCTCGGCGTGCTCGTCATGGTCGGACTCCTGTCGTTGATCGCGCTGGCGCGCAGCATGCGCACGCACGTCCTCGAACGACTCGACGAGCTGCGCCGCTTCAGCGAGGCGATCGCGGCCGGCGAGGTGCACCAGCGTGCGCACCTGACCGGCAACGACGAGCTCGCGCGCATGGCGTCGGAGATGAACGCGATGCTCGATCGCCAGGCCGCACTCGAGGGCCGTCTCGAGGGCCGCCTCGCGCAGGACCGCCACATGCTGATCGGCATTCTCAGCGCCTTCGCCGACGGCGCCCTGCTGCTGTCCACGGCGGGCGACCTGATCACGTGGTCGGGAGGGTTTCCGGACCCCCGCATCGTCGATGCACTGGCGGTCCGCGCCGCGGACCGCAACCGCAGCATCGCGCGCGGGGAGACCCCTCCGGACGAGCCCCTCGAGTGGGAGGGACCGGACGGCTCGGCCTGGCGCGTGCACTTCCTGTGCGCGGGCAATCGGCGCGCGGCCGGTTGGCTGGCCGAGCCCGCAGAGGCGCGCGACTGAGAGCGGCGCAGGGCTCCGTTCGGGAGCTGCGGCGGCTCGTCGCCGGAGGCGCGGGGAAAGCATCCCAGTACGCGCATCCCAGTACGCGCATCCCAGTGCCCGCATCCCAGCGAGAACGTCCCGTCAGGGGCGTCTCAGCGCGGGTGTCTAAGCAGGCGTGTTGCCGCGAGAGTTCGAACCGGGGAAGTGGCGCCGGTAGAGAAAAGGGGAATGTGATGTGGAGTGTGTGTGTGTGCGGCGGGCACTTTACGGGCTGGTCGTGCCCAACCCCGGTCGAGCGTCAGGATCGCACGCCATGGACGGGGCGACTGTGACAATGGTCACGACCTCGACGCCTCTCTGGGGCGGCAGGCGACGCGACAACGCGGGGTCGTCCACCGGGCGTGCGATCTGCGTCACACTCGCGTTGCCGGACGCGGCGCGCCGCCCCGGGATCCCACGGTTCGTGCGGCGCACATCTGGTAGATCTCGGGGTTCCTGACCGAGCCCGGCCGCAAGTCAAGCGAGAGGCGTCACCATGAGCAAGTCCCCGCCCATCATCTACACGATCACCGACGAGGCCCCGGCACTCGCCACGCGTTCCCTGCTGCCGATCATCCGCGCCTTCGCGGCGCCCGCCGGCGTGCCGATCGAGACGCGCGACATCTCGCTCGCGGGCCGCATCCTCGCGGCGTTCCCCGACCGCCTGACCGCAGCGCAGCACGTCCCCGACGCACTCGCGGAACTGGGGCTCCTGACGCAGAGCCCCGAGGCGAACATCATCAAGTTGCCCAACATCAGCGCCTCCATCCCGCAGCTCCAGGCGGCCGTGGCGGAGTTGCAGTCCAAGGGCTTCGATCTCCCCGCGTACCCGGACGAGCCGCATAGCGACGACGAGCGCGCCGTCAAGGCCCGCTACGACGCCGTCAAGGGCAGCGCGGTGAACCCGGTGCTGCGCGAGGGCAACTCAGATCGCCGCGCGCCGCGGGCCGTGAAGGAGTACGCGCGCAAGAACCCGCACCGCATGGGGCCGTGGTCGCCGGACTCCCGCACCCACGTCGCCACGATGGACGCCGGTGACTTCTACGACAACGAGAAGTCGCTCACGCTTCCCGCCGCAACGACGGCCCGCATCGAGCACGTGGCCGCGGACGGCAGCGTCACCGTGCTGCGCGAGCGGCTGGACCTCCTCGCGGGCGAGGTGCTGGACGGCACGTTCATGGGCAAGGCGGCGCTCGCGGCGTTCTTCGACGAGCAGATCGCCGACGCCCGCGACAAGGGCGTCCTCTTCTCGCTGCACCTCAAGGCCACGATGATGAAGGTCTCGGACCCGATCATCTTCGGCCACGCGGTCCGCGCGTACTTCAAGGACGTGTTCGCGCGGCACGGGGCGACGTTCGAGCGACTCGGCATCGATGCCGACAACGGCGTCGGCGACCTGCTGGCGAAGATCGCCGCGCTGCCCGACGACGAGCGCGCGCCGATCGAGGCCGACATCGCGGCGACGTACGAGCGCGGACCGGGCCTCGCGATGGTGAACTCCGACAAGGGCATCACGAACCTGCACGTCCCGAGCGACATCATCATCGACGCCTCGATGCCCCCCATGATCCGCGACTCCGGCCGCATGTGGAACGCCGCCGGAGAGCTCCAGGACACCAAGGCGGTCATCCCCGACAGCAGCTACGCCGGGGTCTACGACGCCGTCGTCGAGGACTGCAAGCTGCACGGCGCCTTCGACCCGGCGACCATGGGCAGCGTCCCGAACGTGGGGCTGATGGCCCAGAAGGCCGAGGAGTACGGCTCGCACGACAAGACCTTCGAGATCGCAACGGACGGCACGGTGCGCGTGGTGGACGCCGCGGGCGACGTGCTCCTGGCCCACGACGTCGAGGCGGGTGACGTCTGGCGCGCGTGCCAGGCCAAGGACGCCGCGATCCGCGACTGGGTCAAGCTCGCCGTGAAGCGCGCCCGCGCGACCGGCGTGCCCGCCGTGTTCTGGCTCGATGCCGCGCGCGCCCACGACGCGCAGATCATCGCCAAGGTCGAGTCGTACCTGCCCGAGCACGACACGACGGGGCTCGAGATCAAGATCATGCCGCCCGCGGACGCCGCGCGCTTCTCGCTGGAGCGCATCCGCCGCGGCGAGGACACGATCTCGGTCACCGGCAACGTCCTGCGCGACTTCCTGACCGACCTCTTCCCCATCCTCGAGGTCGGCACGAGCGCCAAGATGCTGTCGATCGTCCCGCTCATGAAGGGCGGCGGGCTGTTCGAGACGGGGGCCGGCGGCTCGGCGCCCAAGCACGTCCAGCAGTTCGTGGCGGAAGGACACCTGCGCTGGGACTCGCTCGGTGAGTTCCTGGCTCTCGCGGAGTCGTTCGGCCACCTCGGCGAGCACTTCGACAACGCCGGCGCGCGCCTCCTCGGAAGCGCTCTCGACGCGGCCACCTCCAAGCTCCTCGAGAACCGCAAGACGCCGTCGCGCAAGGTCCACGAGCTCGACAACCGCGGCAGTCACTTCTATCTCGCCATGTACTGGGCCGAGGCCGTCGCGGCGCAGACCGCGAACGCCGCACTGGCTGCGCGCTTCGCGCCCGTCGCCGAGAAGCTCGCGGCGCACGAGGAGACGATCGTCACGGAACTGAACGCGGCGCAGGGTCCTGCGCAGGACCTCGGCGGCTACTACCTGCCCGACGACGCCAGGATCGACGCCGCCATGCGGCCGAGCGCCACGCTCAACGCGATCATCGCGGCGGTGTAGCGGAGAGGGCTGCATGCCGACCGGCGCTGCGCGGCACGCACCACGTCGCCGTCAGTACGCGTCCCCGTCAGTACTTGAGGATCTTCTTCTTCCGCGCACCGCGTACGAACACGGCGCGCACGTCGTCGCCCTGCTCGAAGATGAGCAGCAGCGGGATCGGCCCCTCGGGAATGCCGCCGAGATCCACGTCGCCGCCGCGCACCGACACGCGCTCCTTGGCGAAGTTGCGCGACACGGCCTCCACACCGCCCTCGACATCACGACCGAGGACGAAGTCCCGGCCCTCGAGCACGAGCGCGCTCGACGGGATGTCCGCCGTGAAGATGTCGCCGAACGCCACACGGAGGTTCGGGGCGGTGCCCGGCGTCGAGCCGTCGCCCGTCACACCGGCGACGAACTTGAACGAGTGTCGTCCGACGCCGGGGAGCTTGGCCTTCGCCTTGCGAATGCTGATCGCCGGCGCGATCAGCGTCCCGGCCGCCTTGCCGAATTTGAAGCCGCCGTTCGCGAGGATCACCGTCCCCTGTGCGTCCACGCCGCCCCCGACGTACGACAGCGTGAACTCCCCGTTCACATCGACGGCACCCGGATCGCCCTTCAGCGCGAGTTTGAACCTGGCCTTGGACGTCCCGAACTTCGACGGCGTCACCTGGAGCACCAGACCGTCGCCTGAGAACTGGAAGCGCTTGCCGCCCTTGACGGACGTCATGCCGGGAATGTCGAACCGGCGCGGTCCGACGAGGATCGTCGCCGGCGCCGTCAGGTCCACGTCGTCGGGCCCCGTGTCGAACGTGCCGCTCGCCTTGACACCCGCCTTGCCACGCTTGGCCCCCGCGACCTTCACGGAGATCTTCTTCGGGAGCAGGAACGAACGAATCGTTCCCCGCGGCGCGACGTTCACGCCCTCGAGGAGCGCGATCCCGCGCGGCCCGAAACCGACGTCCACGGGGCCCTCGCGCTCGAAGTCCGCCGGCATGTCCACGACGCGCATCGAGTGGTCGTCCACATCGGCGACCAGCACACACGTCTCGTCGGCGGTGACGGCGAGGGCGTACGGCGTCCGGCTGGCCGGCAACGCGATCGAGCGCGAGAACGTCTCGGACGCTAGCAGCCTGTCGGAGTAGTCGCGTGAGACGAGGTTTCGTTCGCTGCGGCCGGATGCAAGGCGCCGCGACGACGGCACCTCCCTGGCCGAGTTGTGGAGGAGCGGCAACGCAGCAGACGGTCGCAGCGAGCGTAACAGCTTGCTGGCGCGCGAGTTGTGCGCAGTATCGCCGGGCAGCGCCGGATCGCACTCGCTGCGGACGACGTTCTGTCACCCTCTGCCAGGA
>JAJRVY010000062.1 GCA_024277065.1 Planctomycetota bacterium
AGCGAGCTTCCGGCGAGATAGCCTGCGCACATGAGCGGGGCGGCGGACCTGATCGTGCACGGAGCGCGGCTCCTCGGAGCCCCCGGCGACGCCGTGGCCGTGCGCGGTGACCGCATCGAGGCGGTCGGCGCAGCCGCCGCGATCCTGCGCCGCCGCGGGCCGCGCACGGCCGTCCTCGACGGTCGTGGGGGGCTGCTCTGCCCGGGATTCCACGACGCCCACGCGCACTTGGTCGCGACCGGGCTCGCCCGCCGCGAGATCGACCTGCACGGGCTCACGGCGGCCGAGATCCTGGCGGCCGTGCGAGCGTGTGCGGGACGGACCGCGGCGGGGCGCTGGATACGCGGCGGCGGCTTCGACCCCGCGCTCTTCCCCGGCGGCGGCGCGACGGCGCGGCGCCTGCTGGACGAGACCGCGCCCGCGAACCCCATCCTGCTGCGCTCCCACGATCACCACAGCGTAGCGCTGAACTCCGCGGCGCTGCGCCGCGCCGGGTTCCTGCCGCACCCCCCGCAGATCGCGGGAGGGCGCGTAGAGACGGACGACGGCGGCGCTCCGACGGGCATCGCGCGCGAGACGGCCGCCCACGCCGCCGAGGAATGTGCCGACGACCTCACGCAGGACGAGCGCCTGGCCGCCACCGAAGCCGTGCTGCCCGCGCTCTTCGCCGCCGGCCTCACGGCCCTCCACGACATGAGCGGTTCCCGCCATCTCAGCGATCTGCGGGCGCTCGACGACGCCGGGCGGCTGCCGCTGACGGTCTTCGCGTCGCTCGCGCCGCACGACGTGACGGACCGCGCCCTGCGGCGCCCCGGCCGGCGGCTGCGCGTCGTGGCGATGAAGGCGTTCCTCGACGGCGCCCTCGGCACGCGCACGGCGCACCTTCTCGAGCCCTACGAGACCGTCGCCGGGTGGAAGGACGACGCCGCGCACCGCGGCATCGAGGTGCTGGCGCCCGAGCACCTGCGGGAGGCCGTCGCGGCCGCGGCGGCGGCGGGCCTGCCCTCGTGGCTGCACGCCATCGGCGACGCCGCCGTGCGCCGCGCGCTCGACGCCATCGAGAGCGCGGGCTCACCCGCGGGCGAGGCGCCCCTGCGCCACCGCGTGGAACACGCGCAGATGGTGCACGACGACGACCTGCCGCGCTTTGCCGCGCTGGGCGTCACGGCCTCGGTGCAGCCGATCCACATGGCGCAGGACGCGCCGCTGGTGCGGCGGCACTGGGGCGCCCGGGCGCGCGAGGCGTTCCCACTGCGGCGGCTGCTGGACTCGGGCGCCGTCCTCGCCTTCGGCTCCGACGCGCCCATCGAGACGTTCGACGTGCTGGCGGGCGTGCGCTGCGCGGTGCAGCGCACCGGCCGCGACGGCACACAGCTCTCGGCGGACGAGGCGCTCACCGCGGGTGAGGCACTGCGCGCCTACACCGCGGGCGCGGCGCAGGCCGCCGGCGCCGAGAACGAGACCGGTGCCCTCGCGCCCGGGCGGCACGCCGATCTCGTGCTGCTCAGCGAGGACGTCGGCGCCCGCCCCGAGGCGCTGGGCGACGCGGCGGTGGCGGCGACGATCCTCGGCGGCGAGATCGTCCACGGCGGAGACGCGGCGTGAGCGGCGAGCTGCACCCCGCACACCGCGACCACGCTCGTTCCCTGGGCGACCACGTCTACGTCTACGCGGTGCTGTCCCGCCGCGCGGAAGGGGTATCGGTGGGCGTCAATCTCTCGCCCCACAAGCGCTGCAACTTCGACTGCACGTACTGCCAGGTGGATCGCGGCGTGCCGGGCCGCGCGAGCACGGTGGATCTGGACGTGCTGCGCGCCGAACTGCGCGGCACGTTCGAGGCGGCGGCGAGCGGGGCGCTCGTCGCCGATCCGCGCTTCGAGGGCGTGGCGCCCGCCGCGGCGCGGCTCGCCGACGTCGCGTTCTCCGGCGACGGCGAGCCCACCGCCGAGCGCTGCTTCGCGAGCGCCGCAGCCATCGTCGCCGAGGAGCGCGCACGCGCCGGACGGGACACGCTGCCGGTGCGCATCATCACGAACGCGACGACGCTCCACCTGCCGCGGGTCGCGCAGACGCTGCGGCTCCTGGACGACCACGGCCTCGACGTCTGGGCCAAGCTCGACGCCGGGACGGATGCCTACTACCGCCTCGTCGATCGCTCGCGCGTACCGTTCGAGCGCGTGCTCCGCAACCTCGAGGCCTGCGCGTGCGAGCGCGAGACCACCATCCAAGCGCTGTTCGCGCGGCACCGCGGCGAGCCGCCGGGGAGCGTGGAGATCGCCGCCTGGGCACGCCGCCTGCGGGCGATCCGCGCCGCCGGAGGGCGCATCGGGTGGGTGCAGGTGCACACGATCTCGCGCCCGCCGGCGGAGTCGTTCGTGTCGGGGCTGACGCCGCAAGAGCTGGACGCCATCGCGGCGGCCGCGCGCGAGGCGTTGCCCGCAGCGCGCGTCGAGACCTATCGCGGGACGGCGTGAGCGGAACGGACGGCAGCGGCGGGAAGGGCGGCGGCCGGCTCGCGGGCCGCGCGCTCCTGATCTCGGGGCCCATCCTGCTGTCGCGCTTGCTCGCCGTCGTGCGCGAACAGATGGTGGCCGCGCTCCTCGGCGCGGGCGCCGCCGGGCAGGCATTCGAGCTGGCCTTCCGCATCCCGAACCTCGCCCGCGACCTCTTCGCCGAGGGGGCGCTCTCGGCGGCGTTCGTGCCGGTCTTCGCGGAGGCGTCGAAGAACGAGGGCCGGGCGGCGGCCTTCCGGCTCGCCAACGCCATGGTGGGGCTCGTGCTGGTCGTCGTCGGGTCGGTCGCCCTGCTCGGCATCCTGTGCGCCGCACCGATCGTGTCGATCTTCCCGTTCGCGGACCCGCGCGCGGGCGCCATGGCCGTCCCCGCGCTGCGCATCCTCTTCCCGTTCCTGCCGACGCTCTCGCTGGCCGCGGTGGCCATGGGCCAGCTCAACGCGGAGGAGCGTTTCGTGCCGCCGGCGCTCGCGCCCGCGGTGTTCAACCTGGTGTCGATCGCCGCGGGCGCTGTGCTCTTGTGGACGAAGACGCCGCCCGAGACGGCGTTCCTGTGGTGGTCGGGCGCGATGCTCGCGGGCGGCCTGGCGCAGCTCGGCGTCCAGGTTCCCGTTCTGTGGCGCATGGGCTACCGCCCCTGGCCGCGCCTCGACCTGCGCGACGCCCGCGTGCGCCGCATCCTGCACCTGATGGCGCCCGCGGTGCTCGGCGTCGCGGCGATGAACGTCAACGTGCTCGTCAACACGTTCTTCGCGACGCAGGAGGACGGCGCCATCGTCTGGCTCAGCAAGGCGTTTCGTCTGATCTACCTGCCGATCGGCGTGTTCGGCATCGCCATCGCCACGCTCGCGACGACGCGCGTCGCGCAACGCGCCGCAGCGCGCGACATGCCGGGGCTGCGCTCCACGCTCGACGAGGGCCTGCGGCTGGTCGCCTACCTCACGATCCCGAGTGCCGTCGGGCTCATCGCCCTGCGCGAGGGTGTCGTCCGGTTGCTCTACGAGTACGGGAAGTGGGAGCCGTTCGACACGAGCCACACCGCGGCGGCGCTGCTCATGTACGCGCTCGGGCTCTACGCGTTCGCGGCGGTGAAGGTCGTCGCGCCCGCCTTCTACGCCCTCGACCATCCGCGCGCCCCGCTCCTGGCCTCGGTGTCGGCGGTGACGGTGAACATCGTGCTCAACGTCGTCCTCTTCCCGATCATGGGGTTCGCGGGCCTGGCCATCGGCACGGCCATCGCCGCCCTCGTCAACATCACGGTGCTCCTGATCGCGTTCCGACACCTCGCGGGCGGATTGCGCGTCGGACCGCTGGCCGGGCACCTCACGCGTGTCGTCGCCGCCGCCCTGCTGTGCGGCGTCGTCGCCGCCTACGTGCACGCGGAGCTCGCGGCGGTGCTCGGCACCGCCGCGGCCGGCGCGCGCGCCGGCGCCGTACTCGCCGCCGTCGGGGCCGGAGGCGTGGTCTACGCCGCCGCGGGCCGCGCCTTGCGCCTCCCGGAGCTGTCCAGCCTCCTCGGCGTCTTCCGCCGGGGCAGGACTTCGAGCGCGAACGCCGAGCGGAGAGGATGACGCCATGAGTCGCTGCGACATCTACGACGAGATCGCCGCCGTGCGGGCGCGCGGCGAGCCGGCCGCGCTCGCCACCGTGATCGGCACGCGTGGCTCGACCCCGGGGCGCGACGCGATGAAGATGCTCGTGCGCGCCGATGGCTCGACGCGCGGCACCGTCGGCGGCGGCGCGATGGAAGAGGAGGTCCGCCGCATGGGCCTCGAGGTACTGGCCGATGAGGCGTGCCGGCGCGCGTCGTTCGAGCTTTCCACCGAGGCCGTGGACGATTCCGAGCTGATCTGCGGCGGTACCGTGGAGGTGTTCGTGGAGCCCCTGACCATTCCCACGGCGTTCCTCTTCGGCGCGGGCCACCTGGCGCGCGCCATCGCCCCCGTCGCGGACGTCGCCGGCTTCCGCGTTGTCGTCGCCGACGATCGCGCGACGCACGCGAACGCGGAGCGCTTCCCCGCCGCCCACGAGATCGTCGCGGAGCCCTTCGACACGATCCTCGAGAGTCTGGCGCCGCGCCTGGGGCCCGCGTCCTACTGCCTGATCGTCACGCGCTCGCACCGGCTCGACGAGCGCTGCGCTGCTGCGCTGCTGCGCACGCCCGCACGCCACGTCGGCATGATCGGCAGCAAGAACAAGGTCCGGCGCTGCCACGAGTTCCTGCGCGAGCAGGGTCTCGGCGACGACGACATCGCCCGCCTCGCGGCGCCCGTCGGGCTGGACGTCGGGGCGCAGACGCACGGCGAGATCGCGGTCGCCATCGTGGCCGAGATGGTCCGCGTGCGCCGCGGCGGCGAGCCGGGACGAGTCCGCTCCAAAGGGTTCTCTCCGGACTGACGCGCAGCGCCGTGTATGCTCAGGGTGCCTGTCCTCGAGCGAAATCGCCGTGCCCGACAAACGGGTGCTGAGTATGATCCGGGGTTCCGGTGCGTGCGCGCACCCGAACGCTCGGACAGGAGTTCCTCCCATGAGTTGCACACGTCTCGTCGTCGCCGCAGGGATCGCCCTGCTGCTCGCTGCGCCCGCCGTCGCGGGCGATGTCATCGTGCTGAAGGGCGGCCGCACGCTCGGCCCGCCCAAGGCAAGCGTGCCGCCCACCGACGAGGACTACGCCAAGTCCAACATCACGATCGTCGAGGAGAACCTCGACAAGGTGGTCTTCAAGATCGCCGGTGTGCCCACGCCCCAGAACGTCAAGGCCGCCGACGTCGAGGAGACGTTCCACGACCCCTCGACGTCGCCCCCCTCGCTCACGCGCGGCAAGCGACTCCTCGCGGGAGGGCAGAATGAGGACGCCTACGCACTGTTCGAGCAGGTCGGCGGCGACAAGCGCGCCCCCAAGTGGGCGCGGGCCGAGGCCGCCTACCGCATGGGCGAGGCGCTCTGGCGGGCCGGTGCCCTGGACGACGCCGCCAAGGCGTTCGACGGGTTCCTCTCCTCGTGGCCCACGTCCAAGTACGTCCCCACGGCGACGCAGGCCAACGCCCGCATCAAACTCGCCAAGGGCGACGTCGCGGGCGCGCGCGCGGCATTCACCGCGCTCGGCAAGATGTCCGGTCTGCCGGACGCCGAGAAGCTCGAGATCGACTACTGGATCAACTGGATCGACGAACAGGTCGCGCTGCAGAAGGGCGACAAGGCCACGCTCGGCAAGGCGCTGAAGGGCTACGAGGCCCTCGCCCGCTCGCTCAAGAGCCGCAAGGGGATGGAGGATCTCTACGGCAAGTGCCAGGTCGGCGCCATCTCCTGCCTGCTGGGCCTCGGCCGCTACGCCGACGGCCAGAGCGCCGCGACGAAGCTCGTCGAGCAGAACACCGACGCCCTCGTGCGCGCCGGCGGCCACACGCTGCTCGGACGCGCCATCGTCCTGCAGAACGCCGGCAGCAACGACAAGGTGCAGTACAAGGCCGCGCTGCTGCACTTCTTGAAGGTGGTGACGCTCTACGGCAACGAGCCGGGCGCGGAGGAGTGGATGGCCGAGTCGCTGTACCGCGCCGGCGAGCTGTTCAACGAGCTGCGGCCGACGGGCGCGGCCGCCGACGACGACAAGGACAAGGTGAAGGCGGCCATCACGATGGCGCGCCAGCGCGCGCGCCGTGAGTGGCGCGCATGCGTCCAGCGCTTCCCGCGCAGCCCCTGGGCCGAGAAGGCCCGCCGCTCCCTCGGCGGATCATAGGGCCCTGAGGGCCCGCGGCCCGGCCCCCTCCGCTCGGCGCCCGTGGCATGACGCGATAGGCTCTGAGGAGTCGAGGAGTCGAGGCGAGACTGCCGCGTGGCCGATGAAGGAAGCGCTGGCAGGCGCATGGTGCGCCTCGCGGGAGAGCGTGCATGCCCATTCGGCTCGAGGTGGATGACGGCCGAGACGTGCGCTCGGTGCGCATCCCTCGTGCCGACGCGACGGTGGGGTGTGCGCGCGCCGCCGACGTCCGCATCGCCTCGGCGGGCGTCTCGCGGCGGCACGCCCGCCTGCGCGTGGTGGGCGACGCCGTCGAGGTCATCGACCTGGCGTCCGGGGGCGGCGTGAAAGTGCGCGGACACGACGTCGCACGGGCCATCGTGGCCCCCGGAGAGTCGTTCGCCATCGGAACGGCGCGGATCACGCTCGTCGCCGTCTCGCCGGAGCCGACCCTGACGCCGCCGCCGAAGCGTTCTCCTGAGCCGGCGCACGGCAGCGCGGCGGCGGCGGCGCGGGGCCCGCTGCCGTCGCAGCCGCCGGCGTATCTCGCGCACGGCCACGCGGACTTCGACGAACTGCTCTACGCCACCCTGCGCAAGACGCCCTGGTACCTGACGTCGATCGGGCTGCACGCCGCGCTCTTCGCCATGCTGACGCTCGTGGACCTCGGGCTCTCGCCACCGCAGCCGCCGGACGAGGTCGTCGTCGCGCTCGCGGCGGGCTCCGCCGCGGAGGCCCTCGACGCACGCATCGAAAAGCTCGTCGTCGATGACATCGTGGAGGACATGGAACGCCTCGTGCCGGACGCGACGCCGGAGGCGTTGGACATCTTGCCGCTTCCCATCGACGAGCCGCCGGACGATGAGATGCTCGACTCGCCGGTGCTGCTCGACGCGCGCACGGCCGCGCCCCTGGGCCTCCGGAGCCCCGGTGATGCGGCCATCGGACTGCTGTCAACGGGAGCCCTCGGCGCGGTGCTGGGCCGCAGCTTCGGCAAGGACGCCGCAGGCGAGGCGAACACACTCGCGGCGCGCACGCTGCGCTCGTCGCCGTTCTCACGCAACCTCCTGCGCGGCCTGCGCCTGCGGATCTCGCGTGACAACGTGCGGGTGCTGCACGGTGACTACGACCAGTGCGAGAGCGTCCTCGACCGGCTCGGGCTCGAGCACGACGTCATGTTCCCCGAGGAACTCACCCTGGCGCAGCCGGGGCGCGAGATCCGCGCGATCTTCTACGACTGCACGTCGAAGCCGCTGACGAAGACGGCCCTCGACCATCTCGAGCGCTTCGTGCGGGCCGGCGGCTACCTGTTCACGACCGACTGGGGCATCGAGAACGTCCTCGAGAAGCGGTTCTCGCAGTACGTGCGCCCCCTGCGCCGCAAGGGCCGCGTCGTGATGACGGAGGACGAGGTGATCTCCTTCCGCGCCGCCTCGACGCACCCGCTCCTGCGCGGCCTGCCCACCGGCGCCGATGCCTCGCGCTGGTGGCTCGAGGACTCCAGCCTCCTGATCGACGTCGTGGACCCCGGCGCCGTGGACGTGCTGATCGAGTCGGACGACCTGGGCGCGCGGCACGGCTCACGCTACGTCGCCGTCACGTTCCGCCCCGGCCGCGGCCGTGTCGTCCACATCCTCGGCCACGTCTTCCAGAAGGAAGGCAACCTCCGCGGCACGGTTGCGCTGCAGCGCATCCTGATGAACTTCCTCTACCAGTCCCTGCGCGACGGCTGACGCCGCCATCGAGGCGGACCCGAATGACGCCATGAGGCCGTCATCGGGCTACCCTCGCGCAGATGCCCGCCGAGTCCGCGACCGCGGCCCTTCTCGTGACGCTCCTCGTCGCCGGCGTCGCGCGCCTCGGCGGCGCGCTAGGCACGAGCGGCGCCATCGCGGGCGTGGCCGTCGGCGCCGCCATCGCCTGGACGCACGGCCTTGCCGGTCTCGCCCCGCTCGGCGCCTTCTTCGTCGCCGGCTCGGTGGCCACGCGAATCGGCTACGCCCGCAAATCCGCGAAGGGCGCGGCCGAACGCAGCGGCGGCGCACGCGGGGCACGGCGCGTGCTGGCGAAAGGCGGCGTCGCCGCCCTGCTCGCGATCGTGCCGGCGCCGTGGGCCACGGTCGCCCTCGGCGGCGCGCTGGCGGCGGCGCTCGCCGACACGCTGGGCACCGAGATCGGAGCACTTTCGCGCGGCGAACCACGGCTCCTACCGTCGCTGCGGCGCGTGCCCGTCGGCACGGCAGGCGCGGTGTCGGCACGCGGCACGCTGGCGAGCGCCGCCGGGGCGGCGTTCGTCGCCGCGGCGGCGAGCGCCGGCGGGCTGATCCCCTGGAGTGTGCTCCCCTTCGTCGCCGGCGCGGGCCTCGCGGGAGCGCTGCTCGAGTCGCTCCTCGGCGGCGCGCTCCCGGCCTTCGCCCGGCTGAGCGGCGCGTGGCGCAACGTGCTCACGACGGCCGCGGGGGCGGCGCTCGCCGCCGGGGCCGTCGGGGCCGTCGGCGTCGGCGCAGGAGGCGCCGCGTGAAGCTCGGGGCGCTGATCCGTCTGTCGCGGCCCTTCACGCTCCTCGCGCCCGCCGTCGGCATGGTGGCTGCGGCGCTCGCCGCGCTCGGCTGGGACGGCTCGTTCGCGCTGCCGGGCTGGAGCCTCGGGAAGATCGCCGTCGGCGGGCTGGGGGCGGCGCTCCTCAACGTCGCCAGCAACTCCGTCAATCAGATCTACGACATCGAGGTCGATCGCATCAACAAGCCGCAGCGGCCGCTGCCGACCGGCGAGATCACCACCCGTGAGGCGTGGTCCGTGACCGTCCTGACCTACCTGCTCGCATGTCTCTGCGCGTGGGCGGTGAACGATCTGCTGCTGCTCATCGTCGTGTTCACCGTGATCCTGACCTACGCCTACTCGGGACCGCCGCTGCGCACCAAGCGCCACTGGCTCCTGGCGAACGTCACGATCGCCATCCCACGCGGCTTCCTGCTCCCGCTCGCAGGCTGGGCGACGATCTGGGGCAGCGCGGAGTTCGCGGCGAGCGGCACGCCGCTGCCCAGCGACATCTGGACGTTCGCGGCCGCCAGTGGGCTGTTCGTGCTCGGCGCCGCCTCGACGAAGGACTTCGCGGACCTCGCGGGGGACCGCGCCGGGGGCTGCATCACGCTCCCCCTGCGCTTTGGCGTCGGCCGTGCGGTGCGCATCATCGCGCCCTTTCTCGTGCTGCCCTGGATCCTCCTGCCGCTCGGTGTCGCGCTCGGCTGGATGCGGGGACACCCGGTCGCGCTGCTGGTCGGCGGCGCCGTGCTGCTGCTGCTGGGCGCCCGCGCCGCGTGGCTGCTCGTGCAGCGCCCGGAGGCTCTGACCGACGGCAGTACGCACCCGGCGTGGGTGCTCATGTACGTGATGATGATCGTGTCGCAGCTCGTCCTCGCCATCAGCTACGTGTTGACGCCGGAGATGGCTGCGTGACCACGGCTCCCGGAGCGGCTGCCGAGGACCGGCGCCAGTTCGTGCACCTCGCGATCACCGGACTCGCGCTCGCCCTGCGGTTCCTGACGCCGCGCGAGGCGGCCGTGTGCGCCGCAGCCGGCATCGTGCTCAACTGGCTCGTCCTGCCGCGCCTCGGGTGGGGTCTGCAACGCGCGGGCGGACCGGTCGTGGACGGCGTCCGGACGTATCCCGTCGCCGTCCTGGGGCTCGTACTGGCACTGCCGTTGCCGCTCGCGGCGGCGGCGTGGGGCGTGCTGGGCGTGGGCGACGCGGCGTCGAACCTGGCGGGGCGCCGCTGGGGGCGGCCGCCCCTCTTGGGTCGCAGCGATCGCTCGCTGCTCGGGTCCCTGGCCTTCGTGGCGTGCGGCACGCCGGCGGCGCTGGGACTCTGGGTGTTCGTCGGCGCCGCCGCGCCGGACGGGCGCATGGCTCTCGCCGCCTGTGCCGCGGCCGTCGCCGGGGCGGGCGCGGAGTTCACGCCCCGCGCGCTGCGCCTGGACGACAACGTGCCGATCGCCGCCGCCGCGGGCCTCGCGCTGCACCTGATGACCTGACTCGCCGCAGCGCCGCTCCCGTCTCCCTTCTCAGAAGGTGTTGACAAGAGGAACGCGCTTCATCTCCATGGAGTAGAGATCGCCCTTGTCCACGCGCAGCTCGACGAGGCCGACGCCCGGCGCGAACCACCAGGTCTCCACCTCGACGTAGGGGGCCACCTCGAGCGTGGAGCTGATGCGCACGGCGTCGAAGAACCCGGCGGGCGTCTCGACGCGCTCCCAGCCCTCGAAGCGGAGCGTGCGGCCGGACGACTCCCACGTCGTTCCCGGTCGGGCTCCGATGCGCAGGAACTCGACGCGGCGATCGGGACCGTCGGAGCAGTAGATCGACGAGCCCTCCACGAACCAGTCGATGCGGCGTGCCGTCGGGCCGTCGGCGCCGATCCACATGGCCGTACCCCCCTCGAAGGGCTCGAGTCGCACGGTCACGATACCGCTCTGCGACGTCGTGAAACGTGCGGGCGGCGCGTCCAGCGGAAAGACGTACGCGGTGAGGACGTCGCGCGTGCCCCGGAACGGCGCCCCTGCGGCGCTCCCGACTCCGGTCGAGGACCCGGTCGTGGGCGGCGCAGGGGCGCCGTCGCCGACGCACGCCGCGAGCGCGAGTGTCAACGCGACGAGGAGGCCGCTTCGCATAGGGCCCGCGCAAGAACAAGTTCGTGGGACCGAGGGCGAGCGAGACGGCGCGGGGCAAGGCGCCTTGACGACGCGACTCATTGCGGAGCCGAGTCGGGGAGGAGAGGCAACGCCGCCCCGCGTCGTCGCAGCCGGCCGAATCCCGAAGTTGTTCTTGCGCGGGCCCATATCGACAGCGTAGCCGCCCGCGGGGCCCCCGTCACGCCTCGCCGACGAGGCTCCGCGGGATTTCGAGCGCCGGGACACGTACCACAACCTATTGTATGGGTATGTGCATTTGCCCACAAGTGATGCACACCCGGGGCGCCCCCACCCCACCGCTTGGACCATCGCCGCAAGCCATGCCTCACAAGAGAGTTGCGCACATCGTTCGACGCCTCGCGAAGCGCGTGATCCCACGTCGCTTCCACACGGCGGGCCTGCGGACACACATGCGCGTCGAGAACCTCACGCGGGCGCAGCGCGAACGCCTGCGACAGAACCTGCGCGCCATGTTGCGCCCCGAGACGGCCTGACGGCCCGGCCCCGCGGCGCTACGATGGGCAGGTCGTGATCTCCCCGCGCCTCCGCCACCGCTTCGCCGCCGCGGCGACCGTCGTCCTGCTCGCGGGCGCGGCTCTCGCCACCGTGGTCGTGCACGCGGACGTGGACCGCCTCGCCGCGCTGGCCGACGTCGTCGTCGATGGCAAGGTGGAGAAGCGCGCCACGGCCTTCGATGCGGCGGCGGGGGCGGTCTGGACGACGTACGACGTGGCCGTCGGCGAGACGCTCCTCGGCGCGGCGCGGGAGCGCGTGACGATCCACGTGCCGGGCGGCGCGGTCGGCGACATCGCCCAGGAGGTCGCCGGAACCGCCCGGCTGAAGGTCGGGGAGCGGGTCGTGCTCTTCCTCGCTCGCGAGGACGAGCGTCTGCTGGTGCTCGGGCAGGCGCAGGGCTGCTTCCGCGTCGAGCGCGACGCGACGAGCGGGAAGCTGGTCTGCCGCAACTCCCTCGCGGGGCTGGCCCTCGTCGGCGAGAGTGGCGAACGCGTGGACGCCGCGCCGACGCGGATGCGACTCGACGCGCTGCGCCGCCGCGTGAAGGGCGTCGCCGCCGAGCGCGCCGCCGCCGAGCGCCGCCGCCGCGCCGAGCGGGCGCGGAAGCTGGCCGTGCTGCGCGCCCGCGCGCAGCGCACCGCCGAGAGGACGCGCGGCAAGCCGGGCGGCGCGCAGTAGTCTCCCTCCCATGCCCGATCGCATCGTCGTCGAAGGCCTGCGCGCCGATACCGTCATCGGCCTCCATGAGTGGGAGCGCATGGTGCGCCAGGAGCTGCGCATCGATCTCGTGCTGCACTGCGACCTGCGCGAGGCGGGGGCCGGCGACGTGGTGGCGCGCACGGTGGACTACAAGGCGCTGACCGAGCGCGTCCGCGAGCGCGTCGAGTCCAGCCGCTACCACCTCATCGAGACGCTCGCGTGCGACATCGCCGAGTGCTGCCTCACGTACGACCGCGTCAGCCGCGTCGAGGTGCGTGTCAACAAGAGCGGAGCGCTGCGCTTCGCCGACAACGTGGCCGTCGCCGTCGCGCGCGCCCGCGGCGAGCCGAGCGGTCGTCCGCCGCACCGCGTCTACCTGGGAGTCGGCTCGAACATCGAGCCGGCGACGAACGTGCGGGCCGCGTTGACCGCGCTGCACGACGAGTTCGGGGCCCTGCGCGTGTCCCCGATCTACCGCACGGTCGCCATCGGCTGCGAGGGCGCCCCGGACTTCCTCAACCTCGCCGTCGAGATCCGTACGGACCGCACGCCGGACGAGCTGCGAGACTGGCTGCGCTCCCTCGAGACCCGGCAGGGGCGCGTCCGGACGGGCGCGCGCAACGCGCCACGAACCCTGGACATCGACGTGCTGCTGTACGACGACCTCGTGCTTGCCGGCGGCGACCACCCACTGCCTGACCCGCTGGTCGAGTCCGCGCCGTTCGTGCTCGTGCCGCTCGCCGACATCGCAGCGCCCGTCGTGCATCCCGTGCGAGGTGTCACCGTCGGCGAGCTGCGGGCGGCGCTCCCGCAACACGTCGAGGGTGTCGCGCCCTGGAGCGACGAGACCCTCTTCTGAGCGGCTCCGCCGTGGTACTTCAGGCGTACTGCCCGCCGTCCACGGCGAGGATCTGGCCGGTGATGAACGCCGGCCCACACGCCAGAAAGCGCACGGCCCGTGCCACCTCGGACGTCGTGCCGAGCCGACCCAGCGGCACACCGCTGATCAGGCTCGCCGTCGCGTCCGGAGGCGCACCGGCCGCAGGCAGGATCGATCCGGGCGCCACCATGTTGACGCGAATGCGCGGCGCCAGATCGCGCGCGAGACTCCGCGTCAGCGAGGCGAGGGCAGCCTTCGCGGCCAGGTAGGCCGCATGGTGCGCGCGATGGTGACGGGCGTCGCCGAGATTGACCACCGCGCCGCAGCCTCCGGCAGCGAGCGACGGCGCGAGGGCGTGCACCAGAGCGAGTGGCGCGGCGACGTGCACGCCACAGAGCGCCGCCACGGCGTCGTCGAACGCGGCGCCGGCCGGGGCGTCGAGCGGCGTGGCCGTGAAGCGCGAAGCGTTGTTCACGAGCACATCGACGCGGCCGAGATGGCCCAGCACCGTCGCGGCGAGCGCGCGAGCCCCCGCGGCGGTGCGAAGCTCTGCTGCGAACGCGTAGGCGCTGCCGCCCGCGGCGGCGATCTCCTGCACGACATTCCCGGCAGCCGCGGCGGACATGTGATGGTGGAGCGCCACGCGGTAGCCCGCGGCGGCAAACTCGAGAGCAATGGCGCGGCCGATGCGACGCGACGCGCCCGTGACGAGGGCGACCGGCGCGCCCCGTGCACTGTGCGCGGATCGCATGTCGGCGGAGCGGCTCATGGCCGCATGGTAGCCCGGCGCGGCCGACACGCGTAGACGCCGCGCGTGCGAGCGGCTACATCGCGTCCCGGCGCCGCTCTCGCCGCTCCGCCCACGGGACGACGCGGCGCTCACGAGGCGCGGGCGTCGGGCGGACGCACTCGAGTCGCTTCGAGCAGCACTCGCAGACCAGATGCGAGCGGAGATCCAGGAACCTCTGCGTGCGAAGGCAGTTCGAGCAATAGCGGTTGAGCAGTCGGAGCACGCCGATCACCTCCTCCGGAGATCGTGTACGGATCGAATTCGCGTTGCCGGACAGGGAGGCCGGTGCGGCCCGCCCATGTCCGTCCATCCCCCACCTCGCACGGGGCGTGCCCATCTCGCGTGGCGGCGGCGGAAGGCGGCGGCACGGGCATGCTGATACCGGTCGAGGACACCCGTGTCGCCGTCTGCAATCACACGTTGCCAGGTTGCGCGGCGACGGCGCGAGGCGCGTTGCCGGGCGACGCGAGCGGACGGGCTCGGGGCCCGCCCGCCGGCGCACCTCTCTATCGGCAGACGCGGGCATCCACCGATACGCGCGATTGCGGCGCAATGATCCTCCGCGACGGCGCAGAAGGTGTCGATCAGGCGGGCGGCGCGAGGCGATCACCCACGGCGACGGCGCAGCCGTTCAGGAAGTCGCGCACGTCGAGCGCCCGCCTGCCCTGCTTCTGCAGTCGCGTCAGGCGCAGCACGCCGCAACGCGTCGCCACGTCGATCCCGGCACTGCCGACGGCGACGACGACTCCCGGCGCGGCCCCCGCCGGAGCATCGCCGAGGGGCACGGCACGGCGCACGAGCACGGGGACGTCCCCCCGACCGTCGCGGACGAGCACGCCGCGACACCCCGGCCACTCGTCGAGCGCGCGGATGCGGCGACCGAGAGCCGCGGCGTCCTCGCGCGCCGGGTGCAGATGCCCCTCGGCCACGTCGATCCGCGGCGCGAGCGTGACCGCGTCCTCGTCCTGCGCCGTGGCGGGCAGGTCCTCGCCACGCAGCAGGCGCTGGACGACGCCGCAGAGGAGCGGTGCCCCGATGTCCACGAGGCGCCCCCGCAGTGACGGCGTGTCATCGTCATCGCGGAGCGCGGTGCGCGCCTCGGCCAGGACGTCGCCGGCGTCGAGCTTCGCGACCAGGCGCTGTACGGAGGCGCCCGTCTCGGCGTCGCCCGCGAGGATCGCGCGCTGCACGGGCGCGGCGCCGCGCCAGCGCGGCAGGAGCGAGAAGTGCAGGTTCAGGCACCCGAGCGGCGGCACGTCCCGCACGGCACGCCGCAAGAACTGCCCGAACGCGACGACCACGAGCAGTCGTGGCGCCGCTGCGCGAAGGCGCTCGACGTCGGCGTCACGGTTGACGTCGGGCGTCGGCACTACGGGCAGGCCGAGCCGGGCCGCCACGTCGCCGACCGGCGTCGGTGCAGGCTGCCCGCGACGCCCGCGACGGCGCGCCGGCGGCGTGACGGCGAGACCGACGTCGCAGGCCGCAGTGAGTGCCTCGAGACACCGCGCCGCGCCGGCATCGCTGCCCAGGAACACGACATCGCTCAGCCCGCCTCCTCCATCGGCGCCCCGGCCGGCTCCTCTGCGCCCTCGCGGCCGATGACCTCGATGGCGCCGAACTGCGTGTCCTGCGCCACCTGCACGCGACCGCGCTTCAGGAGCTCGAGCAGCGCCAGGAAGACCCCGATCAGGTACGCCTTCGAGGCGCCGGGAGGCACGAGAGCCATGAAGTCCACACGCGCCCCGACGGGCACGAGCGACGCGACGCGCTCGATGTGCGTCTCGATCGGCGTGTCGTCCACGGTCACGACGTACTGCCGGCCCGCCCGCGTCTCGCGCAACAGCCGCGCGAATGCCGTGAAGAGCAGCTCGATGCCGGCGCCATCCAGAACCACGTCGGGGGGCTCCTCGACCGCGCTCTCGCCGCGCTCGGGGTGCATGCCGCGAGGCAGGCGCCGGGCGGTCGCCGCGCGCCGTTCCTCCAACACCTCGGCGACGCGCTTGAAGCGCCGGTACTGGATCAACTGCCGCACGAGTTCGAAGCGTGGATCGAGGTCGTCATCGTCGAGTACCTGATCCTCGACGGGCAACAGCGCGCGGGACTTCATGCGCATCAAGGTCGAGGCCATCACGAGGAAGTCGCCGGCCGCGTCGATGTCGATGCGCTCAAGGCCCTCGAGGCACGCGACGAAGCGATCGCAGACGCGCGCGACGGGGATCTCCTCGACCGCGAGCTCCTCCTCGTGCAGCAGGTGCAGGAGCAGGTCCATCGGGCCACTGAACTGCTCGAGCTCCACGCGGTAGACGTCGTCGTCGTGCACGGCGTGAGGCTATCACCGCGGCGGCGCGCTCACGAGGTCGCGCGTTGCCACCATGCGAGCACTCTCGCCGCTACCATGCGACCTGCGTGGCGAGGACCGCGCAGGAGGCTGCGCCATGACCGACCGCAACAGCGATGCCGACGACGATCCCGTCACCTTCGGGCGCCGCGTGCTCGAGGCCGAGCTGAACGCCATCCGCGACATGCTCCCGCTGATCGACGAGCAGTTCGGCGCCGCCGTCGAGCGCGTGCTCGCATGCGCGGGCCGCGTCGTCGTCACCGGCGTCGGCAAGTCGGGCCTGATCGGCCAGAAGATCTCGGCGACGCTCGCCTCGACGGGCACGCCGTCGCTGTTCCTGCACTCGGGAGAGGCGGTGCACGGCGACATGGGCCGCGTACTCGGTGAGGACGTCGTCCTCGCGCTCTCCTACAGCGGCTCGACCGAGGTCATGCGCCTCGTCCCCATCCTCAAGAAGATCGGCGCGGGCCTCGTATCGATCACGAGCACGCGCGAGACGCCACTCGGCCGTGCCTCCGATGTCTGCCTGCCGATCGGCAGGATCGAGGAGGCGTGCCCCATCCGCATGGCGCCGACGTCCAGCACGACGGCGATGCTCGCCCTCGGCGACGCGCTGGCGATGACCGTGGCGCACCGCAAGCGCTTCACCCGCGAGGAGTTAGCGTTGTTCCACTCGGGCGGCGCGCTCGGGCGCGAACTCGTCACGGTGGGCGAGGTCAAGCGTCCCCTGGATGCGGTGCCCGTCGTCGCACGCCGAACACCCGTGCGCGAG
>JAJRVY010000003.1 GCA_024277065.1 Planctomycetota bacterium
CGGTCTCGTTCGCGTTCAGGCGCGCACTCAGCAGGTTGGGGATGGCGATCGCGGCGATGATGGCGATGATGGCCACCACGATCATCAGCTCGATCAGCGTGAAGCCGGTCTGCTTCTTCATGGTTCTGTCTCCTGTCTCTCTCCGTCGTGGGCGCGTGGCCACTCTCTGTGACCGACTTCGCTCCCTTCGTGGATGGCCCATCGGGACCTCCGTGCGCGGCACTTGAGCCAAAACCCGGAAAAAAGACGGCACTCGTCGGCCGGACGTACCGAACGGCGAGTGCCGGGCGAGATTCTCGGCCGCGCGGCTCAGCGGTTCCCGAGCTGCTTCTGGAGCTCGAAGATGGGCAGGAACACCGAGAGCACGATCGTGCCGACGAGGAAGCCCATCACCGCGATCATGATGGGCTCGATCAGGCTCGTCAGGCTCTTGACGGCCGCGCTGACCTGGTCGTCGTAGAACTCGGAGATCTTGTCGAGCAGGTTCTCGAGCGCGCCGGAGCGCTCACCGATGCCGATCATCTTCGTCACCATGGGCGGGAACTCGGGACTCTCGGCCAGAGGCTCCGACAGCGTCTCGCCTTGGCGGACGTTCTCCTTGGCGCGATCGACGGCCGCGCTGATGACCTGGTTGCCGACCGTGTTGGAGACGATGTCGAGGGTCTCGAGGATCGGCACACCGGACTTCACCATGGTCGCGAACGTCTTCGCGAAGCGGCTGAGGGCAACCTTGCTGAACAGCGGGCCGAACACGGGCGCGTGCAGCTTCAGCCAGTCGATCTGCAGACTCCCGGCGGCCGTCTTCTTGTAGAGTTTCAGTCCGATGAAGGCGCCGACGGACAGCAGGAACATCATGAAGATGTTCTCGGTCATCCAGTCGGCAACGGCGAGCGTGCCCGTGGTGAGCGCAGGGAGCTCGATGTCCATCGACGCGAAGACGTCCTTGAACTTCGGAACGATGCCGATCATCAGGAACAAGGTGATGCCGAGCACGAGGACGAGCGAGACGACGGGATAGGTCATCGCCGCCTTGATCTCGCGCTTGAGGTGCTGGGTCGCCTCCATGTACTCCGCGAGGCGCACCAGGATGTCATCGAGCTGACCGGAGACCTCACCCGCTTTCACCATCGACACGTAGATGTTGTCGAAGCACCTGGGGTACGCGCCGAACGCGTGCGACAGATCACCGCCGGAGCGGATGTCCTCGACGATGTTGTCGAGCACCGCTGCGAAGCCGGCGTTCTCGGCCTGTTCCTGCAAGATCTCGAGTCCCTCGACGAGCGGGATGCCCGCCGCGACCATCGTGGAGAGCTGCCGTGTGAACACGACGAGTTCGTCCCCGCGCGTCTTGTAGCGGTGAGGGTTGGAGTCCATGAGCAGCGCCTTGAAGCCGCCGCCTCCGCCCTTGCCGCCACCTCCGGACGCCTTGACCGACAGGACGATGAGGTTGCGCTTGCGCAGTTTCGCGATCGCCGCGTCCTGGTCGGAGCCGTCCACGGATCCGGAGACCTTCTTGCCGGCGAAGGTCTTCGCTTGGTACTTGAACGTGGGCATCTGCTGTCGTCCTTCCCGGGCTGAGAGCTCAGCTCTCGCCACTTCCCTCGCGATCGTTGAGCGTCACGCGCAGCACTTCCTCGATGGACGTACGTCCCTCCGAAGCGGACCGCAGGCCGCACCGCCGCAGCGTGAGCATCTTGTTCTCGAGCGCACGCTTCTTGATGTCCGCCGCCGAGCCGCCGCGGATGACGATGCGCTTGATGTCCTCGGTCATCGGCAGTGTCTCGAGGACGGCGAAGCGTCCCGCGTAGCCGTTCGTGCAACGGGGGCAGCCCTTCGGGACGTAGAACTTCATGTCGTCCCGGAAGTCCGCGTCCTGGAATCCGATCTCGCGTAGCCGCTCCTCCGTGGGCATGTCCAGCAACTCGCGGCAGCTCGTGCAGAGCTTGCGGCAGAGACGCTGCGCCGACACGAGCAGTGTCGAGGACGCGATCATGAACGGATCGACGCCCATGTCCGCCATGCGGGTCATGGTCGAGGGCGCGTCGTTGGTGTGGAGTGTCGAGAGCACGAGGTGGCCGGTGAGCGCGGCCTTGACGGCGATGTCGATGGTCTCCTTGTCTCGAATCTCGCCGAGCAGGATCTTGTCGGGGTCCTGACGCAGGATGGCTCGCAGTGCGCTCGCGAACGTGAGCCCACGTTTGGGGGACACCTGCACCTGGTTGACGCCGTCGAGCTGGTACTCCACGGGATCCTCGACCGTCACGAAGTTCTCCTCCGTCGAGAGCATCTCCTTGACGGCGGAGTAGAGGGTCGTGGACTTGCCGGAGCCGGTCGGTCCGGTGACCAGGATCATCCCGTACGGCTGGGCGATGGCGAAGCGGAAGTCCGCGAGCGCCTGCTCCTCGAATCCGAGCGACTCGAGCGACAGTTGCAGGTTCGTCGCGTCGAGCAGACGCATGACGACCTTCTCGCCGTGCACCATGGGCAGGACGCTCACGCGGAAGTCCACCTGGCGGCCGTCGATCTTCATCTGGAACTTGCCGTCCTGCGGCTTGCGCCGCTCGGCGATGTCCATCTGCGAGATGACCTTGATGCGCGAGACGATGGCGTTCAGCATCCGGCGCGGAGGCGAGAACAGCTCGCTCATCACACCGTCCTTGCGAAAGCGCACGCAGACGGAGCGCTCGAACGGCTCGATGTGGATGTCCGACGCGCGCATCTTCGCCGCCTGATAGATCATCACGTTGACGAACTTGATGACCGGACTGCCCTCGTGGTCCGCGAGGGCGTCCATGTCGAGCGAGTCGAGCGAGTCGCCGCCCTCCTTCAGCTCCACGTCGGCGTCGTCGTCGAGCGATCCGAGGAGTTCCTCGACCTCCTTCTCGCTGGACTTGTAGCCCTCGTCGAGCGCCGCCCGCAGGTGGTCCTCGAGCGTCAGCACGAGGCGCAGCTCGCAGCCCGTCACGATGCGCACGTCGTCGAGCTTGACGACGTCGTAGGGGTTCGTCAGCGCGATCGTCAGAATGTGCCCGACCTTGGAGACCGGGTAGACGTCGTAGTCGAATGCGAGTTCCGACGGCAGCGCCGCGAGCGCGTCCTCGTCGGACGAGACGTGACGCAGGTCGATCGGCGGCACGCGGGCCTGCCGCGCGAGCAGTCCGAGGAGCACGCCCTCGTCGATGAGTTTCTTCTCGACGACGACCGACGAGACATGTCGCGACGAGGACTCGGCGACATCGATGCACTCGCGGATCTGGTCCGGAGCAACGGCCCCAGACTCCTCGAGGACTCGAGCGACGCGCTTGTTGAAGGAGATCATGGGGCGATCACATCCGGTGGAAGAGGCGCTTCAGATCCTCGGGATCCGTCGAGTGCGAAAGAGCGTCCTCGTACGCGATGACGCCGTTCTTCTGCATCTCGAAGAGGCTCTGGTTCATGGTGCGCATGCCGAGCTTCCCGCCGGTCTGGAGCAGGCTGTACACCTGATGGATCTTGTCGTCGCGCATCATGGCCCGCACGGCGGCCGTACACAGCAGCAGCTCGGCGGCCAGCACGCGGCCGCGACCCGCCGCGCGCGGCAGGAGTTGCTGCGAGAAGACGGCTTGCAGCACGAAGCTGAGTTGCGTGCGAACCTGCGCCTGCTGGTAGCTCGGGAAGATGTCGATGATGCGGTTCACCGTGGTGATGGCGTCCGACGTGTGGAGCGTGGCGAACGTCAGGTGCCCGGTCTCCGCGATCGTTAGGGCGGACTCGACGGTCTCCTGGTCGCGCAACTCACCGATCATCACGACGTCGGGGTCCTGGCGCAGCACGCTGCGCAGCGAGGTCTTGAACTCGTGCGTGTCGCTGCCGATCTCGCGCTGGTTGCAGAGGCAGTTCTTGTTGCGGTGCAGGAACTCGATGGGGTCTTCGATCGTGACGATGTGCCCGGCGCGGTTGATGTTGATGTAGTCGATCATCGACGCGAGCGTCGTCGACTTGCCGGAGCCGGTGGCGCCGGTGACGAGAATCAGTCCCTTGGGGAGCGAGCAGAGGCTCTCGCAGATCTGCACGGGCAGGCCCAGCTCCTTGAAGGGCTTGATCTCATAGGGGATCACACGCAGCACGGCGGCCACCGTGCCTCGCTGCAGGAACACGTTGACGCGGAACCGGCCCAGACGGTCGATCCCGAACGACAGGTCCAGTTCGAGATCCCGCTCGAACACGGCGATCTGCTCGTTCGAGAGGAACGAGTACGCCAGAGCCTGCGTCGCATCGGGCGTGAGGACCTCGCACTCCGTGTCCACGAGCGAACCGTCGATGCGGATCTTCGGCGGCGCCCCGGCACTGATGTGCAGGTCGCTTCCACCACGCTGCACCATCTCGGTGAGCAGTTCCTCGATCGAGATCATCGCGCGATTCTCCAGACGCCGAGGCGACGCGACGTGCGTCACCTCCTCGTCCGTTATCGAACCGCCGAGCCACCCGAGTTTAGGGCTGTCGCATTCCAGGACCGTGCCTCTCGCCGCGAGTCTCGAATCGAGGATCCGCGCAGCGGGCGACCACGGGCAGAGCGGTGGGCGGCATAGCCGCAGCAGCAGACACGCACCGCCGCGAGTTCTCGAGGAGGCTACTCGGACTCGGCGCTGCGCTGCTTGGCGTACTCGGCGATGAGCTTCTGGGCGACGTTGCCCGGGACGATGTCGAGATGGCTGTACTGCATGGTGTA
>JAJRVY010000063.1 GCA_024277065.1 Planctomycetota bacterium
CGCCGCTGAATCGTGGTTGCGGAGCAACCACCAACGCAGTGACTACCAACCGGGGCCGCGCGAGTGGTGCGCGCTGCTGCTGCGCGCGGGCGCCGCAGGAACGGGACAGGGCCGCAGGCGATGAACCTGCGGCCCTGGTTGGTAGCGGGGGCGGGACTCGAACCCACGATCTTCAGGTTATGAGCCTGACGAGATACCACTTCTCCACCCCGCGTCGGGTGCCACTCGTGTGAGTGGATCGGCGAGCATACGGATCCGCGGCGCGGTGCCAAGATTCGGCGGGGCGGAATCGGCGGCGCGTGTGCACGCGTGACGCTCTGGTGTGACACGGGTCCCACGGCGCCGCTCGGTAGACTCCCGTCATGCGCTTTCGATCCTCTCGCGGAGGCTGGGTGTCGCCGCCGGCGCCGCGGCTCGTCGTGCCGGGCCGCGAACTCCTCGGGCCCGGCGACTGGCCGGGGGTCTTCGGGCGCTCGGCGCCACTGGTCGTCGAGGTCGGCTTCGGCAAGGACACGTTCCTGCTGGAGCAGGCGGCGGCGCACCCGGAGCGCGACCACGTGGGTGTGGAGCGCGATCCGCACCGCGTGGAGACGTTCCTGGAGCGTGCTGCGGCGCAGGATCTCGGGAACGTGCTGGCGATGCCGGTCAGCGCCGAACTGGCGCTCGGACTGTGCTTCGGGGAGGCGTCCGTCAGCGCGGTGCACGTCTATTTCCCGGATCCCTGGCCGAAGGTGCGGCATGCGCGCAACCGCCTGGTGCAGCCGTGGTTCGCCCGCGAGATCCGTCGCGTTCTCGCTCCCGGCGGCGTGCTCCACATCGCGACCGACGACGTGCCCTACCGCGACCAGATCATCGCGGTGATGGGCGGCGGTGGTTTCGAGAACCTGCTGGACGAGCGCTGGGCGGCCGCGGCGCCGCACGGCCACGAGACGGCGTTCGAACGACTCTGGCGCCGGCACGGGCGCGACATCCATCACATGCTCTACCGCGCGCGGGAGTCCGTGCCGACCGGGTCGGGCGGGTAGCCTGCGGCAGTGGATCGTCTCTGGAGTCCGTGGAGGTTTCGGTACGTGAGCGCGAGCGAGACCCGGAGCGACGACTGCGTCTTCTGCGCCGCGCTCGCGTGTGACGACGACGGTCCGCTGAACCTCGTCGTGCGGCGCGAGCCGCACGCGGCGCTGATCCTCAACAAGTACCCGTACAACAACGGGCACTGCATGGTCATCCCGCGCCGGCACCTCGTCGAGCCCTCGGAGATGACCGCCGACGAGTCGCGCGCGGTGTGGGATCTCGTGGCGCGCACGGCCGACATCCTGCGTGATCCGCTGCGGGCGCACGGCGTCAACGTCGGTGTGAACCTCGGCAGCGCGTCGGGAGGGAGCATCCGGCACCTCCACGTCCATCTCGTGCCGCGTTGGCAGGGCGACACGAACTTCATGCCCGTGGTCGGCGAGACCAAGGTGATGGTGGAACTCAACGAGCAGACGTTCGCGCGTCTCCGCGATGCCTTCGGGGAGGCGACCGGGTGAGCGACGCCGGCCGGCCGGGCCGCCGCCGCCGGAGGCGCGGCGCGGGCCGCTTCGGCCCGGCGCCGCGCTGGGTGCGCTGGGGCGTGCTCGGCGCCCTGATCCTGCTCATCGCGGCGCTCGTCGCCGCCAATCTCCGCCTCACCGAGCGTCGTGACGGCGGCGGCCGGACGGGGCGGGAGTACAACGTCGCGCGGCTGGCGCTCGGTGCGGTGGATCTGGACGTGGCGCTGCGCGAGGGACGCGCTGCCGTCGCCGCCGAGCCCGGCTCGCGCGAGGCGCGGCTGCTGCTCGCGCTGGTCCTGCAGCGCCGCGGCGCGACGACCGAGGCGCGGACGATCCTGCGCGACGACGTCGCCCGCGATCGTGGCTACGACGACGGCCGCGTGCTGCTCGCCGCGTTTGCGATGCGCGAAGAGGACTACGCAGCAGCGCTGGCGCTGCTGCGTGAGGCGGTCGAACGCGATCCGACGCCGCCCGATGCCTGGCGTCTCCTGGCCGAGATCCGGGCGCTGACGGGCGACCGCGACGGGGCGACGGCGGCCTACGCGCGGGCGGTCGATGGCGCGCCGGACGACCTGCGAAGCTGGCTCGGACTGGGCGACGTGCAACTCGCGGCGGCCCTCGACACCGGCAGCGTCGTGGCGCGGCAAGAGGCCGGCCGGGCCTACCGCGAGGCCGAGCAACTCAGCCGGCGCGCGTTGCGCCACGGGGGCGGCCGCACGGCGCGGCGCGCTCTCGCCAAGGCCCTCGCGGGGCGTGCGCGAGCGCTCCGTGGCTCGTCGTTCGACGAGGCGGCGGCGGAGATCGAGAAACTGGTCGCAGACGCGGGTGACGACGAGGGACCGACGCTCGTGCAGGCCGCGTTCCTGTCGGGTGTGGGGCGCGACGGCGATGCGCGCCGGCTGCTGGAGAAGGCGGAGCGGCGTTGGCCGTCCCCGGCCGTGCGCGGCGCGCTGGCGGGGGTGCTCGAGTCGATGGGGGAGGGCTCCGAGGCGGCGGCCGTGTTGCGGCGGGCTCTCGCGGCGGACGCCCGGGACGGTGCGTCGCGCGCCGCGCTCGTCGCTCTCCTGACACGGTCGGGGCGCCTCGAGGAAGCCTCCACCGCGCTCGGCGACACGCCCGGCGACGTCGCCATGCGCGGGCGCATCGACGAGGCGGCCGGCGATCTCGCGCGCGTCCGGTCGCGCGCCGCCGCGGAGGCCGGTGACGAGGAGTCCGCCGGGCGCCTGCGCGCCGCCGCCCTCGACGCCTATGGCCGTGCCCTCACCGAGCGTCCGCGTTCCATGCCGCTGCAGAAGAAGCGCTTCAGCACGCTCCTCGAGGGAGCCGCTGCCGCGCCGGACGCTCTCGGCGCAGCGGATCTGGCTGCGGCGCGCGCCTTCGTGGACGACGTGCTGGAGTTGAACCCCGGCGACGCCGACGCGCTCGCGTGGCGGGCGCGGCTCGCGCTGCTGGACGGCGAGCCCGAGACGGCGTTCGAACGGCTGGCGCCCGCCGCGACCGGCGACGCGCCCACCACCGAGGTGCTGCGTCTGTTCGGAGCCGCCTGCGAGCGCACGGGGCGCGACACGCAGGCTGCCGACGCCTTCCAGCGCGTGCTTGCGCGCCTGACGCACCGCGACGTCGAGGCCCGCCGGGACGACCGCGCCGCGCCGCCGGACGCGTGGGCCGACGCGATCCGCACGACGCTCCGTCTCGGCCGCGCGGGCCTTGCGGCCGCTCGCGCGGCGGAGGGCGTGGCGGCATGGCCGGACGCCCTCGGTCTGCGCCTGCTGCTGGCCGATTCCCTCGTCGTCGCCGGTCGTGACGAGGACGCGCTCGCCGCTCTCGAGGCCGCGGCCACGCGCTTTGCGTCCTCCTCGGCCGTGCTCGTGCGGATGGCGGCGGTCCATGAGCGCGCCGGACGACCGGACGCCGCCGAGCGCGTGCTGCGCGCGGCCGTCGCTGCGTCGGACGCCGCCGCTCCCGGTTTCGCGCTCGCACGCCTCCTCGGGCGGCGTGGGCGGAACGATGAGATGGGCGCCGCGCTGGCCGCGGCCGTCGCTCGTGTCGCGGACGCGGCCGACGGCGCTCTGCGTGCGGCGTCCGTGCTGCTGTCGCTCGATCCGCCGCGGCTCGCCGAGGCGCGGTCCGAACTCGAGCGCGCGGCGGCGACCGCGGGCGACCCGCGGGCGGCGCTGACGCGGCTCGCCGACATCGCGCTGCTCGAGGCCGGCCGCGGCATGGCGACGCCGGCCGCTGCGGCGGAGGCGGTTGCGCGCTGCGTCGCGGCGGGCGTCGAAACCCGTGATCGCGCTTACCTCGACGGCAAGTTGGCGCTGCTCGAGGGCCGCGTGGACGACGCCGTTCGCAGCTTCGAGGAGGCGCTCGGCGCGGGATCACGATCGGCGGCGACGTTGTACTACCTGGCGCGGGCGCGCTGCGAGGCCGGGCGCACGGGGGAGGCCACCGAAGCCCTCGACAGAGCGGCGGAGCTCGCGCCGGACGATCGCGTCCTGCGGCACGAGCTGTCCGTACTGCGGACGGACCTGGCTGCGGCGGCGCTGGCCGCGGGCCGCACGTCGGAGGCGCTGCTGCTGCTCGAGGGCGCCGCGACGACGGACCGTGCTCTGCTGCTCCTGGCGGGTGCGCGTGCGTCGCGTGCAGACTGGGATCTGGCCCGGAGTCAGGCTCGCGCGTACGTCGAGCGGCAGCCGCGGTCGCGGGTCGGACGGCATCTCCTCGCGGCGGTCCTGGTTCGCGCGGGCGGGGAGCCTCGCCTGCGCGAGGCGGCGGCGCTGTTCGCGGCGCTGGCGGCCGAGGATGCGGAGGACGCGCATGCGGCGGTGGGGCTCGCGGCGACGCTCTCCGCGCTGGGCGCGACGGCGCCGGCCGCCGCGGCGTGGGAAGCCGCCCTGGGGCTCGCTCCGTCGGACCCCGCGGTGCTGCGCGGGGCTCTGGAGGCGCTGGTGGGCGCGGGGCGCGCGAGCGATGCCCTGGAACTGGCCGAGCGCGCCCTCGCCGCGGAGCCCGAGAGCGTCGAGTTGCTGCGCCTGCGCGCCGACGTCCTACTGCACGTCGGGCGCCTCGCGGACGCGGCCGAGGCGTATCTTCGACTGGCCGCCGTCGATCGCGCTGACGTCCGCCCACTCGTCGCCGCCGCGGCGGCGCTGATGGCCGACGGCCGCGCCGACGAGGCCCGTGCGTTGCTGACGGCACGGCTGCCACGCTGCGACGATCCGCGCGCGGGGCGGTTGGCGCTCGGTGATCTGCTCGCCCGCGCCGGCGACGTGCCGGCGGCGCGCGAGGCGCTCACCGACCTCGGCGGCGGCGCGCCGCCGTCGAGCTACGCCGTGCTCCTGGTCGGCGCGGTGGCCGAGGCCGAGGGCGCCGTGGAACGTGCCCGCCGTATCTACGCCACGCGCTCTTCCGACGACGACGTGCGTGTCGCGGTGCTGCACAGGCTCTCCGCGCTGCTCACGGCCGCCGGCGCCGATCGCGCCGCGCTCGACGCGAACGACGCCATCCTGCGGCTCGCGCCCGACGACGACGCGGCCGTCAATAATCGCGCGTTGCTGCTGGCGCGCGACGATGAGCGCCTGGCCGAGGCGCTCGCCGAGGCGCGCCGCGCGTTGCAACTCGCCCCGCAGCGGCCGGAGATCGCGGACACGCTCGGCTGGCTGCTCGTGCGCAGCGGCCGGCCCGTGGCGGCGCTCCCGCATCTCGAACTGGCCGCGAAGGCGCTGGGCGGCGACGCGCGCGTGCTGTTCCATCTCGGCGTGTGCTACGCGCGTCTCGGACACGTGGATCAGGCGCGCGAGCGACTGGAACGGGCGCTGGAGCTGGACGCCGCGTTCCCGGGCGCGGATGCCGCGCGGGCGCAGCTCGACCGGTTGCGCTGACACCTGGCGTGACCGTGCGATCGGGCGGCGGGCTACCCGTCGCGGCGCCGGCGCCGCGCGGCGATGACGGCGAGGCCCGCCACGCCGAGGGCGAAGAGCGCCAGCGTCGCCGGCTCCGGCGTGCGCACGACGCGGGCCGTCAGCAGGTCCACGGCGTCGCCCCCGAGCCGGATCGGATTGCGCGCGGAGGGCCGCACGTCGAAGCGCGTGCCGCCTGCGATGGTCGCCTCACCGGGGGCGGCGATCTGCGCCGCGGTGGGGCCCGCGTTCGTGCCGAGCAGCACCTCGAAGCGGCCCGTGGCGGCGCTGCTTCCCGGCTCGAACAGGGGGCGCGGCGGGAGCCGTGTGAAGCGCGGCCACGCGGCCGTCAGCGCCGGGCGATCACCCCGGGCGGAGAGCAGCGACGAGGCGATGCCCGGGGGGGGCGGCGTCGCCGTCGAGATCAACTGCTGCCGCGAACCCGGTGCGGGCAGGCCGAGCCAGCGCGACAGTGTGCCGCGGGCATCGAGGTCGCCGAGGTCACTCGTGAGTGGCGGCGGCGGCGCGATCTCGGTGGCCGGCGCCGCGCCCGCGCCCGCGAGCAGGAACGCGCCCGGGAGCAGCACGGACGCCGCCGTGCTCAGCCCGCGGACCGTCCGTGCTGCGCGCGATCGCATGCCGCGGAGTGTACACGCTGCCGTGCCCGACCGTGCGGGCCGGGCGTCGCGTGCGGGCCGAGGTCGCGTGCGTGGGCGTCAGCCGTCGCGGCGGCGCAGGCGTGCGTGCCACGCGGCGAGCAGATTGAGCGCCGCGAGCGGCGTCGTGCCGTCGATGTCGAGCCCGCGGATCTCGTCGCGAAGGGGGTTCTCGGGAGCGGCGAAGAGCGGGAGCTGGCGGGCGACCGGTTGCTCGGCGACACGCGAGGCGCCGGCGTCGGCGGCGGCGTCGCCCGTCGCTTCCGTCGTCACAGGTGGCGGCGCATGCTCGCGCGTCTCCTCGAGGTCCTCGAGCACGCGCCGCGCGCGCCGCACGACGGCGTCCGGCAGACCCGCGAGCCGCGCCACGTGGATGCCGTACGAACGGTCTGTGCCGCCCTCTTCGATGCGTCGCAGGAACACCACGCGGTCGCCCCATTCCCGCACGGCGACGCGGTAGTTCTTCACGGAGCCGGCCAGTGCCGGCGCGCTCGCGGGGAGCTGGGTCAGCTCGTGGTAGTGCGTGGCGAAGAGTGTGCGGCAGCGCGCGACGCCCGCCAGGTGCTCGCTGATCGCCCACGCGAGGGCGACGCCGTCATAGGTGCTCGTGCCGCGACCGACCTCGTCGAGGATCACGAGCGAGCGGGGCGTGGCGCTGTGCAGGATGTGCGCCGTCTCCATCATCTCGACCATGAACGTCGAGCGACCGCGCGAGATGTCGTCGCTGGCGCCCACGCGCGCCATGATGCGATCGACGAGCCCGATGTGGGCCGTGTCGGCGGGCACGAAGGCTCCCGTGTGCGCGAGCAGCGTGAGCAGTGCCACCTGGCGGATGTAGGTGGACTTGCCGGCCATGTTGGGCCCGGTGACGAGTGCGAGCCGCAGGCCGTCGGCGTCGAGGTGCACGTCGTTGGGCACGAACGGCTCCTCGCCCGCCGTCGCGTCGAGCACCGGGTGGCGGCCCGCCGCGATGTCGAGGACGCCGGAGTCGTCCATCTCCGGCCGCACCCAGCCGCGGTCCGCGGCGACCTCGGCGAGCGATTGCAGCGCGTCGATCTCGGCGAGTGCCGCGGCCGTTTCCTGGACGCGGGAGATGGCTGCGGCGCAGCGCGCGCGCAGGGCCAGGAACAGCTCCTCCTCGCGCGATCGGGCGCGATCGTCCGCGGAGAGTATCCTGGCCTCGTACTCCTTGAGCTCGGGGGTCACGTAGCGCTCGGTGTTCTTGAGCGTCTGGCGCCGCGTGTAGTCGTCCGGAACCTTGCCGATCTGGCCGCGCGTGACCTCGATGAAGTAGCCGAACACCGACGTGTAGCCCACGCGCAGATTGGCGATGCCGGTGCGCTCGGCCTCCCGCGCCTGCAACTCGGCGAGGAACCGCTTGGCGTCGCTGCGCAGGCTGCGGATCTGGTCGAGTTCGGTGTCGAATCCCGTGCGCACGATCCCCCCTTCGCGCACCGTCATGGGGGCGTCGTCGGCGATCGTGGCCAGGATCTCGCACGCCAGGGCGTCGAGCGGGTGCGCACGGCCGCGGGCGGCGGCGAGCGCGGGCGCGGTGACGCCGTCGAGCAACTCGCGCACGGCCGGTACACGCTCGAGCGAGCGGCCGAGCGCCAGCACGTCACGCGGCGATGCGCGCCCGGTGCCGATGCGCGCCGCGAGGCGCTCGAGGTCGTGCACACCGCGCAGTGCGTCGCGGAGATCGCTGCGGCCGACGGCCTCGGCGACCAGCTCGCCGACGGCTTCCTGGCGCGCGGCGATCGCGCCGAGGTCGCGCAGCGGCGACGTGAGCCACTGCCGCAGCAGGCGCGCGCCCATCGCCGTGCGCGTGCGATCGACGACCGCGAGCAGCGTACCGGCGCGCCCGCCATCGCGTTGATTGGCCACCACCTCGAGACACCGCAGCGTGACGCGGTCCACGACGAGGTGGGCGCCGCGGCGGTGGCGGCGTGGCGGCCGCAGGTGCGGGAGGGCCGTCTTCTGCGTGTCCGCCAGGTAGCCGAGCAGCGCTACCGCGGCGCCGACGGCCGGCGCGAGCCCGTCGAGCCCGAAGCCTCCGAGGTCGCCTACGCCGTAGTGCTCGCACAGAGCGCGATGGGCGTCGCCGGTGTCGAAGCGCCACGCCGGGAGGTCGCGGAGCGCCGGCCCGCGCGGGCGCTCGACCGCGACCGCTGCGTCCAGCTCGCAGGCATCGATGGACTCGAGTGCGGCGACCACCTCCGGGCGGCGGGCCAGGGGCTCCTCGGCGACGAGGATCTCGGCCGGCTCGATGCGCGCCAGCTCGTCGGCCAGCTCGCCGGGCGGCAGGTCCTCGAGCGCGAACGTCCCCGTCGAGAGATCGACCCATGCCAGGCCCACGGGGTCGTTCGCGGTCCGCGCGCGGCCGGGCGCGATGGCGACGAGGTAGTTGTTGCGCGTGCCGTCGAGGTTGGCGTCCTCGGTGAGCGTGCCCGGGGTCACGACGCGCACGACGGCGCGGTCCACGATGCCCTTGGCCTTCCTGGGGTCCTCCATCTGCTCGCAGATGGCGACGCAGCGGCCCATGTCCACGAGCCTGCGCAGGTAGCCATCGACGGCGCGCACGGGCACGCCGGCCATGGGGATGCCGTCGTTCCTGCTCGTGAGCGTGATGTCGAGTAGCCGCGACGCTTCTTCGGCATCGTCGTGGAACAGCTCGTAGAAGTCCCCCATGCGGAAGAAGAGCAGCGCCTCGGGATGCTGTTGCTTCGCGCGGTCGAACTGCCGCATGACGGGCGTACGGGCCTTCACCATCCGCGTATCGTAGCGAAGGCCGCCGACTCGCCTCGCGTCGCCGGGAGCGGTGCGCGCGAAATGTCCGCGGGCATCGCCGTGGTCCGCGGGCGGCGTCCCCGGGGCATGCGAGCATGCGACCCCGTCATGGGTGCCCGACACGGTCACGTCGTCGGTGCCCGGATTCGCGAGGCCCGATGAGAGGTCCCGGCGAGAGATCCCGATCAGAGAGGTCCGACAGATGAGCACGGATTCAGAGCGGCCCAATGGCGATCGACCGAGTGCGCGCGCGTTGGCGGGCGCGCGCCAGCCACGGACGTTCGAGCCGCCCGCCGACGCCGACGGCCGGGTACGGATCAGCACCATCTACGGTTGCCGCACGTTCGGGCTGCGCAAGATGCGCGAGAAGCTGCCCCTCGCGGACTACGAGAAGCTCCAGCGCATCCTCGAGGACGGCGCGACGCTCGATCAGGAACTCGCCGCCGCCATCGCGCACGCGGCGAAGGAATGGGCGATCGAGAACGGCGCGACGCACTTCACGCATTGGTTCCAGCCGCTCACGGGACTGACCGCCGAGAAGCACGATGCCTTCCTGACCCTCGCCGCCGACGGCACGCCCATCGAGCGCTTCGACCTCTCGCAGCTCATCCAGAGCGAGCCCGACGCGTCGTCGTTCCCGAGCGGCGGGATGCGCGCCACGTTCGAGGCGCGCGGCTACACGGCATGGGACATCTCGAGCCCCATGTTCCTGATGGAGTCGCCCACGGGCACGACGCTCTGCATCCCCTCCGCGTACCTTTCGTACACCGGTCACGCGCTCGACGAGAAGACGGGCCTGCTGCGCAGCATGGCCACGCTCGGCCGCGAGGTCCGTGCCCTCTACGCCACGCTCGGCCGCGAGGGCTACGGCCGCGTCACGGCCACCGTCGGCCCCGAGCAGGAGTACTTCCTGATCGATCGCGCGTTCGGGCCCCTGCGCCCCGATCTGCTCATGGCGGGGCGCAGCGTGCTCGGCGCGCCGCCGCCCAAGGGGCAACAGCTCGACGACCACTACTTCGGCTCGATCTCACCGCGCGTCGCCGCATTCATGAACGAGTTCGAGTACGAGCTCTACGAGCTCGGCGTCCCGGTCAAGACGCGCCACAACGAGGTCGCTCCGGGCCAGTACGAGATGGCGCCGATCTTCGAGGAGGCGCAGGTCGCCGCCGACCACAACCAGCTCGCGATGGAGGTGATGCGCCAGGTCGCGCGGCGCCACGAGTTCGACGTCTTCTTCCACGAGAAGCCCTTCGCCGGGATCAACGGCAACGGCAAGCACATCAACTGGTCGCTCGCGGCGCGGCGTCCGGACGGCTCGTGGGAGAACGTCTTCGAGCCCGGTGACACGCCGAGCAAGAACATCCGCTTCCTCCTGATGACCGCCGCGACACAGCGCGCGATCCTGCGTCACGCCGGCGCGCTTCGCGCCTCGATCTCGGGTGCGGGCAACGACCACCGGCTCGGCGCGAACGAGGCGCCGCCCGCGATCATCTCGGTCTTCCTCGGCCGGACGCTCAAGGGCATCTTCGATCGCCTGGCGTCGGGTGCCCATCAGGTGGGGGATGCCGAGGGCGAGTTGATCTCGCTCGGCGTCGCGCATCTCCCCGACGTCAAGCGCGACAACACCGATCGCAACCGCACGTCGCCGTTCGCCTTCACCGGCAACAAGTGGGAGTTCCGCGCGTGTGGCGGCTCCCAGGCGATCTCGTTCCCGGTCACCGTCCTGAACGCCGCCGTCGCCGAGGCCGTGCGCGACATGCACGCGTCCATCCGCGAGATGACGGACGCGGGCTCCAGCGTCGATGACGCCGTGGTGTCGGTGCTACAGCAGATGTCCGTCGAGACCGGTCCCGTGCGCTTCGAGGGCAACAACTACAGCGACGACTGGGTCGCCGAGGCCGAGAGCCGCGGCCTGCCGCACCTGCGCAAGACGCCCGACGCGCTCGCGCATCTCCTCGCACCGCAGAACCACCGCTTCCTGATCGATACGGGCGTCTTCTCCGAGGACGAGGTCGCAGCCCGCGTCCACGTTCGCGCCGAGCGCTACGTGATGGACGTCGGCATCGAGTACAACTCGCTGCTGCGGATGCTCGACACCGTCGTCGTACCGGCCGTCTCGCGGTATCACGGCGAGCTCGCGCGGTCCATTGCCGCCGCCGTGTCGGCCGGGCTGGATGCGCCGCAGTTGCGCCGCGCGGAGGCCGTCGGCACCGCCCTCGGCGCGTTGCTCGACCAGCGCGACGCGATGGTCGCCGTGTTCGAGGCCATCGCGGACGTGGACGACGGCATGGAGACCGCGCGCCGCGTGGCGTACGAGCTCGTGCCGGCCATGGAGGCCGCCCGCGTCGTCGCCGATTCGCTCGAGGTGCTCAGCGACGACGCCGGCTGGCCGCTCCCGACATACTCGGAGATGCTCTTCGTGCGCTGACTCATTGCGGCGTCCGCTTCGTGAGCCGGCTTGTGGATCCGTCCGCGCACCGACGGCGCCCGAGCGTCTATTCTTCTGAACACGTCCCGCGGCGCCGACGCCGCGGCCCGGGCGTCCGAGGCTGATCGCCGCCCGGCGACGGGGCATGAGGGGTGCGGGGCACGAGTTGCCCGCGCTGCGCCGGACGCCGGGGGGCCGGACGAAGGTCGGGCCCCGGAGCCCGGCCCGGAGTCCGGCGGGCACGACAGACACGATGATGGAAGCAACGCCGCCGACGAACGACCCTGGCGCGAGCGCGCGACGGCCGTCCCACGTCGTGCTGCTGGTCGTCAACCTGACGATCCTCGTCGCCGCCGTGATCCTCGTCTGGCTGCGACTGCGGGACGACGTACCGCAGGAGCCGGGCCGTGCGCCGCCGCTCGGCACGACGGCGCCGCTGCCGCCGCGCTCCGGGGCGCGCGGGCTCGAGCCCGCGGCCGGGCGGAGTGGCGGGCGCCGCAAGCCGGTCGGAGCGCCGGGCGGCATGCGCGCGGCAACCCGGGCCGAGCCGGCCGTCGCCGCAGCGACCGCGGACGGAGATGCGGCGACCTCGCCGGCCGCCGCTGCGTCTCCCGCAGTCCCCACGGTGTCGTCGTCGGCGGCGGCGAGGGCCGCCGCCGGAGAGCCGCCGCCGCCCCCGCGGCTGCGCGGACAGGTGGACGGTGAGCCGCGCGCGCCGGATGTCCCGCCCGTGGCGTGTGTCCCCACGACCGCCGCGCCGCGAGCGCGCGCCGCGACGGAGCGGCTGATCGACGGCGTCGGCGTTCACGTCGAGGTCCTGCGCGCCACCGACGGCGTGTACCCCTCGTCGGCACGCGACTTCGGGACGAATCGCGGCGTCGAGGCGTTGCACGCCGCTCTCGCGAGGTTGGGACGGACCAGCGGGCTGCGCCTCGGCGACACGGACGACGACGGACGGATGGAGATCCTCGATGCGTGGGGGCGTCCGCTCGTGTATTTCAGCGCGGACGACTACGGCACGTCGCAGCTCTGGGCTCCCGGCGACGGCGCGGCGGTGAGCGTCGCGGCCCGCAGGAGCCGGGCGTCCGGCGGTTTCCGCGCCGCGTCCACGTACCAGCTCTCGAGCGTCGGTCCGGGCGGCGCTCCGGACGCGGACGGCGGCGGTGCCGGTGCCGGCGACGACGTCACGTCGTGGGTCTCGCGCGACTGATCGCCCCGTCGCGACCCCTCGCAGCCGTGACGCCTCGCATTTGGGCAGGCCGTGCGGATAATGCACGTATGGACGACCTGAACGCGCGCCTCCGGCGCCTGCCCGCCGTGTCCCAGCTCCTGGAGCACCCGCGCGTGCAGACACTGCTCGCGTCGTGGCCCCGCGCCGAGGTGGTGCGGGCCGTACGCACGGCACTCGAGGCGGCTCGCGGCGCCGTCGCCTCCGGCGCGGACGCACCGCCGGCGGAAGACGTCGCCATCGACTCCGAAGCGGAGCTCGCGCGGCGTGGCCGTCCCGGCATGCGCCGCGTCGTCAACGCCACCGGGATCGTGCTTCACACCGGGCTCGGGCGTGCCGTGCTCGCCGACGCCGCCATCGCCGCGCTCGTCGCCGAGGCGTCGGGTTACTGCCTGCTGGCGCTCGACGACGACTCCAACCGCCGCGGGCGCCGCGAGCGCTTCTGCGAACAGTTGCTTGCGGAGATCACGGGTTGCGAGGCGGCGACGATCGTCAACAACAACGCCGCGGCGGTCCTCCTGATCCTCAACACGCTCGCCGAGGGCAAGGAGGTCCTGGTCTCACGCGGACAACTCGTCGAGATCGGCGGCTCGTACCGCATGCCCGACGTGATGGCGCGCGCGGGCTGCAGGATGGTGGAGGTGGGTTGCACCAACCGCACGCATCTCCGGGACTACTCCGAGGCCGTCAGCGAGGAGACGGCAGCGATCATCCGCGTCCACCCGAGCAACTACCGCATCCAGGGTTTCACCAGCGAGGTGCC
>JAJRVY010000064.1 GCA_024277065.1 Planctomycetota bacterium
ACATGGGGCACTTCCGCAACTACGGCATCGGCGACGCCGTGTGCCGCTGGATGCTGATGAACGGCAAGGACGTGCTGCATCCCTTCGGCTGGGACGCCTTCGGTCTGCCGGCCGAGAACGCCGCGATCAAGCGTGGCATCCCCCCGGGCGAGTGGACGCGCAGGAACATCGCCGTCAGCCGCTCGACGCTCGAGTCCGTCGGCATGGGCTACGACTGGGAGCGCGAGATCGCCACCTGCGAGCCGGACTACTACCACTTCACGCAGTGGATCTTCCTGCTGCTGCACGAGCGGGGACTGGTCTACCGCAAGAACGCTCCCGTGAACTGGTGCGGCGACTGCGCCACGGTGCTGGCGAACGAGCAGGTGCAGGACGGCTGCTGCTGGCGCTGCGACGGCGAGGTCGTGAAGCGCGATCTCGAGCAGTGGTACATCAAGATCACCGACTATGCGCAGCGCCTGCTCGACGGTCTCGACGATCTGCCACGCTGGCCGCGCAGCACGATCACCAGCCAGCGCAACTGGATCGGCCGCAGCGAGGGCGCGGAACTGCGGTTTGCCGTCGCGGGCGCCCCGGAGGGCTGTCCCGACGTGCTCGAGGTCTTCACCACGCGGCCTGACACGCTGTGGGGCGTGACGTTCCTGGCCGTGGCTCCCGAATCGCAGTTCGGCCGCTGGTGTGCGCAGCACGGCCCCAACGCGGCCGAGGTCGCGGCGTACGCGGCTGCGGCGTCCAAGAAGACCGAGATCGAGCGCCTGGCCGCGAGCCGCGAGAAGACTGGTGTCCTGTCGGGGCTGAGCGCGGTGCATCCGACGACCGGAGAGAGTCTGCCGGTGTTCGTCGCCGACTACGTGCTGGCGTCCTACGGAACCGGCTACGTCATGGCCGTACCGGCCCACGACGAGCGCGACTTCGCGTTCGCCACGGCCCGCGGCCTGCCCATCCGCATCGTCATCCAGAACGCGGACGCCTCGCTGTCGCCGGACGCGATGGAGAACGCGTTCTCCGCTGCGGGGCGCATGGTGGCGAGCGGTCCGTTCGACGGGCGCGACTCGCAGGAGGCGATGGGCGATCTGCTCTCGTGGCTGGACGCGCAGGGCATCGGCAAGGCGCGCGTCACCTTCCGCCTGCGTGACTGGCTGATCAGCCGGCAGCGCTATTGGGGTTGTCCGATCCCGATGGTGCACTGCGCCGCCTGCGGTGTCGTGCCGGTCCCGAAGGAAGCGCTGCCGGTGACGCTGCCGGAGGGCGTGACGAACTGGATTCCCGAGGGCCGCAGTCCGCTCGCGGACGTCGCCGAGTTCGTGGCGACGACCTGCCCGCGGTGCGGCGCCGCGGCGCAGCGCGACGTGGACACCATGGACACGTTCATCGACTCGTCCTGGTACCACATCCGCTACACGGACCCACACAACGCCGATCTGCCGTTCGACCCGGTGCAGGCGAACGCGTGGCTGCCCGTGGACCTGTACATCGGCGGCGCCGAGCACGCCAACGGTCACCTGCTCTACTTCCGCTTCATCACCAAGGTGCTGCACGACGCGGGCTACCTGGACGTCGAGGAGCCGGTCGTCCGCCTGTTCCACCACGGCATGGTGGCGGACGCCGACGGTCACACGATGTCCAAGTCGCGTGGCAACGTCATCTCGCCCATCGACAACGCGCAGGCCGTCGGCACCGACGCGGCGCGCATCGCGATGTTCTTCTTCGCGCCGTCGGCGGACGAGATCCGCTGGTCGGAGAAGGGCGCCAAGGGCGCCGCCAAGCTGGTGCAGCGGCTGTACTCGCTGTTCACGGACTGCGCGGACTGGCTGAAGAGCCTGCCCGCGGACGTGCGGGGCGCAAACGACGCTTCGGACGTGGCCCGCGACGTGCGTCGCCACGCCCATGAGCTGCTGCGGCGGCTGGACCACGCGTTCGCCGGTGACCTGGCGCTGAACCCTGCCGTGGCGGGCATCTACGAGCTGCTGAACGTGTTCCCGCCCCCGGCGTCGGCCATGGCGGCCGGCGACGCCGACCAGCGCTGCTACGCCGAGGCGCTGCGCATCCTGTCGCTCGCCATCGCCCCGCTCACACCGCACCTCGCCGAAGAGGTCCACGAGATGCTGGGTGGCGAGGACAGCGTGTTCCGCGCGCGCTGGCCGGCGGTGGACCCAGGCGCGCTGGCGCGCGATGAGGTGGAGATCGCCGTGCAGGTGCGCGGCAAGTTGAAGGCGCGCATCACGGTCGCGGCGGATGCCGACGAGGCGACGGTGCGCGCGGCGGCGCTGGCGGACGCGGCTGTTCAGAGAGCGCTCGCGGGCCGCGAGATCCGCAAGGTGATCGTGGTTCCCGGACGACTGGTCAACATCGTCGCCTGAGCGAGGACGACGAGGAGAGAGAACGATGGCACGACGCAAGATCGCAAAGCGCGCGGACGACTACGCGCAGTGGTACCTGGACGTCATCGCCGAGGGGCAGATGGCCGAGCACTCGATGGTGCGCGGCTGCATGATCATCAAACCCTGGGGCTACGGCATATGGGAGCGCATCCAGCGCGAGCTCGACGACCGCATCAAGGCCAGCGGCCACGAGAACGCGTACTTCCCGCTGTTCGTGCCCAAGAGCCTGCTCGACAAGGAGGCCGAGCATGTCGAGGGGTTCGCTCCGGAGTGCGCCGTCGTCACCCACGGCGGTGGCAAGGAACTCGAGGAGCCGCTCTTCGTGCGTCCGACGTCCGAGGCCATCATCTGCACGACCTACGGCAACTGGGTCGAGAGCTGGCGCGACCTGCCCATCCTGATCAACCAGTGGGCCAACGTCGTGCGTTGGGAGATGCGCACGCGCCTGTTCCTGCGCACCATGGAGTTCCTCTGGCAGGAGGGGCACACCGCGCACGAGACCCACGACGAGGCCGCGGCCGAGGTCCAGACCATGCTGGACGTCTACGCCGACCTGGCCGAGAACGTGCTCGCGATCCCGGTGATCAAGGGCCGGAAGACCGCTGCGGAGCGTTTCCCCGGTGCCATCGACACGTACTCCATCGAGGCGCTCATGCAGGACGGCAAGGCGCTGCAGGCCGGCACGTCGCACGATCTCGGGCAGAACTTCGCGAAGGCCTACGACATCTCCTTCCAGAGCCGCGGGGGCGAGATGGAGTACGCGTGGTCCACGTCGTGGGGTGTCTCGACGCGTCTCATCGGTGGCATGATCATGGCGCACGCAGACGACGATGGGCTCGTCGTGCCGCCGCTGCTCGCGCCGCTCCACGCCGTGATCGTGCCGATCTACAAGGGCGAGGAAGAGGCGGCGGCTCTGCGCGAGGACGTGGACGGCATGGTCACGGCACTGCGCGCCGCGGGCGTCCGCGTCAAGGCCGACGTGCGCGATCACCTGCGCCCCGGTGCCAAGTTCTTCGAGTGGGAGAAGAAGGGCGTGCCCGTGCGCATCGAGTACGGCGCGCGCGACAAGGCGGCGGGCAACGTCGTCGTGAAGCGGCGCGACAACGGCGAGAAGCAGATCGTGCCCCGCGGCGACGTCGCGGGCGTCGTCGCCGCGCTGCTCGTCACGATCCAGTCCGATCTGCTGGCGCGGGCGCGCGCGCGCCGCGCGGAGCGCTCGTACGTGGTGGACGACTACGCCGAGTTCCGGAGCCGGATCGTGGACGGCGGGTTCTTCCACATGCGCTGGTGCGGCGACGTGTCGTGCGAGGCGCGCGTGAAGGACGAGACGAAGGCGACCATTCGCTGCATCCCGAACGAGGGAGACGAGGACGCCGGACCGTGCGTCGTCTGCGGCAAGGGCGCCGACGGCGTGCGCGCCGTCTTCGCGCGGGCATACTAGCCCGGGCTAGACTCCGGTCGGGATGCCGTCACTCGGGAGGCAACACGTGGCCAAGAACATCCTGAAAGCCATCTTCGCGGGCGATGACGACGAGGGCGACGAGAGCGCGCTCGCCGCGCACTCCGGTGCCGACGACGAAGTCTCCGAGCCGCGCGAACGCCCGCGCAGTCTCGCGGATGCGTGGGAGCGTCTGGCCGATGCCAACGACCGTGTCGAGCGGCGACTCGCCGCGCTCGAGGAGGCGCAGCAGCGGCAGACCGAGAGCGCCGTGTCCCTGCTGGACAACGCCAAGCGCCAACTCGACGTCCTGAACGTCATCGGCAAGTTCCACGAGGCGTCCGAGAAGCGCGGACGCGAGATGGAGAACCAGATGCGCGGCGTCCCGGACGTGCTGCGCACGCTGCCCTCGGCGACGCGAGAGCAGGCCGAGCGCCTGTCCGAGATCGCCGCGCGGCTCTACGAGAAGGCGCAGGACAACACCGTCAACGCGCTCAAGAGCGCACAGGCCAACCACCAGCGCGCGATCGAGGATCTGATCGACAAGAGCCTCGGTTCGAGTCGCAAGCTGACGGCCTGGGCGATGATCCTCGTCGCTGCGGCAGGGGCCATGCTGCTCTTCGCCTGGCTGCGGATGCAGCCGCAGTAGCCGGTATCTGCGCGGCCGCCTCGCGGTGGGCTTCGAGTGGCGCCCGTCGCCGCGGGCGACGATTGCTTCTCGGCGCCGCGCGGTGCGCGGAGTAGGTTTCCTCCCGCTCCTTCACATCCATTTCCGGTCTCGACGGGTGTCACGGCATGGGCCGTGGCCGACGCGCCTCCGAGTGTGAGGACGCGGAAGAGGGAAGTGGGGTGCAAGACCCCCGCGGACCCGCCGCTGTGACCGGCGCCCACGTACCCTGATCCGAGGGTACGAGTCGCTCCGCGACACCACTGGACGCGCGCCGTCAGGCGCCTCCGGGAAGGTGCGGGCGATGGACCGATCGCCTGATCGGTGGCGCCGGAAGCCAGAAGACCTGCCCGACGAGAGCTTCACGTTCGCATCTACGCGGTCTGGGAGAGTGAAGCACATTGGCACACGCCGTCTTCTCGTCATCCATTCTCGTCGTACTACGAGGCGCTGTGGTCGCGGCCGCCCTCGTGGCCGGGGCCTGCGGCGCGTCGTCTGATTCGGCGGATGCGCCCGCTGCCGCGTCACCGCCAGACGGCGCCGCGGTGCGGGCGGAGCGCATCGTCTCGCTCGTCCCGTCGCTGACCGAGATCATCGTCGAGCTGGGTGGCGCCGAGCATCTCGTCGGCATCGGGCGCTTCGACCCGGACGTGCCGGGGCGGCCCGACGTGCCGCGCCTCGGCGACGCGCTGTCCGTCAGCCTGGAGTCGGTGGCGGCCCTCGAGCCGCATGTCGTGCTCGTGAACGGGGTGGGACTCGCGCAGCGTCTGGCGCCGCTCGCAGCGCGCATGCGCGTCGAGACGCTGCGGACCGATCGTCTGGCCGACGTGCGCGTCGCGATCGACCGCATCGGCGAGTTACTCGGGCGGCCGTTGTCGGCGCGGGCGCTGCGCGACCGTCTGGAGGCGGCGTTGACCGCGGCGCGGGCGCGCGCCGCGGCGCGGGGAGGCGTGCGGCAGCGCGTGCTCGTCGTCGTGCAGCGGCGTCCCCTGTACGTCGCCGGAGGCGGTTCGTACCTGCACGAGCTGCTCACCGCGGTCGGCGCGCGGAACGCCTCCGGGGACATCACGGATGCGTGGCCCGTGGTGTCGGCCGAGAGCGTCGCCGCACGCGCGCCCGACGTCGTGCTCGACGCCTCCGTCGGCACGTCCGGCGCCGCCGCCGAGCCGCTCGTGGGTCTGCC
>JAJRVY010000065.1 GCA_024277065.1 Planctomycetota bacterium
ACGCTCGAGGGCGAGGTCAACCGGATGCTGGAGTGGAACGACCGGCTGTTCGGCGCCTACAAGCCGCTCGCCGAGTACTACGCCGAGCGCAAGAAGCCCAAGCTCATCAAGACCAAGGACGGCCTCGAGGTCGATGTCCTCGAGATCAACTACCACAAGAAGCGGCCCAAGGATCCGGAGCCGAACTGGTGGATGTGGGTCGGTCGCACGAGTTGGGAGACCGAGACCGAGAAGATCGAGCTGGGCTTCTACGGCTACGTGGACGTGCAGTTCGCGAAGAAGTTCCGCAAGCAGTTCGTGACCGCCGTCAAGACGTTCAAGCGCCGCGAGATCGAGAATCCGACCACCACGGCCACGGACGAGGGCGGCGGGCAGATCTCCCAGGCCGAGAAGGACATCCAGGAGTTCATCCGGACCAAGATCATCAAGGGCTGGAAGTACGAGCGCACGCAGCACTACCTCGTGGTCTACGACGAGGACGTTGACAAGAAGATCGTCAACCGCGTCACCAAGGAGATCGAGGCGCTGCGCGAGCAGGTCTACGAGGTCGTGTTCCCGCCGGACCACCCCGTCGAGGCCATCAGCATCGTGCGCGTCTGCGAGAACAAGACGCAGTACATGGCGTACGGCGCCCCCGGCGGCTCGGCCGGTTACTGGTCGCCCTACCACAAGGAACTCGTCCTCTACCAGGACAGGAACGACAAGAAGGACGCCATCCGCGTCCTCTATCACGAGGCGTTCCACCAGTACATCTTCTACTCGGTGGGCGAGGTCTCGCCGCACTCGTGGTTCAACGAGGGCCACGGCGACTTCTTCTCGGGCCACGTCTACAATAACGGCAAGTTCAAGCTTGCGCCGTTCGGCTGGCGCACGGAGACGGCGCGCAAGGCCAAGGCGCGTTGGAAGAAGGGCATCTTCCGCGTGCGCGCGAAGGGCAAGCCGGGGGCGACGGGCGACGGCTCCGGCGACGGCAAGAAGGCTGCCCCGGGCGAGCCCGAACCCGAACGCCTGACGCTCGCAGAGTGGCTCACGTGGCGCCAGCGGCAGTACTACGGCGGCAACGACTTCGGCCTGCAAGGTGGCGACGACTACGCCCTCGGCTGGAGCTTCATCTACTTTCTGCGGACGACCAAGAACGAGGCCTACCGCAAGATCCTCCCGAACTACTTCAACACCCTGAAGTCGTTCGTGACGCAGGCCCGCGAAGCCCGCGAGAAGGCTCTCGAAGACGGGCTGGGCGGCGGCGAGCCCGGTGAACCCGGCGCGGACGGAGGCGACGGGGATGGTGCCGGCGGGGCTGGTGGCACGAACGGGAAGCGTGCCGAGGGCGACGGTCCGGCGGCCGGGACCCCCGCCGAGGGCGAGACCACCGACGAGATCACGCGCGACCAGTGGCACGGCGAAGCGCTGAAGACCGCCACGCGCGGGATCGACATCGAGCAGCTCGAAAAGGACTGGCTCGCACACAAGTGGTGATCCGCAGGCGCGCGCGCCCTCCTACGACAGCGTCGAGACGCTGAGGGACGGCCGCAACTAACACGCTCGAGCGCAACTAACGGGCTCGAGGAAGCGGCCGCCGCGCGCCCTCGCAGCAGGCGTTGTAGGGGCCGGGCAATGTCCCGGCCCCGAAGGTCCGATCACCGCCCGGCCGCGGTGTACGTCGCGAGACGCGACGACGGCCGGATACGTCGCGAGACGTTACGACGGCCGTGCGCGCCAGGGACATCCGGGTTGACCACAATGGGTCAACCCTACGCCGGGGGTCGCAAGCGTGAGGCGGGCATGCCGGGGGTCGCAAGCGCGAGGGGGGCATGCCGGGGGTCGCGAGGGCGAGCCGGCGAGTGCAGGCCGAATCACGTATCCCGTTCCGGTCGGGGGCGCGCGGGCGGCGGGCGATCTCGCGGCAGGCGCCGTAGGGGCGACCCTACGTGGTCGTCCCCGGAGGGCCGCGGGCGAGGGGCGGGCGCTTGGATGCGGGCTGTCCGCGCCCGAGCACGCGCCAACGTAATGAGAGGATCGGCGATCGGCGCGGCGGTTGCGCGAGCTTGCGAGTGCAAGCCGACGACGTACCCCGTTCTGGTCGGGGGCGCGGTTGTTGCGCGAGTCCGCGAGTGCAAGAACCGTGACGCCGACCGATGCGCGCGCGCAGGGCCGCGGGCGGGGGGCGGGCACTCGGATGCGGGCTGTCCGCGCCCGAGCACGCGCCAACGTAATGAGAGGATCGGCGATCGGCGCGGCGGTTGCGCGAGCTTGCGAGTGCAAGCGACGTGACGATCGCCGATCCGCTCCGCTACTCCAGGTGGCTGCGGAGCATCCAGGCGTTCTTCTCGTGGACGTCCATGCGTCGCACGGCGAGGTCGGCGGACACGTTGTCCCCGGCGGCCTCGGCGGCGGCGAACAGGAGCCGTGCGCCCTCGACGACGCGGTCCTGGTCGGCGGCGAGTTCGCGCACCATGTCCAGGGCGGCGACGCGGTCCGTGGACTCCTTCACCTTCGCCAGTTCGACGAATTCGGAGTAGCTCGCGGGGGCACGATGGCCGATGGCGCGGATGCGCTCGGCGATCTCGTCCACGGCGAGGGCGAGTTCCAGGTACTCGGTCTCGAACAGCGTGTGGAGGGTCGAGAACATCGGCCCGGTCACGTTCCAGTGGAAGTTGTGCGTCTTGAGGTACAGCGTGTAGCTGTCGGCGAGCAGGCGCGAGGCCTCCGTCGCGATCTCCTGGTTGTCCATTGCGGGTCTCCTTCGTCGTAGCTTGAACGTGCCGTGAGCAGTCGCTCACGCAATTCGTCATCGTACTGCGCGGTCTTCGTGATCGCCGTGACCGCGGTCCCGGGTGCGCGCTGAATCGCCTGTCACGTGGATCACCAACTCGCGGCGGTGGGGGCGTCGGCGATGCTCCGCCAGGAACACGCCCTGCCATGTTCCGAGCGCGAGCCGGCCGGCGGCGATCGGGATCGTCTCCGACGTCTTCGTGATTGCCGCCCGCAGGTGCGACGGCATGTCGTCGGGTCCCTCCGCGGTGTGCGTGTAGGCGGGATCCGCATCGGGCGCGATGCGTGTGAGCCAGTCCTCGAGGTCACGCCGGGCCGAGGGGTCCGCGTTCTCCTGGATGACGAGGCTGCAGGACGTGTGGCGGCAGAACACAACGGCGATCCCGGTCTCGACCGCGGACTGCGCGACGATGCGGACGATCTCGCTGGTGACCTCGACCAGGCCGCGGCCGGGCGTCGAGACGAAGAGTGTCTCCTGGTGCTGGTGCATGGGCTCGATCCTCGCGCGGCGGGCATTTCGACTGCCCGATTTCCTTGACGTGCGGCCGCCGGCTCCCAGAATGCCTCCCTCGCGCGACGGACCGGTCGCACGTGCCACGGTGCCCCTATCGTCTAGCCCGGTCCAGGACGCGGCCCTCTCAAGGCCGAGACGCGGGTTCAAATCCCGCTAGGGGTACCACGCACGAACGCCCCGCGCGGCCGCCGGCCGGGCGGGGCGTTTGCGTTGCGTGCGGGCCGGCCCGTCGAAGCCCGCTCCGCACCGTGAACCGCGCCGCGCCGTTGCGGTTGCCTCGCGTGGAGACGTGATGGATGACGCCGCCCGACCCGACGCCCCACGATCGCCGCCCGTGCCCGCCGCGCCGCCCGTGCCGCCGCCGCCGCCGTCGCCACCGCTGCGCGCCGGCGACGAGTCCGACGCCAGGATGTGGGCGGCGTTCGCGCATCTCGGCGGTCTGCTCACGTTGATCGGCGTCCCCGGCATCCTCGGGAGTCTCGGCATCTGGCTCTGGAAGCGCGGCGACAGCGCTTTGATCGACGAGCACGGCAAGGAAGCCGTCAACTTTCAGATCACGGTGCTGATCTACAGCGCCGTGGCCGCCGTGATCGCGTTCGTGACCTGTGGTCTCGGGATGATCGTCGTCGCGCCGCTGCTCCTCGTGCTCAGTGTGCTCATCATCGTGCTGCCCATCATTGCCACGATCAAGGCGAGCGACGGACGTCCGTACCGCTATCCGCTCACGATCCGCCTGATCGACTGACGCCTCCGCCGTTCGGCGTTCCGGGCGCATCGCGCGTGCGTCGAGTAGAAACCGCCGTGGGGGCCGCCGTCATGGCTCCGGAGTACCCATGAGCGACGCAGCAGCCCGATCAGAGCCGCCGAGACCCGACCCCGCCCCGTGCACGGTCCGGCTCGCGGACATCGACAAGTCGAACCTGGCCGGCGAGGGCAACTACCTCTGGCGGCACACGCTCCCGGACGGCCTCGAGGTCGTGGCCAAGGTCTACCACGGCAGCCGCAGCCCGCTGCTCTACATGAAGAAGACCTTCGGCAACGTCGTGCTGACCGGCCGCAGCTCGCACATGCCGACGGCGCGCTGCGCGATGGAGGCGGCCTGCGTCCGGGCCTGGGAGGAGCAGGGCTTCCGGTGCTTCGGCATGTACCCGCAGATCGCCATCGACGGTCTGCCCCGCGACGGCTACATGGTCTTCGAGTACGTGCCCGGGCGGCACTTCCGCGACTACTTCCAGGATCGCGCCGTGCCGCTCGAGGAGAAGCGGGCGACGTGGCGGCGCTTCGTCCCCGAGTGGCATCGCCGGCATGCCGCAGCGGTCGCCACGGGCGACTCGAAGCTGATCCACGAGAACGGCGACGTGAAGCACGTCATGCTCTGGCAGGACGACTTCGTCTACTTCGATTTCGAGATGATCTACACGTCCAAGGACGTGCGGATGCTCGTGGGCCGTGAGATCTGCTGCTACATGCGCAGCGTCGGGCGGTTCTTCGGCGACGAGATGTACGAGTGGATGACGGCGGACCTGGTCGAGCACTATCCCGACAAGGCGCTGCTGATGACGACGTGGCAGTGGGCCTTCGACCACTCCGACGGCTTCACCAAGTTCGTGCGCAGGCTCGACTACTCGATGAAGCCGCGCAGCAAGCGCAAGTACAGCAAGTATGTGGTCGCGCTCGATGTCAAGCGCCGGCTGGACGCGCTGTCGCTGACGAGGTCCGGCCCGGCGTGACTGGCGGCGTCGCGCGCGACGATCGACGGCTGCGCGGCAACCGCATCTGGATCGTCCCGGCGGCCGGCGGCAGCGTCCTGCAGAAGTTCTATGCACCCCACGCCTCGGGGCCGTCCTACTGGGCGCGGCTCGTGCTCGAGCGACTTGCGCGCATCAAGACCCCGACGACCGTCGCGTCGCGGCAGCGCACCGAACGCGAGCTCCTCCGGGTCTGGGCCGAGTCCGGCTGCGACGTGCCCGCCGACCTCACCGCCGTGCACCCCGCGCTCGTGCACCCGCGGGTCACGCTGCTCGAGCACGTGCGCGGCCCGCTGCTGGGGCGGCTGCTCGCCGGCGGGCGCCCGGGGCGTGAGGAGCGCGACGAGCTGTTGACCAGGTTCGCGGCGGCGTGGGGCCGGCGGCACGGTCTCGCCGTCGATCGCGGCGACGCGCGCCTCGTCCAGGAGCACGGGACGCTATTGCACGTCATCGTCGCGGACCGCGGGCTCGTTACGATCGATCTCGAGCAGGCGTTCCTGCCGCGCCGCGACGTCCTCCCGCTCGTGGCGAAGGAGATCGTCGCCTACGTGCGCTCGCTGGCGAAGGGCGCAGAGGCGGACACCTTCCGAGCCGACCTTACCGCGCTCGTCGCTGCGTACCCTCGTCGGGAGCTGCTCGCCGGCGCCGTCCGCGAGTACCTGGACAATCCGCACCCGCTGCGGCGTCTGCTGTGGCGGCTGGATCGCCGCACGCGTCGCGATCGCCGCCGCCCTTTCGGCAAGTACCGCGCGCTCGAGGAACTGCGCGACGCGCTCGACGCGCCGCGCGTGAGCGCGTAGTCGCGCGAGACGCGGTTTCTCGAGCCCGAGACCCATGTCACGTTCCGCGCTCGGGGCGTGCTGGGAGCCGGTGACGGATGTCACGAGGGACCCCGCTCAATGCCTCCGCCGCCGGCCTATGATCCGGCATGGCAATATTCCAAAGATACAATGAGTGCAGCGCGACCGCTCCGCGCTGACGAGGAGGCTCGACCGAACTCCTGCTGGGTGCGACCGCGGCACTCGGGCGGACGCTGCGGAGGCGCCCTGCCACCCTCGAGGAGGCCCTTGTGAGGTACCCAGTTACGGCGACGTTCCTGATCGCGGGACTCTTCGCCGGCAGCGCGAACGCCGCACTGCGGACGAAGAGCATGGACGCTGTCGAGGCCGAGGTGCGCGCTCGCGATGCGGCGCTGACCGGCGACCTGGACAAGGCACGCAAGAAGGCGAAGAAGCTCTACGCCAAGGTGCTGAAGCAGTTCGCCAAGGACAGCACCGGCCGCAAGCAGGACCACAAGCGGATCACGAAGATCACGAAGATCCTGACCGGCAGGCCGTTCCGCGATGACGCCGCCCTCCACGTCCTGCTGACGCAGGGCGTCTCCGGCTTCATGCTGGAACTCGAAGCGGTCCTGCGGCGGGCCGACAGGCAGCTCGGCCTGCTCGGGACTGCGACCGGCGACTCCGAGAAGGCTCTCGCGCGGCTCGGCAAGGCGCACGACGCGTTCGACGCAGCCGTCGGCCGGGCGTCGCTCATGAAGATCCTCAAGAAGTGCGTCAGGGCCGATGCGCTCGCCGCCAAGATGCGCCGGTCGGCGGACGCCGCCATCGCCCTGAACGGGCCCATCGACGTGCACCGCTTCCAGTACGACATCGGCACGGACGAGTACATCGTCGTCGGCGGGCGCGTCTCGCAGGCGCAGGTGGACCGCGACCTCGCGGGCTCGCTCTGCACCAAGTGCCACACCGACGCGGTGCACGACGTGAAGGACTCCGTCCACTACACGGTGCGTTCGCCGTCGCAGCAGGTCCTGTTCCCGGGCGGCGGCGAGCACGGCATGTTCGACCGCGCCTGCGGCCTGCCCGCGACGACGGGCCTGACGAACTACATGTCGGACGTCAACATGGGCGAGTGCGCCAAGTGCCACGTCGGCCGCTACATGCCGGCGATGGAGGGCTTCTTCGCCGGGATGTTCCAGGAGATGGGGGTCTCCGATCCCCAGGGCCAGGCGACCAAGCTCATCGACTCGGGCCTCGACTGCCTGATCTGTCACTCGCGCGAGTACAAGTCGCGTCCGACCGACGGCACCCTCGCCGAGATCGCACCGGTGAGGAACCCGGACGCCCGTTCGCCGACGCCGGTCGGTTTCGCGCGCGACGGCCAGGACAACGCCGACTTCGACCGCGACGGCACACCGGACCTCGTCATCGACATGAACGGTGACGGCACTCCGGACGCCCCGCTGATGGTGGACATGGACGGTGACGGCACGCCCGAGACGCCCTGGCGCACCGTCGCGCAGGATCGCAGCCTGGACGCGCTGCGCTCCATCGGCGTGTCCACGGACCACGCCTGCCTGCGCTGTCACGAGCACGACTTCACAGGCTACAAGCGCGGTGCGCTCTGGATCGAAGGCCACGACTTCCATCAGACCGAGGCCGAGGGACCGTTCGCCGGCGCAGAGAACACATGCACCGTCTGCCACGAGACGGACGCGCACAAGATCAAGCGTGGCCACTCGGTCGGCGGCGACTTCTTCGGTTCGGACTATCCGGCGCCGCCCCCGGGGACGCCGTTCGACCCGAACGACACCACCGACGTGTCCTGCCGGACCTGCCACACGGCGTCGGCGCTCCCGGGCACGATCCACACCGACACGCACCTTGCGAAGATGGCCTGCGAGACCTGCCACATCACGGCGGGTGCGGGCATCACGTACTCGCTGTTCGGCCAGGGCGGCCAACTCTCCTTCGGTCGTAACGCCGAAGGCAAGGACACCAAACTGCTCGTCTCCGACGCCTACATCACGGACGACGAGGCCGATCTGGTGAAGGACTGGGAGGCGTACCGGACGCTGCCGATCCTCGCCTGGTTCGACGGCGGCGCGTCGTTCCTCGCGCAGCCCCTCGCCGCGCGCGGCACGCCCAACGCCAAGATCGCCCCGTTCAAGCCGATGGCCAACGGCATCGTCTTCGACGCGCGCTTCTTCTCCGGCCAGACGGCGACCAACGAGGCGGGCTACGCCTACAACGCCTACTCCATGTATCGCTTCTACGCCAATGGCCGCAACGCCGAGGCGTTCGACGCCCTGGGCATGCTCGACATGACCCCGACCGAGGTTCGCAACATCACGATGGATGCGTTCTACAGCCCGGATCCGGCGTTCCAGGCGATGGGGCTCATGCTGATCTTCCCGAACCTCGTCTACTTCGACAAGGCCGCCTTCGGGTACGAGCACTACCTCACGCACAGCCAGTCGCCCTACGACCGGGACCATGACGGCCTGGTCGATGCCGGTGCGGATCTCGACGCCGACATGTTCGCGGCGGCGAACGCCGGCCTGCGCCAGTTCCAGGGCTTCAACGGCCCCATGGGCTTCGCTGCCGACTACGAGTGGTACCCGCCGTTCGAGGACGTCAGCGAGACCATCAGCATGAAGCTCCCCGACGGCAGCCTCATCAAGATGTTCATGGCGATGAAGGGCTCGCAGATCCAGGACCCGGACCAGCGCGCCGCGTTCATGGCCGCCATCGACAACTACCCGGCCTTCTCGCAGGTCACGCTCGGCGGCCACGCCGTGCGCCCCAAGGAGCAGGCCATCGGCGACTGCGGCTCCTGTCACTCCGCAGGCGGACTCATGTCGCACACCGTTCCGGTGACGCGCAAGGTTCCCGTGGACATGGGCCCGATGGGCACCATCGAGTTCCCGCTCTACCAGTGGAAGTTCTACAACGTGAAGGCGCTCGTGAACCTCGGGCTGTCGACGACCTCCGAGGATGTCGTGGCCGGCACGGCCGACGTGGACATCGACGGTGACACCCGCTACCTGCGCGTCAGCGACACGCAGTTCGCGCTCAACTGGTTCGCGCCGAACGCTGCGAACGGGTATCGCGCCGCGGACGAAGCGACGGCGCTCCTCGGTACGACGCTCGCTCCCGCGGACCTCACGTGGCACGGCGGCGACTGGATGCCGGTCCTCGAACCTGTCGTGGATCTGATCTCGAACGCCCGCGTGCTGGGCTACGGACAGGACTACGTCCCGATGTCGCCTCCCGCGAAGTAGCGACGTCGCAGACCCAGCCGCGTGCGGGGGCCCACCCCCGCCGTCGGCTTCCTCCGGGTCCCGGTGCGAAGCGCGCACCGGGGCCCCTCAGCATGGAGAGAGCGCCCGTGCGGGCGACGCGCACGTGTCATGACGGGTCAGCGGGCGTACTCGGCGTAGAGCGCCGCGTACGCACCACCGCTCCGCAGCAGTTCGTCGTGCGTGCCCTGCTCGACGATGCGGCCGGCCTCGACGACGAGGATCAGGTCCGCGTCGCGGATCGTCGAGAGACGGTGGGCGATCACGAACGTGGTCTGGTGGTGCGCGAGCCGGTGCAGCGCACGCAGGATCAGGATCTCCGTGTGCGTGTCCACCGCGCTCGTCGCCTCGTCGAGGATCAGGATGGACGGATCGCCCACGAGCGCGCGCGCGAAGCACACGATCTGACGTTCGCCTTCGGACAGGTTCGCGCCCCGTTCGCCGACGTCGGTCGCCAGGCCGGCCGGCAGCCGCGCCAGCACCTCCTCGCAGCCGAGTTCCGCGAACGCGGTCTGCGCCTCCTCCGGAGACAGGTCGGGACGCACGAAGCGCAGGTTCTCGAGGACGGAACCCGCGAACAGGAAGCTTTCCTGCAAGACGATCCCCATCTGCCGGTGGAGCGCGGCGACGCGCAGGTCGCGTACGTCGTGGCCGTCGATGCGCACGACGCCCTCCTGCGCCTCGTAGAAGCGCGCGACGAGGTTGGCGATCGACGACTTTCCGGCGCCCGTCGGACCGACGAGCGCCCGTGCGATCGTCAGGCGTTGACGCTGGCCGCCCGAGAGCGACACGCCGCGCTCGCCGACCATCGTGTCGTAGCAGGCGGGCAGCGCGGCGATGAAGTCGTGCGCCGCGGCGAGGGGCGCGGCGTGTTCGATCTCGTCGCGCGTCGCGCCGGGGCGCCCGCACGCGAGGTTCTCGGCGATGGTGGCCGAGAACAGGAACGCTTCCTGGAAGACCAGTCCCACCTGCCGCCGCAGCTCGGCGGGGTCGAGGTCCCGCAGGTCCACACCGTCGAGCAGGATGCGTCCTTCGTCGGGGTCGTAGTAGCGCGGCAGCAGCGAGACGAGCGTGCTCTTGCCGGCGCCCGTCGGCCCGATGATGCCCAGCGACGAGCCGGCCGGCACGCGCAGAGTGAGGCCCCGCAGGACGCTCAGGTCGCCGCGGTGGGCGAAGCTCAGGCCGTCGAGGACCAGTTCCCCGTCGCCCTCCGGCAGGCGCTTCGGGTGCGCGGGCGCGGCGATCTCCTCCTCGTGATCCAGGACCTCGAAGACGCGCGTTGCACTGGCCACCGCCTCCTGGCCCATGATCACGAGCCGCGTGAGCATGCGCAGGCGGTTCTTCATCAGGCTGACGTAGAACAGCACGGTGGCCACCTCGCCGACGGAGCCGACGCCCGCGCGCACGCGGTACACACCCACGAGCAGCGCTGCTGGAATGGCGAGGTTGTAGATGCTGTTGATGGCGGGCATGCGCGAGGTCCAGAACCGCGCGAGGCCGCGCCAGCCGCCGGTGAACGACGTCAGCCGTCCCCCGAACTTGCCGATCTCCTCGGACTCGCGCCCGAACGCACGGATGACGCGCGCCCCTGCCACGTTCTCCTGCAACACCGTCGAGACCACGTCGTAGCGGTCGCTGACGACGCGGTCGCGCTGCGCGATCTCGTTGCCCGTGCGCAGGACGAGCGCGGTCGCGGCCGTCACCGAGACGAGGATCACCACTCCGTACGAGGCATGCACCGCGAAGCTCATCAGCACGATCCCGACCGCCACGAGGACGAGCAGCACGCCGGCCGCTCACAGTCGCACGGGGCGGAACCGCGCCGTGAGGCGCCGCAGCGTGGGCCACGAACTGACGTGAACCCGTTCGCCGCGTCGTTTCTGAGAAGGAGGGTGTGTCATGGGATCTGCAAGAGGGAAAGGGGCGCAAGGGAGCCGTTGCGGGCGGGGCGGGCGACGTGGTTCGCGCGGCTAGCCGCGGGAGCCGCGGAGGATCCGATAGAGGATCGGGCTCCGTCCGACGCTTGCCCGCGGGACCGTCGCGAAGCGCCGGTCCGACGGGAAGCCGTCGGCGCGCATCGGGGTCGTCGGGCGGTCGTGCTGGGTGTTCATGGCTACACCGTTCGCGGCGCTGCCGCGAAGGGGGCGAGTCTACGGTCCCCGCCCGCGATGTGAACCCCGCCGGACGAAGAAGAATCTTGCGCGTGGCGCGACGTTCAGCCCGCGAGCCGGACCCGGTTGGGGCGTGTGTGGACGACGTCGATCATCCCGGCGGCCTCGAGGATCGAGATGACGTAGGACGAGGCGCGCACACGGTCGTTCTCCGAGTTGAGCAGCATCTGCAGACCCTCGTCCTTGACGGGCAGCCAGCGCTCACCGCGGATGCCGAGGTCGGACAGGTACTTGATGGCGGTGTCGAACACGAACAGCCCCATCTTCACCCTGCCGCCACGGCTGGTGCGCACCGCGATGCCCTCGAGCCCGATGTCCTCGATCACGAAGGGCTTGCCGGCGGCCTTGTCCGGAGTCGTCAGCCGCGTGCCCGTCGGCACGCGTTCCACGATGCGGTCGTACGCTGTGTCCATCCCGCCGATGATGGGCGCCCGGCGCTGCGGCGCAAGTTCAGGTGGTGGGGCGCCCGTCGGAAGTGGCGGCATCTGCCGTCCCGTCCCGTCGCGGCCCCCTCGCCATCCCGTCGTCTCGCGATCTCGGGGGATGAACCGGCGCCGCTCATGCGGTAGCATCCGCGCGAGCGGACGACGACCATTGTGTGGGGCGCCCTCGGGCGCAAGGAGGTGAGCGTGGCGGATCAGGAGAGCAAGAGGATCGTGTGCGGGATCTGCGGCATCCTTCTCGGAGGTTTCGGCGTGCATCGATTCCTGCTGGACGATGCGAAGGGCGGGCTCATCCGCCTTGCCATCACCGTCGTCACGTGCGGGGCCGGCAGCTTGATCGGTCTGATCGAGGGCATCATGTACCTCATCAAGACCGACGAGGAGTTCGTCAAGGAGTATCAGGTCGGCAAGAAGGCCTGGTTCTAGCCCGGTTCGACGTGGGGCGCGCGCCCGGCGCCGGGCCTGCGGAGGTCGAACTCGCCTACTGCGCGCGCTCGCTCGCGCGTCCGGACGACGACGTCGTGCGGGTGGCCCGCGCGCACGGACTGGCGCTCGAGCTCGCGGACGACGGGCACGTGGACGCTGCCTTCTGGCGCGCGTCGGGCGTGCCGCTCGTCACCGTGCAGGCGTGGTGGCTGCACGAGGCGCATCCGCTGCACCGCGATCCGCTGCTGCGCGAGCGGGCGGCGGCGCGCATCCAGGAGACGCTCGAACTCACGGCGCGCGTCGGCGCGCCGCGCATGCTCGGGGTCTGCGGCTTCGGCGACGACGTGGCGGACCGTCCGTTCGAGCGCTCACTCGACTTCTTCGCCGCACTGACCGCGCCGGCCCGGGACGCGGGCGTGATCGTGCTGCTCGAGCCGCTCTCGCCGCGGCGCTGCGCCGTCATGTGGCGTCCGGACGAGATCGTGGCGCTGCACGCCGCGCTCGACGCGCCCGACGTCTTTCGCCTCTGCCTCGACACGGGGCATCTCGTGGACTCGGGGTTCGAGCTGGACGCGTTCTTCGCGTCCTTCGGTCATGCCGTGGACGAACTCCAGCTCAAGGGCCCGCTCTCCGCGCCTCCGCAACCGGAGCTGCCCGTCGGGCGCTGGATGTCGTCGCTCCCCGCGCGGCCCTCCGTGCTCTCGGTGGAGCACAACGTGCCGCTCGCCGCGGGCGGCCTCGCCCCCCTCGTCGCCGCGTTGCGGGCGTCACTCTGAGCCACGGCCGCGCCCGGGGCGCAGGCGCGGCGCGGGAAAAAGCAGACGCCTTCGAGCGTTCGTTCGCGACGCCGTGCGACGTCGTCCACTATCTTCCCTGTGGTCGGCGAAGGTAGCCGGCCCACGAACGGAGGCGCCCGCGCCGCGTCGCGTTCGACCCGGACGGCAGGTTTCGTACCGCCCGCCGGGCTCTCAGCTCTGTTCTCTGTTCTGGACGCCGGACCCGGATGGTGGCGCGATCGCGGGCGGCGATGAAGGTGTGTCGAGATGGGGCGCAAGCTCTTCGTAGGGGGTCTCCCGTGGGCGACCACGGATGAGGAACTCCGGGCAGCATTCGCCGCGCATGGCGCGGTCGTCAGCGCGAACGTCGTGAACGATCGGGAGACCGGCCGTTCGCGTGGCTTCGGGTTCGTCGAGTACGAGAAGGATGAGGACGCGGCGAAGGCCATCGAGGCGATGAACGACGCGGACATCGGTGGCCGTCGCATCCGCGTCAACGAGGCCACGCCGCGGGGCGGCGGAGGCGGTGGCTATCGCGGCGGCAGCGGCGGCTACGGCGGAGGCGGCTACGGCGGCGGAGGCGGCGGCGGCTACCGTGGTGGCGGCGGCGGCGGTGGCTACCGCGGCGGCGGAGGCGGTGGCGAGGGCGGCGGCTACCGGGGTGGTGGAGACGGCGGTGGCTACCGCGGCGGCGGCGGTGGCGGTCGTGGTGGTGGCGGCTTCAGCGGTCCTCCTCCCGGCCCCGGCTTCGAGCGTCCCCCGCGCGACTTCGGCGACGGTTCCGGCCCCGGAGCGGGCCGCGGTGATCGCCGCAAGCGCGAGCAGGAACGCCGTGAGCGCGGCGGTGACGGTGATCGCGGCGGCCGCAGTGGTGGCCGTGGGCGCCGCGGACGGGACTGGAACGGCGGTCGCGACGACGACTACTGAGAAGTGTGTCCGGGGAGGGCCGCGCGCCGCCGCGCGGCCCTCCCGCGGGCCGCTCACGAGGGTGCGTACCCGGCATCCCAGTAGCCCAGTGGCCGGCCGGTTCTCAGTCGGCCACGAGGCGCGCCTTCCAGCGCTCCAGACGCACGCCGAAGCGAGAGCGTTCGGGGCGCACCAGGTGGACATCCACGGGATCGCCCGGGTTCATCTTCTCGAGTAGGACCAGCAGATCGTCCTGCGTGCGCAGAGGGTAGTCCCCGAGCCCGACGAGCAGGTCGGCCTTGCGCAGTCCGAGTCGCGCGGCGGGGCCGTTCTCGCGCACCGCCTGCACGAGCACGCCCGAGTCCTCTCGGTAGCCGGTCTGCTCCGTGATCGCGGGCGTGATCTCGACGCAGAGAATGCCCAGGCTCTCCCACGACAGCTTGCGCGTCGGAAGCTCCGCGAACGCCACGTTCACGGTGCGCGGCGCCCCGCCGGCCCCGTCCACGATGCGCAGCGCATAGCCCGCGCCCTTCGCGGCGTCGAGGACGGCGTACGTCAGTTCCACGATGTCCCGGAGCGGCTCTCCGTCGTCACCGACGACCACCGCTCCGGACGCGAGCCCCGCCTCGGCGGCAGGGCCGACGCGGTAGACGGTCTCCACGACCACGGTGCCGTCCGGCTTCTCGCCGAACTCGACGCCGAGCCAACGACCGACGATGCGCAGCGGGCGCAGCGCCGACGCCAGGAACGACCGCACGGTGCTGATCGGGATGGCGAACGAGATGCCGTCCGAGCCGCCGGAGAGCGAGTAGATCGCGGAGTTCACACCGATCCACTCGCCGGCGATGTTCATGAGGGCGCCGCCCGAGTTGCCGTGATTGACCGCCGCGTCGGTCTGGATGAGGCCCTCGAACACCTGGTCGCGAATCTTGATGTCGCGGTCGATGGCCGAGACGACGCCCACGGTCACCGTGCGCCCCAGCCCGAACGGGTTACCCATCGCGATCGCCGTCTCGCCCACCATCAGGTCGTCGGAGCGCCCGAAAGCCGCGGCGGGGTAGGGACCCTCCCTCTCCAGTTTGAGGAGTGCGAGATCATGGGCCAGATCCACGGCGACCAGCGCGGCGGGGATCTCGGTCTCGTCCCCCAGCCCCGTCAGCTTCACCGCGATCTTGGCGGCCTGGTTGATGACGTGGGCGTTGGTGATGACGTAGCCGTCCGGATGGACGATCACTCCCGATCCGAGGGCGCCGGGCCGCTCCTGGACCACGAAGTCCCACTCCCAGAAGCGCGGCACGCGGACGAGCTGCGTCGTGCCGATCGCCACCACGGACGGCGCCGCGCGCTCGACGGCACCGACCACCGGCGTGCGTCGAAGGCGGCGCGCGGCGTCCACCTCGCCATCGTCCGCGCGAGCATGGGAAGGCGCCGCCACCAGGGCGCCGAGCACCACGAGCGCGAGGATCGCCGTTGTCGTTCGCATTGCCTGCACCTCCTTCGGCCGCCGCGCCTGCAACGCCACGTCTCCTACATACGAACGGGCGGCGCGCTACGCAGTGCGAATCTCGTCCAGCTTCACGTAGGCGAGTAGTTCGCGGACGTGCGCGGCCGTGGCGAGGCTCGTGCCGACGGTGGTGGCCGTCGCGGCGCCGGCCGCCGTGCCGACGCGCAGGCCTTCTTCGAGCGGGTCGCCGGCCGCCAGCGCCATGGCCAGACCGGCCACCATGGAGTCGCCCGAGCCCACCGTGCTGCGCAGGGCGATGCGCGGGGGCACGGCGCGGAAGACGCGTCCGCCCGTCGCGAGGATGCTGCCCGCGCCGCCGCGGGAGATGACCACTGCTCCGGCGCCCCGTTCGCAGAGCTCGAGCGCGGCCTGCACGACGTCGTCCTCCTCCGGCAACTCGCGGCCCAGCATCCGCGCGGCCTCGGCCACGTTGGGCTTGATGAGATCGGGCCCCGCCTCGATGGCGTTCTGCAGCCACTTGCCGTCGGCGTCGAGGATCGTCCTGACGCCGTGCGCCCGGGCGCGCTCGATGCACTGCGCGTGGAAGTCGGCAGGCATGCCTCGCAGCAGCGAGCCCGTCGTCACGAAGACGGTGGCGTCCGCGAGTCGCCGCTCGATGACGTCGTGGAGGCGCGTCAAGCACGACTCGTCCACGATCGGTCCGCGATCCCACACGCGCGTGCCGGCGTCGCTCGCCTGGTCGTGCACGATCACGTTGAGGCGTGTCTCCTCCTGGATCCAGACGAACTCGAATGGCACGTCCTCCTCGCGTAGCGCCCCCTGCAGCAGCCGTCCGATGTGCCCGCCGAGGACGCCGAGCGCGAGCGTGCCGCCGCCGAGGCGGTGCACGACGCGTGAGACGTTGATGCCCTTGCCGCCGGGGTCCAGGTGCGAGGCCAGCGCACGGTTGACGTCGCCCACGTGGAGGGGCCGTACCTGGAGCGTCTTGTCAACGGCCGGATTGGGCGTGAACGAGACGATCATGGGCCCATTCAAGCACGCTCCGCCCGGCTGCACCGGAATCGCGGAGACCGATTCGCGACGCGGCGGCGTCTATCCCCTGGCGGGGCCGCGGGCCGAGGAGGCGATCTTGACTTCCTGAACCGGGCCGGGACCGCGTGGTTACAGTGAGGCGTCACGGCCGGACGACCGGCCAGGGCTCCCGATGACGAGAGGGAACAAGATGATCCAGATGAAGACTCCGCTCCTGGCCGTGGGCCTGGTCGCCGCAGCACTGTTCGTGCCCGCCGCGGCGCAGGACGAAGCGCCCGCCGCCGAGAAGTTCACGTTCAAGCTCGACCTCGCGAAGGGCGAGAAGTTCGCGTTCCGCCAGACGATGGACATGAACCAGGACCTCGACATGGGGTCCATGCAGGTCTCCACGGTCGTGGCCATGACCAGCGACTACACATACGAGGTGACCGACGTCGCCGCGAACGGCGACATGTCGCTCACGATCCGGTTCGGCCGCATCAAGGGCACGTTCGAGAACCCCATGATGGGCTCGCTCGAGTTCGACTCCGACGGCGAGACCGCAGAGACGGGCAACCCGATGGTGGACATGATGGGGAAGATGTTCACCGCCAACGCCGGCCAGCAGCTCACGATGGTGATGAACCCGACCGGTGACGTCGTGTCCGTGGAGGGCGTCGAAGAACTCGTCGATCGGATGCTCGAGGACAACCCGATGGCCGGCATGGGCGGCGCCCTCGACGCCGAGAAGATGACCGAGTCGATGACCGACAACTTCGAGGGCCAGCTCGGCCAGATCCCCCCGAAGCCGGTTGCCGTCGGCGACTCCTGGAGTACGGATCGCGGCATGAGTGCCATGGGGGGCATGGGCTTGCAGATGTCCATCACCAGCACGCTCCGGGGGCTCGATGCGACCGAGGCGGAGATCGAGTCCGAGATCACGGGTGAACTCTCCGGCGGCCAGCTTGCCGCCATGTTCACGGTCGATGAGTTCACGGGCAGCAGTCGGACGACGATCTCCGTCAAGGATGGCCTGCCTCTCGTCTCCACGGCGACGATGAACATGACGGCCACGATGGACGCCGGGCCACAGGGGCAGGGTGGCATGGTCATGACGGTCGAGACCAGGCTCGAGCGCATTGCCGTCACGAGCTCCCCCGTGACTCCGTCCGGTACGGACGACGGTGAAGAGCCCGTCGAGCCGCCGCAGGACGAGTAGCCGGCCGGGACCGGCAGCGCGCCGCCGCCGGGTGCGTGCTATCCGGTGCTCCGAGGGCGGCCTCTCTGAAGGGAGGCCGCCCCGTTCGATTCGGCGACTTGGCGCGGACGTCGGGGAGCGACGCGTCGGCGGGGCGCCGTGCCCGAGTGCGCTGCATCAACTGTGCGACGTGAACGCGGAGGCCGGCGAGCGGTGGCTGATGAGCAGGATGCCACCGCGCGTCGTCTTGGCGATGCGCAGCGCGACGTCGCCGATGATCCGCTGCCGGCCGTCGCGCCGCGTGCCGACCACGACCAGGTCGTTCTCCGCGGCGTACTCCGCGACGACGGACAGGAAGTCGTCCGCGGCGACGACGCGCGCGACGGTGCCCGAGGGCGCCTCCTCCTCGGCCGCGCGCAGCACGCGGTGCTCGAGGCGTGCGCGTGCGCGCTCGGACGTGCTCGCCGGGACCACGCGCAGGAACGTGATGTCGCGGGGCGCCGCGCGGCAGAGCCCGCCGAGGACGCGTGCACGCAGGCGGTCCTGGGAGCCGCCGCCGGCGACGAGTACGAGGATGCGCCTGGCCTGCCCGAGCCGCCAGCCGGGCGGCGATCCGAGCACGACGACGTCGGCCTCCACCTTCGCGATCACGCGCTCGACGTGGAGGCGCACCGCGTCGTCGTCGATGTGGCTGAGACCGAGGAGCAGCGCCTCCGCGCGCCGTGTGTCGGCGACCCGCGCGATCTCGTTCCACGGCTCGTCGGCGATCGTCGTGAGGCTGCTCATGGAGACCTTCCTGCGCACGGCTTCGCCGATGGCCTCGCGCATCACGTCCTGGCTCACGGCGAGCGTCTGCGGGACGCCGTCGGAGGTCCACTCCGCACCCGGGCGCAGGACGGAGAGGAGCAGCACCCGTCCGACGCGCGGCGGCGCGAGGGTGTCCGCGAGTTCCACCATCGTTCTGGCGCGGCGGGGATCGGCCATGGGCACCAGCACGAGCGGCTCGCGGCCGCGGAGCCGCACGAGGTCGGGGTCGAGCGCCTCGGTGCGCGCGTCCACGACCGTGGCGCGATCCGCGAACCGCGTGAAGTAGAGGACGAAGCCCCCCAGGAGCCACACGGCCGCGATGCTCCCGGCGGCGGGCACGGCGATGCTCTGGAACACGGCCAGCCCGGCGCAGCAGACACCGCCGATGGTCTGCAGGACGGGGAACCAGGGCGCCCTGAAGCTGCCGAAGTCCGGCCCCATGCGCCGCCGCGCCATGATGTTCGTGAGGTGTGTCAGTGCGAACGAGATGAGGAAGATCAGGCTGGCCGCGGCGCCCGCGGACCCCACGTCGGGGACGACGAGCAGGATGAGCGACATGATCAGCGCGCTGACGAGCACCGCCCGCACCGGGATGCCGGTCGCGGGGCTCGTCACGGCGAAGATGCGCGGCAGCGTGCGGTCCGACGCCATGGCGAACACGACGCGCGATGCGGCGAGCAGGTTGGCGACCAGCGCCGAGAGCATCGACAGCAGCGCCGCGACCATCACGAGCCAGAAGCCCGTCGGCCCCATGAAGTTGGCGACGGCGTCAGCCACCATCGTCTCCGGCCGCGTGCGTCCCATCTCGGTCACGCGCGCGCCTGCCTGCACGCCCACCGTGATGATCACGAACAGCAGCGGCAGGTAGACGACCATCGCGACGCCGAGGGAGTACATCATCGCGCGCGGGAGCGTGCGTTCGGGGTCCCGCACCTCGCCGGCCACTGCGGCGATGATGTCGAAGCCCTGGAGTGCGATGAACGTGTAGCCCATCGCGGCGACCAGGCCGAGCGGCCCGTTGGCGAAGAACGGCGTGAGCTTGCAGGCCGTCGCCGTTTCCGGGTCGTCCGCGAGAGCGATGACGCCGCCGAGGATGATGGTCGCGAAGACGACGAGCTTGCCGATCGTCTCGGCCGTGCCGGTGCCGCCCTGCTTGCGCGCGAGGAGCATCGTGTAGGACAGGATGGCCAGGCCCGCCGCCGCGACCAGCGCCGTCCGTCCCCGCAGCCAGATCGGCGCCGTCCCCCCGCCGAGCTCGATCAGCGCGGCGGCCGCTTCCGTGGCGTACGCGGCGAACCCCAGCGCGTAGAGGACGCCGGCGGCGAGGGACGCGAACAGCAGGATCCAGCCGACGCCGAAGGCCGCCTGCACCGAGATCACCTTCTTCGTGAACGCGTAGGAACCGCCGTTCTCGGGGAACGCCGACGACATCTCCGCGTAGGCGAGTGCCGTCAGGAAGGCGATGACGCCGTTCAGCAGGAACGCGAGCAGCGCCGACGGGCCCGTCTCGCCGAAGGCCGTGCCGGCCAGCGCGAGAATCCCCCCGCCGACGATCGCACCGAGCCCGATGAACGTGGCGCCGGCGAGGCCGATCGTGCGTCTTCGTGGCTGGGGCGTCGTGCTGGTGGCCATCGCGCGGCCATGCTCGCAGGACGGCGCCCTCGATGGCGACGATGTCAGTCGCGGAGTCAGTCGCGGAGCAGCTTCGGCTTGCCCTTGCCGCGGCGCACGGTGTAGCGCAGCGGCAGCGTCGCCGTGAACGCCTGGTCACCGACGATCAGGAAGACCGTGAGCTCGCGGTACTCCTTGACGACGCCCTCCTCGTCGAGCAGGCCCTCGTCGGCCCAGTCGTCCGCCAGCCGTACGCCGCGCAGCCGCAGCCTGAAGGCGGCGGGGGAGGCGCCCGCAGCGCCGATGCGCAGGCTGCCTCCGTCGTCCTTCGCGCGCCCCTTGCGGTCCAGCGTGAAGCGTCGCACCTGGCCGCCCGTGTACACCACGACGTCGGCGCCGCGCAGGGCCGTGCCCGGAAGGAGCGGCAGTGCGCCGCGCAGGAGCAACGCGTCGCGGCGGTCCTTGCGGAAGCGCAAGAGGGCCTTGGCGTGCGTCGGCGCGAAGACCGCGGGGGGGCCGCCCGCCGGTCGCGACGAGGAGTCCGCCGACGACGTGCCGAGGCGCGTCTCGAGTTCGTCCGGGTAGAGATCCGCGTCGTCGTCGAAGCGGGCGTCACCGGCGTAGAGGGCGCTCTCGACCGTCACCCGAACCGCGGCGACGGACGCCCTGCCGGCGGCGTCGCGCACGCGGTACGTGAACACGTCCGTGCCCGCGAAGCCGCGGCCCGGCGCGTAGCGGACGATCCCTCCGCCGGTGGCGCGGGCCGTCCCCCCGGCCGGCTGCGTCGCGACCGCGACCGAGACCGCCGTTGCCGTCACGCCGGTGTCGTTGGCGAGTACGTCCATGCGCGTGGGCACGGCGGCCTGCGTCGTCGCGACGTCGTCCGCGGCCGTCGGGCGATCGGCGGGATCGATGACCGTGACCACGAGGCGATAGAGCTGTACGTCGTCGCGGTCCCCGGTGACGCGAATGAAGTGCGGCTGTGTGCCGGCGAGCGCGATGCCGACGACTTCCTCGGTCGCGCCGGTCCGCGCCCCGTCCGCGACCGCCAGGCGTCGGCGGCCGTCCGGGCCGAGCAACTCGAGCGAGAGGTCCACACGGCGCAGTGCGTCGAACGTCGTGCCGTCGCCGCACGAGCCGTCGGTGTTCTGCGGGCCCTGGCCGTACGTCGCCCCGACGGGAACGAGCACGATGTCCACGCGCGCCCCTTCGAGTGCCGTGAACGCGTACACGTCCACGTCGTCGGCGCCGTCGATGGAGACGTCGTCCACGATCGTGTCGCCGGGGCGCAGCGCGCCGAGCTCCGCCGCCTCGGCGGTCGTCTCGTCGTCCTCGAAGCGGTCGCCGTAGAGCCGCTGCGCGGCCAGGATGTCGTCGAGCTGCGGTCCGTCGATCGACGTGGCGGTCGTCGGCTCCATGAGCTTCGTGCCATCGACCGGGCAGACGTGGTCCATGCCGAGGCCGTGGCCGTTCTCGTGCGCCACCACGTTGCGCAGCCGCCGCGAGTCGTTCGCGACGGTGTCGAAGTAGTGATCGGAGGTGTCGAGCACCATGTCGCCGTCGTCGGGGAAGAAGTTGTAGCCCAGCGTGCCGTTGTTGCCGTCGATGCGGTGGCCGCCGATGCGGATGTCCGCGCGCACCCCCGTCACGCCTCGTGCGTTGCCGAGGGTGCTCGCGTCGTCGGCCAGCTCGTGGACGTAGGTGATGCCGGAGAGCTGCGACCAGCGCGCGAAGACGCTCTTGAAGATGGGCAGCCACTGGGACTCGCCGCCGTACTTGATCGTGAGCCACGTGCGCAGATCGCTCGTGGCGCTCGCCTCACCGACGTACCCCGGGATCGGCGTGCCGTCCGGAACGACGGACCACGTGAGCGTCATCGGCTCGCCGCGGCGCAGCGACGATCCGTCGGTGGCCGTGCGGCTCCAGCGTGCGTTCTCGTCGGCCTGGTAGAGCGCCACGGCGGCCTTCCGCTCGCGCTGCACGACGAGCGGCGTGCCGGGGGCGAAGCAGATCGCGAGCCGCTGCGCGGGCGCGGGGTCCGCGACCGTGCGAGCCGGCCCCGCGACGGCCGCGCAGATCAGCGCCGCGCGCACGAACGGGTTGCGGAGGGACGGCAGCGGCATGTGAAGGGCGCAGGGACGGACGGACGGACGGAGGGACGGAGGGACGGAGGGATGCAGGGATGCAGGGATGCCGGGATGCAGGGCGCACGAGTCGCCGGAGACGCCCGTGCGAGGCGACCTCCACCGACGGCTCCTGCTAGCATCCTACGGCAACCTGAACGTCGGCCATCGCGCGTCCGCACGTGAGCCGTGGCCGCCCTGTCGTTGTCTGCGGCGCGGACATCGCGGCGTTCCTCGGCGCCCTCGCCACGCGGAGCCGCCCGTGACGGCAGCCCGTGTGGGCGTCTCGGCGGCGACACCCCCGCGCGGTAGCCTCACGCCATGCGGATGGACGGCGGAGCACCAGAGCCCGGCGGTTGGCAGCGGCGCTGGCACGAGATCATATTCGAGTCGGACACCCCGGCCGGGCGCAGCTTCGACGTCTGGCTGCTCGTTGCGATCGCGCTCTCGGTGGGCGCCGTCATGCTCGAGAGCGTGCCGCGCATCGACGCCCGCTACGGCGACGAGCTGCGGCTCGCCGAGTGGGCCTTCACGCTGCTCTTCACGGCCGAGTACGTCGTGCGCATGGCGTGTGTGCGGCGGCCCCTCGGGTACGCACTGAGCTTCTTCGGCGTCGTGGACCTGCTCGCCATCGCACCGACGTATGCCAGCCTGCTCATCCCGGGCGCGCAGGCGCTGGCCGTCGTGCGCACGCTGCGGCTCCTGCGCATCTTCCGTATCCTCAAACTCGTGCACTACCTGAACGAGATGGAGGTGCTCACGCACGCGCTGCGTGCCAGCCGCCGCAAGATCGCGGTGTTCATCTGCACGGTGCTGACGGCCGTCATCGTGCTGGGTTCGCTGATGTACGTCATCGAGGGCGCCGAGCACGGCTTCACCAGCATTCCGCGCGGCGTCTACTGGGCGATCGTGACGCTGACCACCGTCGGTTACGGCGACATCTCCCCCGAGACGCCTCTCGGCCAGACGCTCGCTGCGCTCATCATGATCCTCGGCTACGGCATCATCGCCGTGCCGACCGGCGTCGTCACCGTCGAACTGGCGCGCTCGGCGCAGCGCGTCGTCGGACGCGCGTGCGCGCAGTGCTCCGTCGCCGGCCTGCCCGCCGATGCGCGCTTCTGCCACCGCTGCGGCGCCGCGCTGTGAGGACGGCGGCGCTGCTCCTCGGCGCGGCATTGGTGATCGCGCCCGTGCCGAGTCGCGGGTCACCACCGGAAGACGGCCGCGCCGCAGAGCGCGTCGTCGTGCGCACGGCCCGCTACGAACTGACCTCCTCGGGAACGCTCGACGAGGCCGAGGACTGGGGACGGATGCTGGAGGCCGCCTGGCCGCAGTACGCCGCGTTCTTCGGCGCCGAGCCCCGGCTGAAGCGGGACGAGCGCCTGCACGTCGCGCTGTTCGAGGACGACGCGACGTGGCGCGCGGCGATCATCGCGGGTGGCGGCACGCCGCCCACGTCCGGCGGCTACTACTGCCCCGTCGCGCGGACCGCGTACGTCAAGCGCCAGCCGTCGTCCTGGTACACGCGGACGCTGCTGCTGCACGAGGCCGCGCACCAGTACCACTACTTCGCGCGCAGCAACCACGGCAGACCGGCCGGGAGCTGGTACGTCGAGGGCGTTGCCGAGCACCTCGGCAGCCACACCTGGGACGGGGAGACGCTCATCCTCGGCGCGCTGCCACTGCTCTCGCTCGAGGACCGCGCCGGCGCGGCGCTGGCGGCGACGGAGGCCGAGAGCTTCTCGCTGCCGGGCCTCATCGAGGCGCCCGCGGCCTCGCGCCCCGAGGCGATGTTCCTCGTGCGCTTCCTGCACGAGACGCGGCGCAAGCGCTTC
>JAJRVY010000066.1 GCA_024277065.1 Planctomycetota bacterium
CCGAAGCGGTGGACGAAGGGCACGCGGAACTGGGAACGCGTCGAGACCGTCGCGCTCAACCCCAAACCGAAGAGCAAGGAAGCCGCCGCCGGAGCGGCGTAGAAGCATGACACGAGGCGACAACTATCTTGACACTCACCGCCACGGAGGCGCAGGAGATCCGGCACTCGGAGAGAAACCCACGCGTGTGGAGGGGCGTTCCCCTCGGACTTCAACGTCGATCCAGTCCCGGTCGAAACCGATTAGTTGCACGGCGACTCGGTAGCGTCCGAGCGGGATCGGCGACGCCACGACCGCGGGTGTTCCCGACTCAGGGTCGGTCGTCCACTCCATGTCCCAGCCGGGACCGAGAAGCGCCCATCGGTCCCAAGAGTGTTCGCGCAGCAGAGTCAGGATGCGACGTGGTGACTGCGCCAACACGACGCCCGAGACTCCACCGTCGAGCACCGCCACGAGTGCCCCCGCCTGTTCCAGTCGGAGCGTGATGAGTGGAAACGCGGGCACCGGCTCCAAGACGCGGAGGTCATGCCCGATCGGATGCGAAGCGTGGAACTGATGGCGACGTGGAAGTCCCCTCGGGGTGCTGACGAGTTCGACCCGATACGAACTGACCCCGTCGAGCGGGAAGACCGCTATCCCGTCTGCGTCGGTCTGGCTCGTCGCAGTCACCAACTCGCCTCTGCGGCGCGTTGTGAGGTCCACGGCGGCACCGGCGACCGGTGCAGACTCGTGATCGAGTACCAGTACCTGCGCGCTGCCGCCCTCGACTGCGGGCGCTACGGAGAGAGTCGCTCCCGCAGTCGTCAGCGGGACCGTGACTCGTGCACCGTCCGCCTTCAGGATGGGCGACAGCAGCGTCACCTCTTCTGTGTCCCCGTCGCCGCGTTGCCGTTGCACGACGAGTTGCTTCACGGCGAGCGTGTACGTGCCGGGCGCGAACTCGCCCACGTCGATGCGCGCGTCGGTGCCCAGCGAGACGACGCGTGACACGTCAGCGTCGTGCGTTCCATCGGGCGTGACGAGGATCTGACCGGACACCGGCACGGTGCCCCGCAACGGTCCAGTCACCCTGACTTCGATCGACTGCGTCACGCGCGTCGACGCGGAATCCGATGGGCCCGATGACGCGCACGCCGCCAAGACTCCGGCCACGCTCAGCGCTCCCGCCAAGCCCAAGCACGCGGCTACAGAGAATCGGGCTGTGGCCTCCAGAGCCTCCCGAAGATGCTCTGCTGGCCATCTGGCCGGACGGGGGATTGACGGAGCCCGACTGCCCGGGAGTTCCTTGCTGCGGGTGGCCGGTACGTGCGCGACGCCGGGGACGCCGGGAGCCTGTGGGGCGGAGTGTTGTGGATGCTGACCCTCGGTGTCGTCCCGTACTTCGACGATCGGAGCAGCTCGTACGCGATCCGAGTTGGCGGCCCTCGCGCCTCTCATGGCTCGCGAGCGGGTGCGTGTCGTGGCCGCGCCCGCCGTGGCCGCGCACACCGACGCCGCGGGCGGGACCGGCGAGTTCAGCGCTGCGATCCGGCTCGCGGGTGCGACCCTCGACGAGCGCACGCCCTCCCTCACGATCGAGGTCCAGCCGCCGTCACACTCGCTGGACGAGCCGATGCTTCTCGTGCTGACGCTCGGGCTCCTTCCTCACCGGAGCCGCGGATGGCGTCGGTACGAGTGGCGGCTCGTCGCCGTGGACGGGCGCCAGATCAGCGGCGACGCAGAGATGACCTCGCCGAGCTGGGTCGGCTGGCTCGTCGGGCCGATCGCCTTGCTGCCCGGGTGGAAACTCTCGGCGACGTGGGACAAGGTCTCCCGCGAGCAGGAGAGGCACTCGACCGCCCGGCGCGAGCGACTCGCCCTCGAGCTCGCGCGCAGCATCGTGCGCCTCCGGGGCGCGGAGTAGCCGGAGCGGCGCGCCGCCCGCCGGTGGGGGTAGGATGGTCGTGTGAACGCTCGCGTCCTCGCCCTGTTCGTCTCTCCACTCCTGCTCGTGGGCGCCCTGCTCGGGTACTCGCTGCGACCCGTCCTGACGCGCAGTCCCGGGTGGGACGACGGCGTTCGCGCCGAGGTGCAGGAGATCATCGAGGACCGCTACGTCGAGCCGCTGGGCGCCGCGCAGGAGCGGGAGCTCTTCGACGCCGCCATGCGCGCCTACGTCGGCGCGCTCGATCCGTTCAGCCGCTACTTCAACGCCGACGAGCAGCGGGCGCTGAAGGAGGGCACCTCCGGGAGCTTCGCCGGGATCGGCGTGCAGGTGCGCGCCGTCTCCGCGGGACTGCTCGTCTCCGCCGTGTATCGCGGGGGGCCGGCCGATCAGGCCGGGCTGCTGCCCGCCGACATCGTGACGCGCGTCGATGGCACGGACGTCGCGGGCATGCCTCTCGCCGACGTGATCCTGCTCATCAAGGGCGAGGCGGGCAGCGAGGTCGTGCTCGACGTCGTCCGCAGTGAGCAGACTCCGACGCGGCACGCCGTGCAGCGGGACGTCGTCGAACTCGACACGGTGCCCGCGGTGCGCCTCATCCCGGGGCCGCCCGACGTCGCCTACGTCCGCGTCGCGCAGTTCTCCGACACGACGCCCGCCGAGGTTCGCGCCGGTCTGGAGCGGCTCGTGGGCGACGGCGCCACGTTGATCGTGCTCGATCTGCGGCAGAACCTCGGCGGGGTCGTGAGCGCCGCGGTCGATCTCGCCGGGCTGTTCCTCCCGCCGCGGACGCTCGTGTGCGTGACGCGAGAACGCCGCCGCCTGAGGCGCTACTTCGTGGAGGCGGCGCCCGAGCCGGCCGCCGGCCCGGCGGCGCCCGGCGCCCCGCCCGCGGTCCTGCACGCGCCGTTTCCGCAGCCGCTCGTCGTGTTGACCGACCAACTGTCGGCGAGCGCGAGCGAGATCCTCGCCGGAGCACTCCAGGATCACGGCCGCGCACTCCTGGTCGGCGAGCGCACGTACGGCAAGTTCCTCGTCCAGACACTCCAGCCTCTCCGCACGAGCGACGCACTCGTCCGTGTCACCACGGCCCGCTACGAGACGCCGCGCGGCCGCAGCGGGCAGCGCGCGATGGGGGGCGCGCGGGGCGGGATCATGCCCGACGTCCGCGTCGAGCTCGTCTCCGAGGATCGCCGCGCGGTGTTCGCAGCGTTCCAGCAGCAGGCGGGGCCTCGCTGGAAGGTGCTCCCGGGACGCCATGACGAGGCCGACGACGCCGATTACGACGACACGCAACTGCGCACCGCCCTCGATCTGCTCCGCGGCGGCGCCGTGCCGGACGAGCGCCTGCGCGCACGGCCGGAGCGCGGCTGACCGGTGATCGTCCTCGGGATCGACAGCTCGTGTGACGAGACGGCCGCGGCACTCGTCCGCGACGGCGTGGCGTGTCTCTCGAGCGTCGTCGCGTCGCAGGTCGAGCTCCATCGCCGCTTCGGCGGCGTCGTGCCGGAGATCGCGTGCCGGGCCCATGTGGAGAACTGCCCATGGGTCGTGGCCGAGGCGCTCCGTCGCGCGGATCTGACCCTCGCGGACGTGGACGGCGTCGCCGTGACGAACCGGCCGGGCCTCGTGAACGCACTGCTCGTCGGGGTGACGGTCGCCAAGGCCGTCGCGCTGGCCCGGGATCTGCCCCTCGTCGGCGTCGATCACATCGTCGCGCACATCCACGCGAGCTTCCTCGCCGCGGGCGGCGGGCCGCGGTTCCCCTGTGTCGCGCTCGTCGTCTCGGGCGGGCACACGAGCCTGTACGTCCTGCGCTCGGCCACCGATCACGAGTTGATCGGCGCGACGCTTGACGATGCCGCCGGCGAGGCCTTCGACAAGGTGGCGCGGCTCATCGGGCTGGCCTACCCGGGCGGGCCCTCCATCGAGGCCGCGGCCGTGGGCGGCGACGCGGCGGCGTTCCCGCTCCCGCGGACCTCCCCGGGCCGCGGGGCCCCGGGCGGCAACACGCTCGACTTCTCGTTCTCCGGGCTCAAGACGGCGGTGCTCTATCGCGCGTTCGGCCAGGACGCGAGGCCCAGGCAGGCCGTGCTCCGCGACCCCCTCGCTCCCGTCGCGGACATCGCCGCAGGGTTCCAGGAGGCCGTCGTGGACGTGCTCGTCAGGACCACGTTGCGAGCGGCGAAGCAGCATGGTGTGCGCGAGATCGTGCTCGGCGGCGGCGTGGCCGCCAACACACGTCTGCGCGAGAGCATGCGGCGCGCCGGAGGTCGGCGGGGCCTGCGCGTGGTGATTCCGCCGCGGGAGCTGTGTACCGACAACGCTGCGATGGTGGCCGTGTCGGGGTGGTTCCGGCTGCGCGACGGCGAGCGCGACGGGCTGGATCTCGACTGCCATCCGCGTCCCGTGCGCGCGTCGAGAGATTGACCCGGCGGCGCCGGGCGGCGAGACGTAGGAGCGTGGATCGCGACGCGCTGCTGAGAATCCTGTACGACGTGCGTGACGGTCGTCTCGAGCCCGGCGACGCGATGGCCCTGCTCGGGACCGACGGCGCCGCCGCGCTCGTTTCCGGAGACGGCCCGGCGTTCGCACGCATCGACCACGATCGCGCCCATCGCTGCGGTTTCCCGGAGGTCGTCTACGCTCCCGGCAAGGCGCCCGCGCAGGTGGCTGCGATCGCGAACGAGATCCTGTCGCGATCGGCGCGCCTGCTCGTGACGCGCATCGACGACGCGCAGTGGACGGCGCTGTCCGCGGCGGTCCCCGACGCCGTCCGTCACGCTCGCGCGCGTGCCGCAGTGGTCGAGCGCGAGCGGCGACCGCCCGTGGGGAGCGTCGTGGTGCTGTCGGCGGGCACGGCGGACGAGGCCGTGGCCGAGGAGGCGCGCGTGACGGTGGCGATGCTCGGCGTCGGCGCGCAGGCGCACTACGACTGCGGCGTGGCGGGGTTGCACAGGCTCCTCGGCGTCCTGCCGTCGCTGCGCACCGCCGACGCCGTCGTCGTCGTCGCCGGTATGGAGGGCGCCCTGCCGTCGGTCGTCGGCGGGCTCGTCGATGCGCCCGTCATCGCCGTGCCGACGAGCGTCGGCTACGGCGCCTCGTTCGAGGGGCTCGCGCCGCTCCTCACCATGCTGAACTCGTGCGCCGCGGGGGTCGCGGTGGTGAACATCGACAACGGATTCGGGGCGGGCTACCTTGCGGCGACCATCGCGCGCCGCGCCGCGCACGCGCCCGAGCCTGCGGGCGACCCGGCCGCGCAGAAAGAGATCCAGACGTGACCAAGCGACGCTCCGGCCCCCCAGCTCTCCTCGCTCTCGAGGATGGCGGCGTCTACCGCGGACAGGGCTTCGGCGCCGAGGGCGACTGCGAGGGCGAGGTCGTCTTCAACACCTCGCTGACCGGCTACCAGGAGATCCTCACCGACCCGTCGTACAAGGGGCAGATCGTCACGATGACGGCGCCCCTGATCGGCAACTACGGCATCAACGCCGAGGACGCCGAGGCCGAGCGCGCCTGGGTCGAGGGCTTCGTCGTCCGCGAGCTCTCGCCCGTCGCGTCGAACTTCCGCTCGACCGAGGACCTGCACGGTTTCCTCCTGCGCAGCGGTGTCGTGGCCATCGAGGGCATCGACACGCGTGCGCTGACCAAGCGCATCCGCGAGAAGGGCGCTCTCCGCGGCGTCGTCTCGACGGCGCAGCTCGATGCGGCCACGCTCGTCGATCGCGCCAAGGCCGTGCCCCACATGGAAGGGCGCGACCTCGTCGCCGAGGTCACGCGGCAGCGCGAGGCACGGTGGACGGAGGCCGCGTCGGCGGCGCGCTTCCAGCCCGAGCCGGACGACGTCTGCGGTCCCGTCTTCGATCTCACGGTCGTGGACTACGGCGCGAAGTGGAACATCCTGCGCAACCTGATTTCGGCCGGCTTCCGCGTGCGCGTCGTGCCCGCAGACGCCGACCTCGCCACCGTGCTCGCGGGCGATCCCGACGCCGTGTTCCTCTCCAACGGCCCGGGCGATCCGGCCGTGCTGACCTACGCGCAGGATCTCGCGCGCGGCGTGATCGCGCGCGGCGTACCGCTGTTCGGGATCTGCCTGGGGCACCAGATCATCGCCCACGCTCTCGGGGGGCGGACGTTCAAGCTGCCGTTCGGCCACCACGGCGGCAACCATCCCGTGCGCGACATCGCCACCTGCCGCGTCGAGATCACCGCGCAGAACCACGGCTTCGCCGTGCATCCCGACATCTTCGAGAGCGGCGCCGTGCAACTCACCCACGAGAACCTGAACGACGGGACGGTCGAGGGCCTGCGGCACCGCGATCTGCCGGTGATGAGCGTGCAGCACCACCCCGAGGCCGCGCCGGGCCCCCACGACAGCCTGTACCTCTTCCGCCGCTTCCACGACGAGCTCCGCCGACTCGCGTCATGACGACGGCGTGAGCCGAAAAGCCACAGCCGCCTGCGGAAGCCCGGCCACAATGGCGGCTGCGCCGCGAGGGACGGCGCGCGGTCGGCCGCGAGGCTGCGGCGAAAGGACTCTCCAAGATGGCGACGACCTGTGTGCTCGGCGCGCAGTGGGGTGACGAGGGCAAGGCCCGCGTCGTCGATCTGCTCGCGGACACCGCCGACGTGGTGGTCCGTTACCAGGGCGGCAGCAACGCCGGCCACACCGTCGTGTTCGAGGGCGAGACGTATCGCCTCCACCTCGTCCCGTCGGGCATCCTGCGCAGGCACGTGACGTGCGTGGTCGCGCACGGCGTGGTCGTCGATTGCGCCACGCTCCTCGGCGAGGTCGAGGAGCTGCGCACACGGGGCGTCACGGTAGGCGACAACCTGGTGATCTCGGACCGGGCGCACGTCGTCATGCCGTGGCACCGGCGCTTGGACCTGCTCCGCGAGGAGCAGGCGGGCGCCCGTGCCCACGGCACCACCGGGCGCGGCATCGGCCCCTGCTACGCGGACAAGGTCAGCTACCGCGGCATCCGCGTCGGCGATCTCTACGACCCTGACTGGTTCGCCGAGCGGCTGCGGATGAACATCGAGGAGAAGAACCGCATCCTCGTGGACGCCTACGGGGAGGAGCCGCTTCAGTTCGCGGCCATCCGCGACGAGTACCGCGACTACGCCGAGCGCATCGCGCCGTTCGTGGGCGATGCCGTCACGCTGTTGCACGACGCCATCGACGACGGGCGCGAGATCCTCTTCGAGGGCGCGCAGGGCGTGTTGCTCGACGTCGATCTCGGCTCGTATCCGTACGTGACGGGCTCGAACTCGTGCGCGCTGGGCGTGCCGAGCGGCACCGGCATCCCGCCGCGCGCGCTCGATCGCGTGATCGGCGTCGCCAAGGCCTACATGACGCGCGTCGGCGCCGGTCCCTTCCCGACCGAGGACGAGGGCGAGGACGGTCGGCGCCTGCGCGACGAGGGCAACGAGTACGGCACGACCACCGGGCGCCCGCGGCGCTGTGGCTGGTTCGATGCCGTCGGCATGCGCTACAGCGTGCGCAGCAACGGCATCGACGAGATCGTCATCGTCAAGCTCGACGTCCTGCGAGGGTTCGAGAGGCTCAAGGTCTGCGTGGCCTACGACACGCCGCAGGGGCGCATCGACACCGTGCCCGCCACGGCGTCGGCGCTCTCGCGCGCCGTGCCCGTCTACGAGGAGCGGCCCGGATTCGAGGAGGACGTCACCGGCGCGCGCCGTCCTGAGGACCTGCCCGCGGCGGCGCGCGACTTCCTGGCGTACCTCGAGCAGCAGTGCGGGGCGCCGATCTCGCAGGTCTCGGTGGGTCCGAGCCGCGAGCAGATCGTGCGGCTGCGCGGAGACACGTAGCGTTGGGCCGCGCGCCCGCGTCGTTCCCCGAGCGCATCCTGCCGGACGTGCCGCGGGAGAAGATTCCCGCGTCCGTGGGCATCATCATGGACGGCAACGGCCGTTGGGCGCGGCGCTTCGGCTGGGAGCGCATCAAGGGCCACACGGCCGGCATCGACGCGGTCCGTGACACGGCGAGGGCGGCCGCCGAGCTGGGCATCTCCGAGCTCACGCTGTACGCCTTCAGTGTCGAGAACTGGAAGCGCCCGCGCCGGGAGGTCACGTACCTCATGGAGCTGCTGCGCAGGTTCGCCATCGACGAACGACCCGAGATCGAGCGCAACGGCATCCGCTTCCGCACCATCGGCCGCGTCGCCGAGCTGCCCGAGAAGACGTTCAGCGCCCTGCGCGAGACCGAACGCCTGTCGGCCGGCAACGACGGCATGGTGCTGCGCCTGGCGCTCAACTACGGCGGCCGCGCCGAGTTGGCCGATGCCGCCCGGCGCATCGCCGACGACGTCGTCGCGGGCACGTTGCGACCCGGCGACGTGGACGAGGCCGCGCTCGCTGCGCGCCTCTACGACGCCTCCATGCGCGAGGTGGACATGGTCGTGCGCACCGCGTCCGAGATGCGCATCTCCAACTTCCTGCTGTGGCAGATATCGTACGCCGAGCTGGTCGTGACCGATGTTCTCTGGCCGGACTTCCGGCGCGCGAACCTGTACACCGCGATCCGCGAGTACGCTGCGCGTGAGCGTCGTTTCGGGGAGCTCGTCAAGGGGTGATCGGAGCACGCCGCGTCGTCACCGGTCTCGTCGTCTCGGCCGTCGTCGTCGGCATCCTCGGCGTGGATCTCTGGACCGGCACCGCGTGGGCGACGTCGGCGCTCATCGCGCTGATGCTGGCGCAGGCCTTGCGCGAGTGTTACGCCATGCTCGCTGCGGCGGGGCAGCCCGCCCACGGGCGCCTGGCAGTCGTGGCGACGCTCGTCCTGCTCGCCCTGCGCGCCGCTGCCGAGCCGCTCGGCCTCTCCACGGCTGAGGCGCGCGCCATGCTGTTCGCCGGCCTCGGCGCCGTGTCCGTCGCACCGCTCGTTCTCGGCATCGCGCGTGGGCCCACCGACGACGGCCCGGGTCCGGGCGACCTCGCGCGCGCCATCGCGACGGCGTTCCCGATCCTCTGGGTGGCGCTGCTCGGCTCGTTCCTTCTGGAACTGCGGCTCATCCCGGGCGACGCCGCGCACGGTGTGCCGCGTGGTCTCGGGCTCTGCCTGCTCGTCGTCGCGGCCGTCAAGATCGGCGATTCGGCGGCGTACTTCGTCGGCAAGACGCTCGGCCGCCGCCGCATGTGCTGGGTCTCGCCGAAGAAGACGTGGGAGGGCGCATTCGCGTCGCTGGTCGCCTCCGTCGCGGTGGCCGTGCTCGTGGGCCACTGGCTCGGTCTCGACCAGCGCCTGATGGCCGGGCTGGGGCTCGTCTCGAGCCTCGCCGGGCAGGGCGGTGACCTCGTCGAGTCGTACGTCAAGCGCGCCGTCGGCGTGAAGGACTCGACCACGACCTTCGGGGAACTCGGCGGTGTGCTCGACATGCTCGACGCGCTCCTTCTCGCGGCACCCGCGGCGTACCTGTGGTGCGAACTGCTGGTCGTGCGCGGTGGGCTGCCGGGCTGAGCGGTGTGACCAGCGGCTGCGATCGTCGTCTCAGTGCAGGCTTGCGCATGCGCCGAACTGTCGTACCCTGCCCGCCGCCGTGTGCCGGCCCGCACGGCGGTCCGTCATCCCCCGAGAGCCCGCACCGGAGACCCTGCACGATGAAGCTTCGTCAACTCGCCACCTTCGCCGCCACGTTCGTGATCAGTAGCGCCGCGCTGGCCGCGCTCGCCGTTCCGAACCCCTCCCTCAGTGACCTCACGGGTTCCTTTCGCCTGAACGTGCGCGCGCTCGCCGACACGTCGGCGGAACGCAGCGCCGTGGACGGCGCCGACAAGGCGATGGGCGCCGAGTACAAGTCCGTCAGCAAGGGACTCAAGAAGGCCGCGAGCGCCATGACGAGGCTCGACAAGGCGTTCGGGAAGGGCGACACCGCATACGACGAGCAGGCCGACTTCGTCGTGTCGCTGCTGCAGAGCGTCACGGGTACGCAACTCGGTCTGACGGCCGCAGCCGCCATGGTCGATGATATCGGCCGCTCGCCGCTGCGCTTCGCGAAGCTGATCCAGAAGAACTCGAAGGAACTGGCCAAGATCGATCTCACCGACGCCCGGTCGAAGATCTCGCGCGCGAAGACCCGCGGCAAGCGCCTCAAACTGCTCGCCAAGGCGGCCAAGAAGTTCGAGAAGCTGATCAAGAAGTACGGCCGCAACAACCAGGCGTTCTGATCCGCGCGCGCCGGGTGGCGGGAGAGACCGCTGCCCGGCGCGTCTCGCCGAACCCGCGCGCGGTCAGCTACCCGCGACGGCGGCGCGTAGCACGCGCTCGTAGCGGTCCAGCATCGTCTCCACGCCGAACAGGCGCGCCGCGCGCTCCGCGTTGCGCACGCCCCAGTCGTGGCGCGTGTCCGCATCTCGCAGCAAGACGGCGAGGGCTGCGGCGAAGCGGCGGGGATCATCCGGCGGCACGACGAGTCCGGCGGTGGTCGCGCCGTCGCCGAGGATCTCGCGCACCGCGCCCACGTCCGTGGCGACCACGGGCAGGCCCGCAGCGAGCGCCTCGACGAGCGCATTGCCGAAGCTCTCGACGCGCGAGGGGAACGCGAAGACGTCGGCCGAACGCAGTACCGCCCAGATCGCGTCGTGGGGCACCGCGCCGCGAAACTCGTGGCGCACGCCGGCGGCCGTGAGAGAGTTCCGCGCCGTCACGAATACCGGATTGCCGTCGTCGTCGCCTTCTCCCAGGTGGATGAACTCGACCCGCTCGCGCAGGCCGTCCGGCAGCGCGGCGAGCGCCGCGGCGAGGACGTCCGCGCCCTTCACCTTGCGCAGATTGCCGACGGCGACGACGCGCACGGCGTCGTCGGTCCGCTCCTCGGCCGCCCCGCCCGGCACGGCCACGGCGTTGTGGATGACGGACAGCCGCGCCTCCCGGACGCCGAGAGCGCGCATGGCGTCGGCGCTCGCGGCCCCCAGCACGACGACGTGCCGCGCCGCCGCCGTGCCGGCGCTCTCGCGCTGCCGCAGGCGCGCCACGACGCGCGAGCCGGCCGCGATGAAGCCGTTGCGCACCCATTCGTCGGTGATGGAGCCGAGCCCGGCGACGCGCAGCACGGTCGGGATGCCGGCAGCGGCGGACACATCGGCGCTCCATGCTTCGAACGCGATGCCGACGTCGCGCGCTCCGCACCGCGCGAAGTCGGCCGCCATGCGGGAGAGAGCGCCGTGGATGCGCCGCGCCTCCTCGGAGGACGGCGACACCCGCCGCCAGACGCGCCGCAGCACCGTCCGCCGCACGCCGGCGGCGATGGGGCAGGAGATCGTCGCGACGTCGTGACCCCGCGCGCGCAGTCCCTCCGCGAGCATGCGCACGCTGCGCGGCACGCCGCCGGGTCGCTCGAGATCGGCCAGCGTCGCGAGCAGCACGCGCAGGCGCCGCGCGTCCGCGCTGTGCGGCGCGGGGCGCGCGATCGGGTCGGGGCCGCTGCCGTGGGCTGCCATGCTCCCCTTCTACCAGCGCCCGGGGCCACGGGTCGCGGCCTCCGCAGCCGGTGGGGTCCGGGCGTTCGGGGCGGCGTGGAGGGCGTCGGGTAGTCTCCTCGGAATCCGTTCCACGGCCACAGCATGACCTCCGAGACCACCCGTCAGAACGTCGTCCGCCTGCGCAACACCGACGAGGAGCGTGCGATCCTCGGCCGCGCGGACGGCACGCTGCGGCTCCTGCGGCGCTACCTGGGTCTGCGGGTGTTCGCTCGCAAGGGGGCGATCACGCTCCAGGGGCCGGCGGCGGCCGTCGAGGAGGCCACGATCCTCCTCGAGCGCCTGCGCGAGCGCCTGCGGGGTGGCGAGCCCGTCGCCGAGATCGAGGTGGAGCGCCTGCTGCGGCGTTCGCGCGACGCGCGCGAGGAGCGCGTCGATGCCGACGTGGCGACCGACGGTCGCATCCTGCGCGCGCGGGACGACACGCCGATCGCGCCCAAGAGCGCCGCCCAGGCGCGCTACATCCGCGCCGTCGAGAAGAGCGACATCGTGTTCTCGATCGGCCCGGCCGGGACCGGCAAGACGTACCTCGCCGTGGCGATGGCCATTCGCCTGATGAAGCGCGGGCGCTATCGCAAGCTGGTGCTCGTGCGCCCGGCCGTCGAGGCGGGCGAGCATCTGGGGTTCCTGCCCGGCGATCTCACGCAGAAGGTCAGTCCATACCTCCGCCCGCTCTACGACGCGCTCGGCGACTTCCTCGAGTTCACCGACGTGCGGCGCTACCAGGAGCGCGACGTGATCGAGGTCGTGCCGCTCGCGTACATGCGTGGTCGCACGCTCGACAACGCGTTCATCATCCTCGACGAGGGCCAGAACACGACGCCCGCGCAGATGAAGATGTTCCTGACGCGCATGGGACGCCGCTCCAAGATCGTCGTCACCGGTGACGTCACGCAGACCGATCTCCCGCCGGGCAAGCGCAGCGGCCTGCTCGACGTCCGTGATCGTCTGCGCGGCATCGACGGCATCGCGTTCTGCATGCTCGGGCGCGAGGACATCGTCCGCCACCCGCTCGTGCAGCGCATCGTCGATGCCTACGACGGCGACGAGAGCGGCGGCGACGGGAGCGACGGGAGCGACGAGAGCGGCGAGAGCGGCGAGGAGCAGCGCGCGTGACGCGTGGCCCGGTGGAACTCGCGGTCGAGGTCGATGAGCAGCGCCTACCCGTCCCGCCTTCCGAACTCTCGGAGATCTGTGCCCGCGCCGTCGCCCTGTGCGGGCTCCCGGGCGCCCTCTCGCTCGCACTGATCGATGACGCGACGATGCGTCGCCTCAATCGTGACTTCCACGACTGCGACGCGGCGACCGACGTGCTCGCGTTCCCGCTCGCAGGCCCCGAGAAGACGGTCGGGCCGGGCCGAGGTGACGTCGATGTCGATGTCGGTGTCGATGGGCCGCCGGGCTTTGCCGCCGAGATCGTCGTGTCGTATGACACCGCGGAGCGCGAGGCGGCGGCCCGTGGCGTGGACACCATCGCCGAGGTGCTGCTCTACGTGGTCCACGGGACGCTGCACCTTCTCGGGTACGACGACCACGACGTGGACGACGCCCGTACCATGCATTCCAGGACGCTGGAGGTCCTGCGCGAGCTCGGATACGAGAACACCATCGAGGTCGAAGAAGGTTGAGACGACGCAAGAAGCGGGTCAAGCTGCCGAGCAGGTCGGACGCGAAGTCGGACGTCGAGACCGCGCCCATCCCGGTCGCGGACGAGCCCGAGCTCGCGCCCATCGCCGTTCCCGGTGGCGCGGCGCCGCCCCGCGCGCGCCCAGCGCGCGTCCCGCGGCGCGGGGGCTTCGCCGAGTACTGGGGGCGCATTCCGCGCGGCCTGATCGAGGGCTTCCGGCTCGAGTCCCTGATGGGTGAGGGCTCGATGGGGGCCGTGTTCAAGGCCGAGCAACTGTCGCTGCACCGTCCCGTGGCGATCAAGGTGCTGGCGCCGCGACTCGCGGAGAACGAGCGCTTCCTGAAGCGCTTCCTGCGCGAGGCGCGCGCCGTGGCCAAGCTGAACCATCCGAACGTCGTGTCGGGCATCGATGTCGGGGAAGCAGACGGCCTGCGCTACTTCGTCATGGAGTACGTCGAGGGACCGACGCTCCTCGACCTGATCGAGGAGTCCGGGCCGCTGGAGCCGCTCGCGGCCACGCGCATCGTCGTGCAGGTGGCGCGCGCACTCGAGCACGCTTCGCGCAACGACCTCGTGCACCGCGACGTCAAGCCGGCGAACGTGATCATCACGTCGAAGGGCGGCGTGGCGAAGCTGTGCGATCTGGGACTCGCCAAGGAAGTGAGCGAGGCCGGCGGCGAGACGTCCGAGGGGCGCGCGATGGGCACGCCGCTGTACATCTCGCCGGAGCAGGCCCGCGGCGACGCGAACGTGGACATCCGCTCCGACCTCTACTCGCTGGGGGCGACGTACTACCACGCTCTCGTGGGGCGTCCGCCGTTCGACGGGCCCACCCACGCGGTGATCATGGCCAAGCACCTCACCGAGGACGTGGTTGCCGTGCGGGACGTGCGCGACGACGTTCCCGCGGGCTGTGCGGCGATCTGCGAGCGGCTGCTCGAGAAGGACCGCGACGACCGCCACGCGTCGCCGACGGAACTCATCGAGGAACTCGAGGCCGTCATCGAGGGGCGCTGGGAGGACAAGCCCAAACTGCGTGCCCGCCGCCGCGCCCGGCGCCGCTTCCGGTAGCCGTCACGCCCGTCACGCCGATTGCTGCGCAGAGCCTTGCAATCGGCGCGCCGGCTATCTCACGTTGGCGCGTGCTCGGGTGCGGACAGCTCGCCGACTCAGCGCTTGAAGATCTTGCCGGCCTTGATGCAGCGCGTGCAGACCTTCATGCGGGTCGCGGTCTTGCCGTCCTGGGTGAGGACGCGCACCTTTTGGATGTTGGGCTTGAACTTGCGCTTCACGCGGCTCGTGATGCGCAGGCCGATGCCGCCCTTCTTCTTCGTGATGCCTCGACGCTCGACCATGGAGCCGACCTGGGTACGCTTGCCGCAGATATCACAGACGCGAGCCATGGTTTCTATACCTTGATCGAGTTCGAAGTTGCGAAGTCATCCGATCCCGGCGCCCGTGGGCCGGGACTAGGGGAGGAACCCCTCGTGCGAACCGCGCAGACTATCGATGCCCGCTTTCCGCGCAAGGAACCGCAGGGCCGGCACGGCGATTCCGCCCCGCCAGGCGCCACGCCGAAGCGCCCTGTTCGGGTCTCGGGGACGGCCCTGACGGCCCTGGGGCTGGCCGCCATCGTCGCCCTCGGAGCCTGCCGCACGCGCGGCGGCGGCGAACTCCCGCCGCCGGGCGCGTTCGCGCAGGTGAGCGTCGCGGGATCGCTCGAGCAACTGATCCGCCGTGGCGACGCCGACCTGCGGCGCGCCGCCGTGCGTCGCCTCCGCGATCGGGCGACCGAGGACGACATCCCCGTGCTGCTGCGCGCACTGGGCGACGAGAACGTGGACGTGGCCGCCGCCGCCGCGTTCGCAATTGCGGTCAGCGGCGCGCGCGGCACCCCGGGCCGACTCGTCGCCGCCCTCGGTGAGGACGCCCGTCCCGAGGTCGTGCGTGCCGCGGCCCTCGGACTGGGTTCGCGGCCCGGGGACGACGCCGAGCGGGGTCTGCTCGCCCTCGCCCGGCGCCCCGAGCGCCCCGCTGCCGTGCCCGGCGCCCTGCTCTCGCACTACCGCTGGCGGGGCCGTCCGGCGCAGCCCTCGATCGGCGACCCGGCGCTCCTCGACTACGCGCAGCACCCGGAAGCGGAGGGCCGGGCCGGGCTCGGGCACTACGCGCGGGCCGTCAAGGACCCCGTACTCGTCCCGATCCTCGTGAGACTCTGTGGCGATCCCGACGCCGAGGTGCGACGGGCCGCGGCGATCGGTCTGGCGCCGTCCTCCGCCGCGCCGTGGCCGGACGACGCCTCCGCGGCGGCGCTCGCGGGTCTCCTGGAGGTCACGTCCGACGCCGACGCGCACGTCGTCGTCGCGGCGTGCCGCGCGCTCTCCGGGTCCGACGACCCGCGTGCCGTGGCCGCTCTGCGCGGCGCCCTCGCGCACGATGCCTTCAGCGTGCGCGTCGCCGCCGTCGAGGGGCTGGTACGGCGCGAGGCGACCGACGCGGCCGCGCAGATCGCCGGCCTCGCTCGCGAGGACGGATCCGTGGCGGTGCGCGCCGCGGCGGCGACGGCGGTCGCGGCGCTCGATCCCTCGCTCGCCGCGGCTCTCGCGGACGATGTGCTGGCCGATGCCGCGGAGTTCGTGCGTGCGGCCGGCTGCAACCTCCTGGCGGCGATCCCGGGCGACGGCGTGGACACCGCGACGCGGCGTCTCGCGGACCTGTCGCGCGACGATCCCCACGTGCGTGTGCGCGAGAGCGCGCTCGGCGCGCTCGAAGCGCGCGAGGGCGACGTCGTGCACGAGGCCGTGCGGCGGGCGCTCGCCGCAGACGAGGATCCCGTCGTCGTGGCCGTCGCGTGCGGCGTGGCCGCCGCCAACGGGCTGGACGATCTGCTCCCGCTGGTGCGCGCCGCCCTCACGCGGTTTCCCGGGCGGCTGGGCGGCGACGCCCGCGAAGGCGCCCTCGACGCTCTGGCGGCGCTCGGCGACGCCTCCGACGCCGATCTCCTGCGGGCGTCCGTGCGCGACGAGAGTCCGTCCGTGGCGTTCGCCGCGCAGAAGGGACTCGCGACGATGATCGGCAGCGATCCGCCCTCGCCGCAGCGCGCCGCAGTGCGGGGCGCGCGCCCCGGTGACATGAGCTACCTGGACTTCCCCGTCAACCTGATCGTCGAGACCACGAAGGGCTCGCTGACGATCGCTCTCGACGAGCAGGCGGCGCCCCTGCACGTTGCGCACGTCGTGTCGTTCGCGCGGCGCGGCGGCTACGACGGTCTGACATGGCACCGCGTCGTGCCGGACTTCGTGATCCAGGGCGGCTGCCCGCGGGGCGACGGGGCCGGGCACGCCGGCGTCTCCCTGCCGCTCGAGCCCACGCGCATCCCCTTCGAACGTGGCGTGCTCGGCATGCCGCGGTCGTCGCATCCGGACTCCGGGGGCTGCCAGCTCTTCGTGATGCATTCGCGCGCCCCGCACCTGGACGTCCACTACACCGCGTTCGGGCGCGTCATCGAGGGCCTCGACGTCATCGACCTCATCGACGTGGACGACCGCATCGTGCACGTGCGCGTCGTGCGCCGCAGCGAGGAGCGCCGGTGAGCGACGACGCGGCCGCAGGCGACGAGAGCCGCCGACCGGGGCCGCACGCCGACGTCCTGCGCGAGTACGACAAGGAGCGGCGGCAGCGGCAGCGCAGGCGCTTCAAGGAGGCCCACGACGACCGCGCCGCCGAGAAGCAGGCGCGCCGCGACGCGCGCTATCGGCGCCGCCGGCGGCGGGAGCCCTACCTGCGGGCGGCCATCCGCGTCGTGGAGAGGCTCCCCCTCTGGCTCGCCACGCGGCTCGGCGAGTGGGTCGGCGCGGCGATCTTTCGCTTCTGCTCGGTGCCGCGTCGCCGCGTGCTGCAGCATCTGCGACTGGCGTTCCCCGCGAAGACCGAGTGCGAGCGGGCGGCGATCGGCCGCGACTGCCTGCGCCTGATGGGGCGCGGTGTCGTGTCGCTGCCCGCGCTGCGCCGCAAGGGCGTGCCGTGGATACTCGATCACACGGACGTCGTCGGCGAGGAGGTCCTGCGCGAGGCTCTGGACGGTGGGAAGGGGGCCGTCGCGGTGACCTTCCATCACGGCCCGATCGTCGTCGGCGGCGCCTGGCTCGGCCACCGCTGGGGCGGGGTCGAGGTGGGCCGCAACGCGCGCACGATGGACACCCTGCAGTTGCTCGTCGATGTGCGCGAGGCGCTGGAACTCGCGATCATCGAGCGCGGCAATCCTCGCGCCATCATCCGTGCGCTGCGCGAGAACCGGCCCGTGGCGATGCTCTCGGACCACGACGTCGCGAACGTCAACGGTGTGTTCGTGCCGTTCTTCGGGCTCCTTGCGCACACGCCGGTCGGCCCGGCCGTGCTGTCGCTGCGGACCGGCGCCCCGATCGTCGTCGCCGTGAACGAGTGGGTCGGTCGTACGCGCTACCGCGTCCGCTTCCTCGGTCTCCTGCGTGCGCGCGACGACCTGCCGCGCGACGAGGCCGTCCACTAACTGACGTATCGCTTCACGAAGCTCGGCGAGGAGGCCATTCGCGAGCGACCGGAGGAGTGGATGTGGCTCCACAAGCGCTGGGAGACGCGTCCGGAGCGGCGCCCGGCACTCCCCGTCTGGCGCCCTACCGAGGGCCCCGACACGGCGCAGCAGGCGCGCGATGAGCCTGACGGCCTCACGGCGTGACGGCGCGTCCGTCCCGGCCCCGCGCAGATCGACGGGAGTGTCGGCGGTGGCTGGTTCAATGAGATGTTCGTGACGTCGCACTACGCCCTGACCGAGGCCCAGCGCGCCGCCGTGGAGCACGGCGACGGGCCGCTCCTCGTCGTCGCGGGGCCGGGGTCCGGCAAGACGCGCGTCATCACGATGCGCGTGGCGCGCCTGATCGAACGTGGCGTGGGCCCGGGCGCGATCCTGGCCATCACCTTCACGAACAAGGCCGCTCAGGAGATGGCACGGCGCGTCGAGTCCTTCGGTGCGCCGCCCGGTGCGTGGGTCAAGACGTTCCACGCGGCGTGCGCCGCGATCCTGCGCCGCTGGCCCGAGCCGGCGGGACTCGCACCGGGCTTCTCGATCTTCGACCAGCAAGACCAGACGCGCATCCTGCGTGGCATCTTGAAGCGCATGGACCTCTCGGCGGATCTCAAGCCGGCGGGGGCGCGGCAGCGGATCTCGCGCTGGAAGACGGGCGGCGACACGCCCGAGACCGCGATCGAGGGCGCCGCGGGCTACGGTGAGCGCCGGGCGGCCGAGGTCTACGCGGCGTACGAGGAGGAACTGCGGGAGTCGAACGCCGTGGACTTCGACGACCTGCTCGTGCGCACGCGGCGCATGCTCGACGACGACGGCGACGTGCGGCGGCGTCTGCAGGAACGTTTCGAGCACGTGCTGATCGACGAGTACCAGGACACGAGCCCGGTGCAGTTCCACCTGGCTCGCATCCTGGCCGAGCCGCACCGCAACGTCTGTGCGACGGGCGACCCCGACCAGTCGATCTACGCCTTCCGCAATGCCGATCTGCGCAACATCCTGGAGTTCGAGGAGAACTACCCGGGCGCCACGGTCGTGCGCCTGGAGCAGAACTTCCGCTCGGTCGGCAACGTCCTGAAGGCCGCCGACGCGCTCATTGCCAACAACCGCGAGCGCCACGAGAAGCGGCTCTTCACGGACCGCGAGGACGGTGAGGTCCTGCACGTCATCGGCGCGGCGAACGAGCACGACGAGGGCATGGCCATCGCCTCCGCCATCATGGAGCGCTACTCCAAGAGCGTGCCCCACAGGGACGTCGCGGTGTTCTACCGCGTCAATGCGCAGAGTCGCGCCATCGAGGCCGCGCTGCGCGCTCAGGGCGTGCCGTACCTGATCGTGAAGGGCGTCGAGTTCTACCAGCGCGCCGAGGTCAAGGACCTCGTCGCGTACCTCAAGGTGCTCGCCAATCCGCGCGATCGCGAGAGCATGACGCGCGTGCTGACGACGCCGAGGCGCGGCATCGGCGCCAAGTCCCTCGCGCGCCTCTTCGAGCTGGCTCGCGAGCGTGGCTGGAACGCACGGCAGGCGCTGCGCGGCGTTGCGGACGAGGGCGAACTCAGCAAGAAGGCGACGCGCGGCCTGCGCGACGTGGCGACGCTCCTCGATCGACTCGAGCGGGCGGCGGGCGGCTCGGTGGCCGAACTCGTGCGCGACACCATCACGTGCCTGCACTACGAAGAGTATCTGAAGCGCGTGCACCCCGAGGACTTCGAGGACCGCGTCGAGAACATCCGCGAACTGGTCGGCGGCGCCGAGGACTACGACGTGCGCGCGGGCGAGGCGGCGTCGCTGCCGGGGTTCCTGCACGAGGTCGGGCTCGTCTCGGACGTCGATCAGTACGATCCCGACATGCCGCGTGTCGCGCTCATGACGCTGCACTCCGCGAAGGGCCTGGAGTTCCGCGAGGTCTACATCGCCGGGCTCGAGGACGGCCTGTTGCCGCACGCCCGCAGCGCCGAGGACGGCAAGGCGCTCGAGGAGGAGCGCCGGCTCCTGTTCGTGGGCATCACGCGAGCCAAGGAGCGGCTCACGCTCTCCTACGCCCGCGAACGCCGTGCGCGGCTCTCGAGCGCCTTCAAGGGAGGAGCGAGCCCGTTCCTCCTGGAGCTCCCGCAGGACGTGCTGGACGTCGATCACGGTGCCATCGACCTCGCTCCGGATCCGTTCCGGGATCCGTATGGGGGCAGGTCCTGGGGCGGCGAAGCCTGGGGCGGTGTGACGTCGCTTGCCCGCGGCCGCTCCGGCAGCGCCGGGGGCGCAGGGATGGGCTCAGGGGCGGGCACAGGGGCGGGCACGGGCACGGGTGGGAGCGGGCGGCGTCGCGCCTCGGCGTCGGTGCGATCGCCCTTCGGGTACGGGACGCAGGGGGACGGGACGCGCGGGGACGAGGGCATCGACGCCGCTCCCGACGACGACGGTGAGGACGGCGTGGACGAGGACCCCTTCGCCGTGCTGCGGCCGGGCGCCCGCGTGCGCCACCCCTCGTTCGGCGACGGCGAGGTGCGGCGCATCATGGGGCGCGGCACGCGCACGCGCGTCGTCGTCTTCTTCCGCGGCAAGGGCGAGAAGACCCTGGCGCTCTCGCAGTCGCGCCTGACCGTTCTGGGCTGACGCGAGGGAGGCAACGCCGCCCCGCGTCGTCGCAGCCGACCGAATCCCGAAGTTAGTCCTGCGCGGGCCCTAACCTCTGGGGCATGGCACGACTTCTCGTGGAGCAGGGCGGGAGCACCCGCTACGTCGAACTCGGTGACCGGCCTCTGCGCGCCGGCTCGGGGAAGGCGTGCGAACTGCTCGTCGAGGGCGAGGGCGTCTCCAGGGAGCACTTCGTCGTCGAGCGCAGCCCGACCGGCTGGCGCCTGCGCGACGCCGGATCGGGCGGCGGCACGCGGATCAACGGTTCGCTCGTCGCGGCGCGGCGGCTGCGCAGCGGCGACCGCATCGAGATCGGCGACGCCGTCCTGACGTTCCAGGACGCCAGGACCGCTCGCGCGGCGGCCGTCGCCGCCAAACGGATGCCGCCCGTGGAGACGCCCGCGCGTCCCGCCGCCGAGGACGTGCGCCGTCTCAAGACGACGCTGCGCGCGCTCGCCAGCGAGACCGACGGCCGCAAGCTGCTCGCCCTGATCGTCGATCAGGTCATCTCGCTGACCGGCGCCGAGCGCGGGTTCCTGATCCTGCGCGGGGCCGAGGGCAGGTTCGAGATGGTGGCGGCGCGCACGCTCGATCGCGAGAACGTGCGTCGTCCGGGCCTCAAGATCAGCCGCGCCGTCGCGGCTGAGGTGGCGCGCACCGGCAATCCGCTGCTCACGACCAACGCCCAGGCCGACGCCCGCTTGCGAGGTTCCAGCAGTGTCAGCGGCATGAAACTGCGCTCGGTGCTGTGCCTGCCGCTGAACGCGCGTGGCCGCTTCCTCGGGTTCCTCTACATGGATCACCGCTTCGAGGACGGCGTCTTTCGCGCCGACGACCTCGAACTCGTCGAGGCCTTCGCGGATCAGGCCGCCGTGGCGCTCGAGGACCAGCGCGTGCTCTCCGAGCTGCGCGAGCGCACTGCGGAGCTCGCGCGCAGCAAGGAGCGCGTCGAGGAGCTCGACAGGCTGCTCGAGAAGCAGGTGGACCGCCAGCAGCAGGAACTCGACGAGGTCCGCACGCTGCTGCGGGACCGCAGCGACCGTCCGCTGAAGTACGACTACGAGGGCATCGTCGGGAACTCGGACGCCCTGCGCGACGTGCTGCGCCTCGTCGATCACGTCACCGACACGGCCGTGCCGGTGCTCGTGCTCGGGGAGAGCGGCACCGGCAAGGAACTCGTCGCGCGGGCCATCCACCGCAACGGCCCGCGCGGCCCGCGCAACTTCGTGACGGAGAACTGCGCCGCGATCCCGGCGAGTCTCATCGAGTCCGTTATGTTCGGCCACGTGAAGGGCGCCTTCACGGGGGCGGACAGGGACCGCGAGGGGCTCTTCGAGCTGGCGGACGGCGGCACGATGTTCCTCGACGAGATCGGCGAACTGCCTCTCGGCATGCAGGTCAAGCTGCTCCGCGTGCTGGAGAGCGGCGAGCTGCGACGCGTCGGCGGCAAGACGACGCGCAACGTGGACGTGAGGGTCATCTCGGCCACGAACCGGGACCTGGCGAAGATGGTCGCGGACGGTGCGTTTCGCGAGGATCTCTACTACCGCATCAACGTGTTGCAGGTGCGACTGCCGCCATTGCGCGAGCGTCGCGAGGACGTCCCGGAACTCGTCGCGCACTTCCTGCGCGCCGGCGCGACCGACGGCGAGGACCACGGCAAGACGGTCACGGACGAGGCGCTGCGGCTGCTCGCCGGCTACGACTGGCCGGGCAACGTGCGCCAACTGCGCAACGAGGTCCTGCGCGCCGTGGCGCTCTCGGAGCATGTGATCCTGCCCGAGGTACTCTCCGAGGAGATCCGTACGCAGTCGCTCCCGCGGGGCGTCTCCCGCGGTGAGGCCGGTCGCGCGCTCAAGGACATCGTGCAGGATGCCGTCGATGATCTCGAGCGGCGCCTCGTCTCGCAGGCGTTGCGTGACGCCGGATGGCGCAAGACGGTCGCTGCGCGCGCGTTGCAGGTGTCGCGGCCCACGCTCGACGCCAAGATCAAGCGGCTCGGAGTCCGGAGACCCGGAGAATGATTCCGTCTTGGCGGCGTCCACGCGTCCAAAGACGGGTCGGATGGTCGGGGCAGGAGACCGTCGGATGAACGGACGCGCAGTCTCGTATCTCGCCTTGATCGTGTTGCTGGCAGGGGCCGGTGCCTGCTCGGGCAGCGCGGCGGTCGATGTCTCCGTGCCCGCTGCGGCGCACGCCGAGACATCGTGGGAAGCGGCCTTCGACGACACCGAGTTCACGACCTGGCGCGCGGGTGTGATCCGGCGCATGGAGCCCACGGCCCACGAGCGCATCGACGCCTACCCGGCCGCGCCGGGCGTCGTCGTCGAGCTTCTCGTGCCGCACCCCGGCGGGCGCCCTCCCCTGCGCAAGATCGGCGAGACGACGACCGGTCCGGACGGGCGTTTCCGCCTCGGTCCCGGGCCGGCGGGGCGCTGGGTGCTCCGGGCGCGGTCCGCGGGCGGCGCCGCCACCTATGGCGGCAACGTGCCCCTCATGCGTGGCGCCTTTCCGATTCCGGAGGGCGACATCCAGATGATGGTCCGCGACGGACGTCCGCTCGACGTGCGCCTGGTGGGCGCGGACGGCGCGCCCGTCGCCGCCGGCGCCGTCCGCGTCAGCGCAATGGGCTACGAGGAGGTCGGCGTGACCGACGACGACGGGCTGGTCCACTTCGTGGCGCCCGAGGGCGCCGTCTACGTGGACGCCTGGGATGCGGGGCGCCGCGGTGCTCGCGAGCTCATCGACGTGCCACGGCCCGCGGAGGCGGGCCCCTTCGAGCTGCGTGCCCCGGACCACGGTCCGTTGCGCGGCTGGGTCATCGCTGCCGAGTCCGGCGTACCGCTCGCCGGCGCCGTCGTGTTCCAGACCGAGCGCCCGGACGTATTCACCGTGACGGGAGACGACGGGCGCTTCGAGCTCGCGGCGGCGCGCACGGGCCGCGTGGCCGCCTTCGGGCGCGGCCGGGCCTACCGTTCGTACGACGTGCCCGCCGCGGGCGAGGTCGAGCTGCGCCTGCGTCGCGGCACCGTCGTCACGGGCCGCGTCGTGGACGGAGCCGGCGAGGGCGTTGCGGAGGCGCGCGTGCTCGCCGTCGCCGCGACCACTGCCGGCGGGCGCGAGCGCGTACGGGGACCGGTCACGGATGCCGAGGGGCGTTTCACCTTCGATTGGCTGCCGTCTCCATCGTCCGGGAGTGATGGCACCGTCTCGTTGGTCGCGTTTCGTCGTGGCCGCGGCTCCACCGCGGCGCTGACGCTCGATGCCGGCGACGCGGGTGGCGAGCCGGTGCTCGTGCTGGGCGGCGAGCGGCGCATCGCCGGCCGCGTCGTGCGCGCAGGCGGCGCGCCGTGCGCCGGTGCGACCGTGCGCGTCGTGTGCGATCCGGACGGCATCTCGGCCATCGACGCCGTGCTGCTGGGCGCCGGATGGGACATGTCCTGCCAGACCGACGCCGGGGGCCGCTTCGCCTTCGTAGGCGTTCCGGCGCACCTGGAGTCGCTGCTCAGTCTTCGCGTGGACGGCACGCGCCTCGAACGCCGTGTCGCGCCGGGCGGGGACACCACCGTCGATGTCGAGCTCGCTGCGGGCAAGTCGATCTCCGGGCGGGTCGTGGACGTGGCCGGACAGCCCGTGACGCTCGGCGGCGAGGCCTGGGTGGACCTCCTCAATCACCCCTGGATCGACGCGTTTCGGCGGCGCGCGCCGGTGGGTCCGGACGGCAGCTTCCGCATCGACGATCTGCCCGACGGCGAGTACAGCGTGCGCGCGAAGATCAGGACGTTCGAGGTCGGCGGGGCGGTGGCCACGGCGGGGGCGGACGATGTCGAACTCGTCGCCGAGCGTCCGGCGGACCTCGAATTCG
>JAJRVY010000067.1 GCA_024277065.1 Planctomycetota bacterium
GCGACCGGGACCAGGCGGAGCAGGGTCGCGAACTCCCTCTCGGCCTGCGCCGTGTGATTGCTGCCACGCTCGTCCGAAGTCCAGAACAGCGCCGCCTTGCGCAGCACGTGGGCGGCCATGGCCGCGCTGCCCCCCGCGTCCCGCAGCGTCCGCGCCAGCCACCACCGCGAAGCCTCGCGGCGGGTCAGTGGGCGCCCTTCCTCGCGTTCGGGAATGGCGAGCGCGTTGCGCTCGATGGTCCACGGGTCCCAGCCCAGGTCGTCGGCGGTCACCGACACCGTCGCCCGCGCGTCGGGCCCGTTGGCGAGGTACAGGTTCACGCTGCCGGACCACGGGAACGGTGAGAACGTCCCGGAGACGCTCTGGTTCCAGGCCGCTCCCGCTGCCAGGACCGCCGCGAGCCCCGCCGCGGCGCAGCCCACGAGCCTGACGCGCCCCGTGCGCCGGCGCAGCGCCGGCAGCAGGCAGGCGAGCAGGACGAGGGACGTCCCGCGGCCGAGGGCCGCCGTGCCGACGGCCGCGCCGAGCAGGACGGACGCGGCGGCGCGGCGTCGGCCGCCGAGCGGCGGCGCCGTCGCGTGCCCCGTCAGCACGACGCCGCACAGCACGGCCGCCGCGGCGGCGAGCCCGATCGCGGCCTCCTGTCCGGACAGCACGTCGTGGAACAGGAAGACGCCGGCGAGCGCGTGCAGGAGCCCGGCCGTGCAGGCCGCGCGACGGCCCGCCACCCACCCCGCGGCCAGCGCGACGACGCCGGAGGTGAGCGCGCCGAGCACGGCGTTGAGCCCTCCGAGGAAGGAGACGGTCAGGCTCGCGCCCGACGCCAGGCGCGTCGCGAGGAACGGGTGCAGCGGAGCGAGGAAGCTGTCGAACGACTCACCGCGCGCGATGCGGGCGGCCGTCTCACGGTAGTACGCGTCGTCGAGCGCCGGCGCCAGCAGCGTGGGGTCCGCGGCATAGAGATCGTGATGCACCCACCATCGCGCGAGCCCCGCGAGCACGGTGCAGAGAGCGGCGACGCCGATGAGCCGCCGGAGATCAGGGCACCTGGTCGATGGCGAGGCGGCTCCGCACACCCCGGCAGTCTGCCACGCACGCCCCGCGGCGCCGCGCATCTCTCGGCGCCTGCCCGCTCCGCCCCTGTACCACTCCCTGTACCACTCCGCGCACCCCTTGCGATTGACCGCTCCGGCGGGGGCCGCTACCGTGCGACACGGCCATGGCCACGAAGACCATCTCCGCCGCGACGCTCGTCGATCTCCTGCGCTCGACCGAGGGCGCCCCCACGACGAGCTCCCGCATCGCCGACCTGCTCGCCTCCGTGCGGCTGGACCCCGCGTCCCTGCGGCCCTTCGTGCGCCACGGCGACGACCACTACATGCGGCACCTGATCCACCGCGACGAGATCTTCGACATCATGACGATCTGCTGGCTGCCGGGTCAGGGCACGCCCATCCACACGCACAACGGGCAGCTCGGCTGGGCGTTCGCGGTGCAAGGCGTCATCGACTGCACCGAGTACAGCTATCTCGGCTGTGACCGGCCCGAGAACCAGAACGTGTCCGGGCTGGACTGCGTCGCCGGGGGCATGAAGGTGAAGCTCGAGGCGCAGCCCACGGTGCGCTGCGACCCCAGCGGCGGCGTCAACATCGTGGACAAGAAGGTGACGATCCACGCCCTCAGCGTGCCGCCCGAGTGCGACGAGCCGGTGGTGACGGTCCACATCTACTCCCTGCCGTTCGACTCCTGCGTCGTCTTCGACGCCGAACGGGGCTGCTGCACGCGCAAGGACCTGTTGTTCGACTCGACCCCGGGCGGCTACGACGTCCGGGTGCGATGAGTCTCGCAGCCCGTGGCACGTGCGCGTGACCCGGGTTCTGGCCGACCGGCCGCACGGCGTCTATCCTCGGCGTCCCGAGGGGAGGCACGTACATGGGTGAGCACGACGTCGAGTCCCTGACCTCCGACGAGCGGCTGCAGGCATTCACCGGCGCCCTCCTGGACGATGTCCGCGCGCTCGAGGTCATGCTCGAGAGCGGCATGATCGAGAGCGGCGTGCGGCGCGTCGGGGCCGAACAGGAGATGTTCCTCGTCAATGACGGCTTCCGTCCCGCGCCGCTGGCGATGGAGGCGCTCGAGGCCATCGACGATGCGCACTTCACGACGGAGCTCGCGCGCTTCAACCTCGAGGTCAACCTGCCCGTCTACGCGTTCGAGGGGCGCTTCCTCAGCCTGATGGAGGCCGACCTGCGGCGACTCCTCGAGCACGCCATCGAGCGCGTCGGGCCGCTCGGCGCCAAGATCGTCCTGACGGGCATCCTGCCGTCCCTGCGGCTCGACGACCTCGGGCTCGAGAACATGACGCCGCACGCCCGCTACCACGCTCTCAACGAGAGCATGAAGGCCCTGCGAGGCGGCGACTTCAAGACACGCATCAAGGGCGTCGATGAGCTGTTCGCGCGCCACGACAACGTGATGCTCGAGGCCTGCAACACGAGTTTCCAACTGCACTTCCAGGTCGGCCCCGAGGAGTTCGCGTTCCTCTACAACGTGGCGCAGCTAGTGACCGCCCCGCTGCTGGCAGCGGCCGTGAACTCACCCATGCTGCTCGGCAAGCGTCTCTGGAAGGAGACGCGCGTCGCCCTCTTCGAGCAGTCCGTCGATGTGCGCTCGGAGGCGCACCAGATCCGCGGCGGCCGTCGCCGCGTCAGCTTCGGAGACGCCTGGATCGACAACTCGGTGATGGAGATCTTCAAGGACGACGTCGCGCGCTTCCGCACCATCGTCGCCATCGACCGCGACCGCGACCCCGACCCGCTCGAGCTGGTCGCGCGCGGGGAAGCGCCGCAGCTCTCGGCGCTGAGACTCCACAACGGGACGGTCTATCGCTGGAACCGCCCCTGCTACGGCGTGCAGGACAACGTCGCGCACCTGCGCATCGAGAATCGCGTGCTGCCCGCGGGCCCGACGGTCGTGGACGAGATGGCCAACGCCGCCTTTTTCTACGGGCTCATGACCGCCTGCGCCGACGAGTACGGCGACGTCCGCGAGCGCATCCCGTTCGGCGACGTCAAGGCCAACTTCCTGGCTGCCGCGCGCCTCGGCCTGAAAGCGCAGTTCTCCTGGATCGGGGGCCACAGCATGCCCGCCGACGAGCTGATCCTCGACGAGCTGCTGCCGATGGCCCATGCCGGGCTCATCGACCACGGCATCGAGTCGTCCGACGTCGATCGCTACCTGGGCATCCTGCACGACCGCGTCGAGAGCCGGCAGACGGGCGCACAGTGGATGTTCGACTCCGTCGCGCGCATGGAGAACTCCAGCCGCACCGTGGACGAACGCATGCGCGCGCTCACCGCGGCGACGATCGCGCGGCAGACCTCGGCGCGGCCGGTCCATCTCTGGGAGCTGGCCCGCGACGACGAGATCTCGGACTGGCGCCCGAGCTACGAGACGGTCGGTCAGTTCATGGCGACCGATCTGTTCACGCTGCGGCCCGGGGACATCGTGGATCTGGCCGCGAACGTGATGGACTGGGAGCGCCTCCGGCACGTCCCTGTCGAGAGCGACGACGGCAGCCTCGTCGGCCTCATCTCGGACCGTGCTCTGCTGCGCCTGCTCGCACGCGGCTACGGCAAGAACGACCAGGGGCCGGTGCTGATCCGCGATGTGATGAAACCCGATCCCGTGACCGTGACGCCCGCCACCCGCACCCTCGACGCCATCCGTCTCATGCGCAAGCGCAAGGTGGGATGTCTCCCGGTCGTCGAGAAGGGGCGCCTCGTCGGGCTGATCACCGAGCGCGACCTCATCGACGTCGCCGCGCAGCTCGTCGAACAGCAGCTCAAGGAGGCTCTCGACACGTGACCGCGGTGTCGGCGCCCGAACGTACGTACACGCGGTTCCTCGGCCGGTTGCGCGGCAGCGCGGCCGGTCCGACGGTCATCGTCAGCGGCGGCATCCACGGCAACGAGCCCGCCGGTGCGATCGCCGCGCAGCGGGTCGTCGCGCAGCTCGAGGCGGCACGGACACCGCTGCACGGCGAGGTCATCGCGCTGTCCGGCAATCTCGAGGCGCTCGCGGCGGGCCGGCGCTTCGTGCACCACGACCTCAACCGCGTGTGGACGACGCAGCAGATCGCCGCGCTGCTGGCGCGCGACCCCGCTCTCGACGCCGCCGAGGAGCGCGAGCAACGCGCACTGCACGCCATCTTCGAGGAAGCACGGCGCACCGCGCGCGGCGCCGTCGTCATCCTCGATCTGCACACGACGTCGGCCGGCGGCCCGCCGTTCTGCCTGTTCAGCGACACGCTGGAGAACCGCCGCATCGCCACGCAACTCGGCGTCCCGATCATCCTCGGGCTCGAGGAGTGCATCGACGGCACCCTGCTCGACTACGCCACGAAGGGCGGCGTCAACGCGTTCGTGGTGGAAGGCGGACAGCATCGCGACGAGCAGGCCCTGTGCTACCACGAGGCGGCGATCTGGCTCACGCTGGCCGCCACCGGCTCCATCGCGCGCGAGCACATCCCGCAACTCGAGCGCCATCGGCGCGTGCTCCGCGAGAGCACCGTGGGACTGCCCCGCGCGCTCGAGGTCCTGCACCGGCACCCGGTCGCCGTGGACGACGGTTTCGTCATGCGTCCCGGCTACACCGGATTCCAGCGCATCGAGCAGGGCGAGGTGCTGGCCGACGACCGCCACGGCGAGATCCGCGCGCACGAGACAGGCCGCATCCTGATGCCGCTCTACCAGGATCAGGGCGAGGACGGGTTCTTCGAGATCCGCGAGATTCTGCCCTTCTGGCTCGCCGTCTCGACCCTCGCCCGGCAGCTCGGGCTGCCGTCGCTGATCCCTCTCCTGCCAGGCGTGCGACGGCACCCCGAGCGCCGCGACTGGGTGATCGTGCGGAGCAGCGTGGCGCGCTTCTATCGCAGCCAGGTCTTCCACCTGCTCGGCTTCCGGACCCGCGAAGAGCACGAGGGCGAGGTGGTCTACGCCCGCCGCCGGCGCCTGCCGTGACGGGCGCATCGCGACTCGGGGCGCTCGGAACGGCCGCCGCCGCCGCGCTGCTGCTGACATCGTGCGCACAGACGGCGATCACGTGGCGTGCGCCAGAGCGCTTTGCACCTCTGCCGGCGGACGCCGCGGTGCGTCTCTACGTGCGCACGTCCGCCCCGGACACCCTGCGCGCCGCGCTGCTCGCGCGCGGCGCCGAGGAAGTCGTGGCGTTCCCCGAGGGGCAGCGCGTGGCCGAGATCGCCGCGCGCGAGGCCGCCTGGCTCACGTGGGACGCGATCATCGCCGACGTGCGCAGCCGCGCTCGCGCTCTCGGCGCCGACGGCGCCATGGCCACCGGCGCGCGCTCCTCGGCGCCCGCCGAACGCGTGCTCTACTTCCAGCTCGTGCGCGCCGGGCGCCACGACAAGCCATGAACACGGGGCGCGACCGAGGTCACGCCGCCGGCGCGAACACAGCGGGACAATGGCCCTCGGAGGTGACCACCATGCGCATGCCGTCCACCGTCTCGGAGCGCCCCACGCCCGGTCTCTCGCCGGCCCTCTTCTGTCTGGCCGCGATCTCGTTCGCGGCCGTCTCCATCGCGGCGCTGCGCGGCGTCGCGGCCGGGGAGGAGAAGCCGACGCCGTTCGCGCCGAGCCAGATCCGCACCGCGTCGGGTGAGCGCGCCGACGCGGACTGGTACTACGAGCCGGAGGTCTGCGGCGAGTGCCACGTCGCGCAGTACGAGGCGTGGAACGGCTCGCTGCACAGCCAGGCCCACACCGACCCGATCTACCTGGCGTTCGCCCGCAAGGCGCGCGAGGTCGGGGGAGACGACCTCTACCGCTTCTGCTCCGGCTGCCACGCCCCGGGCGCCGTCGCCACGGGCGAGATCCCCGATGCCGCGGAGGAGGATCTCACGTTCCTCACCAAGAACGGCGTGTCGTGCGACATCTGCCACTCGATCTCGGGCATCGTGACGCGGCACGAGGGCGGTGGCGCCAACGCCTCGATCGTGCTCGCCGAGGGCGAGGTCCGCTTCGGTCCGCTCGAGGACCCCATCGCCACGCCCGCGCACGAGTCGTCGTATTCCGAGACCCACACGAAGTCGCGCTTCTGCTCGGCGTGCCACACGCTCACGCACCCGGGCAACGGCGTCGTCATCGAGAACACGTACGCCGAGTGGGCGGCGAGCCCCTACGCCGCGGCGGGCATCGAGTGCCAGGACTGTCACATGCGGACGGCGGAGCAGGCGCGCGAGGTCGCGCGCACCATGAAGCCGCTGGTCGTGCCCGGAGAATCCGTGCAGGGCAAGGCGCGTGCGAACACCTACGCGCACCTCTTCGTGGGCGCCAACACCAACCCCGAACTCGTGGGGGCGAGCGCGCTCCACGGCGCCGAGGCGAGGGCGCGCCTCGAGAGCGCGGCCGAGATGACGGTCGCCGCGACGTGGCGTGAGGACGGCCGGGCCGAAGTGGCCGTGGACGTCACGAACGTCGGCGCCGGCCACTGCATCCCGACGAGCATCACCGAGCTGCGCCACGCCTGGATCGACGTCGCCGTCACCGACGCCTCGGGCCGCGAGGTCTACCGCAGCGGCGCCGTGGACGAGAACGGCAAGCTGGACCCCGCAGCGGTGGTGTTCACGTCGGTGCTCCACGACAAGGACGGCAACGTCACGTACTGGCCCTGGGAGGCGGTCAAGATCGCCAGCGAGTACCTGATCCACCCCAAGGAGACCAAGCACGAGATCTTCCGCTTCGAAGTGCCGGGCGCCACGAAGCCGCCCTACGTCGTACGCGCGACGCTGCGCTATCGCACAGCGCCGCAGGACGTGCTCGACACGCTGTTCGGCAAGGGCGAGCTGACGGTCGAGACCGTGGACATGACCGCCGCCGAGACGACGCTCGGGGATCGCTGAAGCGCCTCGGCGCCTGCGCCCCGAGTTCCTCCCCCGGCAGGCCGCGTCCTCACCGCGACCGGACCGTTTCAGCGATACGTGATCGTGATCTGGCGGGCCGGCGCGCGCTCGATGTGCAGCAGCTCGCTGCTGACGTTCGGGACCACCGCGTTGCGCAGTACGCCCTCGTCGTCCTTGAACCACATCACGACCGAGTCGCCGTGGGCCGTCATATCGACCATCTCGCCGTAGAGGTCGGAGATGTGGATGCGCCGACGCCTCTCGTCGATGCGCTCAGGCGGCTTCCACGTGCGATCGGCGCCGACGTCGAGCGGCATCTTGTAGGTCTGCGTGTAGGCGCGTGCCCGCACACTCCCGAGGAATGCGTCGCCGTCCTGCGCGCGCACGCTCATCCCGAACCCGAACGCTCCGCCGGCGGCCAACGCCGCCACCACCATCACCGTCGTCTTCATTACAACTCCTTCGCGACCGCTGCGCGCGGCCTGATTGGACGCTGCACGATAGACGATCTTGCGCCGCTGCGCGGCCTCCGGCGTCAGTTCACCCGCCGCCCGACGGCGTGGCGCAGAGCCCGGCCCTCGATACCGAGGATCAGGTTCTCGGCGGCGATCTCCGCCATGGCGTCACGCGCCCGCACCGTGGCGCTCGCGATGTGCGGCGTGACGATGCAGTTCGGGAGGTGCAGAAGCGGGTCCTCGGTCGCGACGGGTTCGGGATCGGTGACGTCGAGGCCCGCGGCGTGCAGGCGTCCCTGCGTCAGCGCGTCGAAGAGAGCGTCCTGATCGACGAGAGCGCCGCGCGCGGTGTTGACGAGGACGGCGGTCGGCTTCATGGCACGGAGCGCGGCGGCATCGATCATGTACTCCGTCTCCGGCACGAGCGGGGCGTGCAGGCTGATGAAGTCGCTCTGGGCGAGCAGTTGCCGCAGGGGGACGCGTTGCGCGTGCAGTTCGCGCTCGGCGTCCTCGTTCGTCCGCGGGTCGGCGTAGAGGACGTGCATGCCCCAGCCCTTGTGACAGCGCCGCGCCAGCGCCATGCCGATGCGCCCCATGCCGACGATGCCGATGGTGCCGAACTGCAGGTGCCGCCCGAGGAACCCGCGCGGCTCCCACGTGCGCCACTCGCCGCGCAGGACCGACTGCTGCGCCGCCGGAACATGCCTTGCGGCGGCGATGAGGAGGCAGAACGCCAGATCCGCCGTGGCCTCGGTCAGAACACCCGGTGTGTGCCCGACGGCGATGCCGCGGGCGCTGCACGCCTCGACATCGACGTTGTCGTAGCCCACGGCGAAGTTCGAGACGACGCGCAGATCCGTACAGGCGTCGAGGAGCGCGGCGTCCACGCGATCGGTCAACAGCGCGAGAAGACCGACGCAGCCACTCGTACGCACGACCAGCGTCTCGTAGGGCGGAGGCGTCGCCTCGTCCCACAGATCGACGTCGCAGACCGCTCGGAGGCGCTCGAGTCCCACGTCGGTAATCGCGCGCGTGACGAACACCCTCTCTCCACTCATGCGCTCATTGTAGGGCGTGCGGTTCAATGGAAGCGTGAGAACCGCGAGGACCGACGCAATCGACATCTTCAACGCCGGCGTGCGAGCCGCCGCGATCCCAGACCTCCGCGGTCACTTCGGGCGCACGGGCGGCACGGGCGGCGCGGGCCGCACAGGCGGCGAGAGCGTGACGGTCGCCGGCGTGGAGGTCGCCGCGGCCGGGCTCGCGCAGGTCGTGATCGTCGGTGCGGGAAAGGCGGCGCCGTGGCTGTCACGACGCATCGGCGCGGCGCTCGCGAACGTGCTCCCACGCGACTGCCGCGTGATCGGCGTCAGTCTCGCACCGGCGGCCGCGCCCGGCCCCGCGGAGGCGGCGGAGCACTCTGCGCTCGAGGTCCTCGCGGTGCGGGCGCGCGACGTCAACGAGCCGACGACGCGCGCCGTGGAGGCGACGCGCCGCGTCCTCGCGATGCTGCGCGGGCTCGGCGACGAGACGCTGGTCGTCGGCGCCTTCACGGGCGGGGGCTCGGCAACGCTCTGCGCCCCGGCGAGCGGTTTGACCCTCGCCGACCAACTCACGGCGGTGCGCCTCCTCGCTCGCGACGGCGCCACGATCGGCGCGCTCAACACGCTGCGCCGCCACCTGTCGGCGGTGAAGGGCGGACGTCTGGCCGAGGCGGCGGCGGGCGCGCGCGCCGTCGTCTCGCTGCTCGTCTCCGACGTGGACGGCGACGCGCCGCAGGACATCGCCTCCGGGCCGGCGGTGCCCGACCCGACGACGTATCACGACGCGCTGGCGCTGCGCGGCGCGTGGCCCGCCGCCGTGCGGCGGCATCTCATGGCCGGTTGCCGGGGCGAGATCCCGGAGACCCCCGCGACACTTCCTGAGAACGTCGGCTGGGCGATCGTCCGCTCTCCGGCCGACGCCCTGCAAGGCGCGGCGGAGCGCGCACGGGAACGGGGCTACGACGTCGTGACGCTGCCGCGCCGGGCGCCACCGGAGTTCGCGGCGGCGCTCGACCTACACGCCCGGGCGCTGCGCGCCGCCGCGCCCGGCACGGCGATCCTCTCGGTCGGCGAGGCGCCGCCGCCGCTGCCGGGGAAGCCGCCGGCGGGCGGGCGCGCCGGCCATCTGGCGCTGGCCCTCGCCCTCGCGTCGCAGGCCGCGCCGCGACCGCGCGCAGGGGTCACGGCGCTGGTGGGCGCCAGCGACGGAGAGGACGGCACGTCGGGGACGTCCGGCGCCGTCGTGGACGCCGCCGTGCTGCGCGACGCCGTGCACGCGGGACGCGATCCCGCGCGCGACCTGGCCCGCTGCGAATCCCTGGCGACCCTGCTGGCCGGGGGCGGTGCGCTGCCGCCGCAGAACACCGGCACGAACGTGCAGGATCTGCGCGTGATGCTGGTCGGCGATCCCCGCGGCGTGGACACTGCCTGACATGGCCGACGCCGACGCCGCGAAGTGGGACGAGAAGTACACCGCGCCGGGCTACCGGCGCGGCGCGGCGCCGCCGTCCTTGATCCGCGGCGTCGCGGCCGCGCTCCCTCGATCCGGACGCGCGCTCGACGTCGCGTGCGGTGAGGGCCAGACGATCGTCTACCTGGCCGAGCGCGGGCTCGAGGGCATCGGGGTGGACATCTCGGAGGTGGGCATCGAGAAGGCCGCCGCGCTGGCGGAGATGCGCGGCGTGGCCGAGACTGTTTCCTTCCTGCGCCACGACCTGGACGCCGGACTCCCGGACCTCGGCGCCTCCTTCGACGTCGTCACCTGCTTGCACTTCCATGCGCCGGCGCTCTACCCGGCGCTGCGCGACTTGCTCGCGCCGGGCGGGTTCCTCGTCATCGAGACGCTGACCACCGAGAACGTCGATCTGGACCTGCCGCGCCCGAGCGCGCAGTACCTGGCGGCTCCGGGCGAGGTGCTGCGCGGCGCCGACGGCCTGCGCATCCGCCTCTACCGCGAGGCCCTCGTGGACGGCACGGTCCGCGCCCAGCTGCTTGCAGAGGAGCCGACCGGCCTGCCCCCCGACCTCAGACGATGACGGGACACGCCCACCGCCCCGCCCCGCGACGCCCCGCCCCCGCCCCGCGACGCCCCGCCCCCGCCCCGCCGCCACGCCGCCCCCGATCGCCCGTATCCCGGTGTAGGGGCCGGGCAATGTCCCGGCCCCGGAGGTTCGATCATCGCCACGGCAGAGGCGCAGACCGCCGCGCTCACCACCATGAGGAGGAGCGCGAGTCGGCTCCTACGGCGTGTGATTGGGCGCTCGCGCTCTCGAGTCCGTCGTCGCGCCGGCGCCCACTCACAAGGCTACCAAGTACGGCCTGCGGCCTGCGCAACCGCCCACTCGAAGGCATCCCTGGACAGATCACCTCCGCACGCCCTGGGCCGGACGATTCCGACGCTCGCGCACTCCGTGACGCCAGTCGAAGCGATCCCGACGCGGAGCGCGGATGCGGGAGCCATGGCCCGCGCCGCGAGGCCCGTCCTGAACGAGGGCAGAGCGTCGAGATCGAGGCGCGCCTGCGGATTCCCAGCCGTAGTTTCGTAGAGCAGGCGCAACGCGGAGGTCGGCGCTCTTGTCCGTTCAGGTGTGTGAGCCGTCGTGAATAGTGCGAGCTAATCGCCTCTTGGCCTCGACGGGCCGGAGGCACCGCCAGGGACGTTCGGGTTGACCACGTAGGGTCAACCCTACGCCCCCTGCCGCACGGGCCCACGCGCCGGGTGATGCGCGGGACCGCTTCCTCGAGCGTGTTAGTTGCGCTCGAGCCTGTTAGTTGCGGCCGTCCCTTCCGGTCGAGGGGGCTTGCGCTACCATCCCCTGCGGTCCGGCCCGGCTCCCGTGGCCCGGCTTCTCTGGCCC
>JAJRVY010000068.1 GCA_024277065.1 Planctomycetota bacterium
CCCGTCCTGAACGAGGACAGAGCGTCGAGATCAAGGCGCGCCTGCGAATTCCCAGCCGTGGCTTCGTAGAGCAGGCGCAACGCGGAGATCGGCGCTCTGATCCGTTCAGGTGTGTGAGTCGTCATGAATGGTGCGGGTTAGAGCTCCGTGCTACATTCGTCGGAGCAGGCGGTCGTAGTCGGCGTGGCTGCCGATCCAGAACCAGACGACCTCGTCGCCCTCGAGCAACGCGAGCGCACGATACCCGAGGCTGATCCGGCGGAGTACACGGGATCCCGGTTGTGGACCTTCTTGAAGTGCAGGCTCGGATGCTCCGGATCGGAGCGGAAGAGTCCGTAGGCCTTCTGCGCGGCGTCCCGCACTTCAAGCGGCAGTCCACGATACGCCGCCCAGAAGCGCGGGGTACCGCGTGACCTCACAGCGTGTCGGAGTCGAGATCGGACACGCGGCCGGCGGCTCTGTCCGCGCGAGCTTCCGCCGCGAGCCGGCCGAGTGCGTCCTGGGATGCGCTGAAGCGCTTCGTCCAAGCGCCCTCGTCGCGGAGTTCCTCGAGAATCCACGTGCCGACGCGATCCTGCTCCTGCGGAGGCAGTGCCGCCAGCTTGGCGATCGCAGCGTCGAGCGTGCTCGTCATGATCGGGAGCATGCCACGCGGCGACGGCGCGGCCCACCCGCCGCTCGCGGCTGGAGCGGCAGAACGTTGGGCCGATGAGGTCAGATGTCACATGCAGAAGCGGTTGAAGATCGGCAAACTCCGATCGGTGGAGGTTCTGTACCGGGGCGACCTCTACGAGTTGGCGTGCGTGGTTCTCAAGGCGAACGATGCGCTCCACGATGGGACGTCCAGCACGGGGCATCCGACCGTCAACGGACTCGCGAGAAGCTATGCGCGTCTCATGAATCTAGATTTCGAACCCTTGGTTCGAGCCGTGGAGCGACAAGGGCTGCCCTTGGGCGCATGCATCGTGAGCGATGACATTGATCCCGACTCGCTGGGTCGCGTTGGGGTAGATGCCTGAGCCCGATCGTTGCCGAGCACGTTCCCGTCTCCGTCGAGGATCTCGATCCGTTCTGCACGCTCGGTCTGGGTGCCGTCGGCGGCCCTCCGCGTGATCGCGCGGGCGGCGCGCATCGCGACCATCCTCCCGAACGCCTCGATCTTGGCCTCGGCGTGGTCCTGCCGACAGAGCGCGCCGCGCCGCTCGGGCGCTGGATCGTCCGCCTCGTTGCCGCCGTTGTCCTCTTCGCGGGCGTCATGAAGGTGATCGACATCGCCTCCGCGGAGCAGTCGGACCTGCAGTACGATCCCGCCGTCCTCATCGCTCTTGGGGCGGCCGAGATCGCGCTCGCGGCGTGGGCGCTCTGGCGGCTGGGGCGTCGGCTTCCCGCACAGCCCCTCGCCGCCTTCCTGCTCGCCGTCACGCTGTTCCTCCTGACCGTCCCACCTGGCGAGCTCGAGCGCTACGGCTGCCAGTGCTTCGGTGAGCGCTTCCGCTTCCAGGACATCCGCGACCACCTGCGGTTGGGCGGCGCGTTGATCGTGCCGGCCGTCGCCGGCGCGTGGCTCGCGGAGCCCGCCGAGCGGCGCGAGCCGGGGGACCGCACGGGTGCTCCATAGGTGCTTCGGGGGGTTCCATCTTACCGGACCAGCTTCGCCACGGCCGCTTGGCCGGCTCGCGATCGAGGCTGGGCGGCTTTCCGCGCGTTTGCGGGGGCGTGGGCGGGAACTTCCGCGGGCGAGTGCCCGCGACGATGTCCTTGCGCCGTACGCATCGCCCGGGCGAGACTGCCGAGGCGTGGAGCCAGGCAACGGTCCCCCCGTGTCGATGGTGGTTGAGTCCCGCCTGATGACCTCGACGTGCTGCGCATGGGGGGTATCGTGGAGGGGATGCGCGTCCGCTCTCTCCTGCCGCTCGCCCTCGTGGCTCTCTCGTTCGGCGCTCTGCCGTCGCGCGCCGACCTCGAAGTAAGGCTCCAGAACGGGGACCGCGTGGTGGGCACGATCGATCCGCCCGGCGAGGTCGAGGTCTATCGCTTCGAACTGCCGCGCGGTGCCGCGCTGAAGGTCACGGCGAAGGGCAGGAAGACCCGCCCGCGCCCCGACGCGCCGCACGTCCGCTTGCGCCTGCTCGGCCGCTTCGATCAGGAGATCTCGGGACCGTTCCTCAAGAACAAGACGCGTAGCGCCAGGATTCGCGGGTTCGTGGCGCCGGAGTCGGGCCCCTACGCACTCGAGGTGCGCGGCGACGGTTTTCGCAAGGGGGACTACTCGCTCTCGCTGGTGTGGAAGACGGCCAGGAAGCACAAGTTCAAGGATCTCGACACGTCGGAGGGCATCCAGGAACTGGACTTCGCGGCGGATGCCGGTGCCAGGATCGACGTGAAGGCCAAGGCGCGTCGTGGCTCGGCCTCGCGCCCGGTCGTGTTCCAGCTCTTGCGCGTCGAGGGCGATGCGACGTCGATCGTCAAGACGTTCACCTTCCCCGTGGACGGGGGGCGCACGCACGAGGTCACCGCGGAGATCCTGCGCACAGGCGACCACCGGCTGATCGTGCGCGATGCCGGCGGCGTCGGCGGTCCGACCGACGTCGTGCTCAAGATGAAGACGAAGAAGGCGCACCGCGCCGTGATCGTCACGGACGATCAACTCGATCCGCCGCCGGGCGGCGTGGACATCCTGGCCACGATCCTCGTGGACGCCGCCGGGGGCGCGACGCCCGCCGGTGTGCCCGCTCTGACGGTCCCGCGCGACGCCCTCCCGCGGCTGCGCGCCGTGCAACTCGGCGCGGGCGACCCGTTCGCCGGGCCCGGCGGCCAGGGTCTGCTGCCCGCCGGTCCCGGCATCTACGTCGGCCCCGAGAGCGTCGAGTTCGCGCGCCTGGTCGAACTCAGCGTGCCGTACGACGACGAGAAGTTCCCCGAGGGGATGTCGGAACTGCGCATCGTGCGGCTCGAATCGACAGGTCTGCACGCCGTGCTGGATGCCTCGAGCGTGGTCGTCGATGCCGACGCCGGGAGCGCTTCGATCGCCATCGGGCGCGGCGGCATGTACGCGGCGTTCCGGCTCGTGCCGCCGCCGCGCCCGACGTCCGTGACGCCCTTCGCCGCCCACCAGTTCGGGGGCTACCCCGTGACGCTCGGGGGGACGGCATTTCGCGACGCCCGCGACGCGTTCGGCTAGCGCTATCTCCAGATCACGCTCGATGGCGTCGTCATCAACGTCGAGATCGTGCGCGTGATGCCCACGCTCGTCACCTTCACCGCGCCGGCGCACCTCCCCGGGCTCGTGACGTGGGGCGTGCGCGACCGCGAAACCGGGCTGCTCGGCGAGTTGCCGCCCAACACCTTCCGCTATCAGTAGCGCTCACGCGCGCGGGGCGGCGTGACGGGGGCCGTGTGACTGGGGCCGTGTGACGGGGGCCGTGTGACTGGGGCCGTGTGATGGGGGCCGTGTGATGGGGGCCGCACGGGCGCGGTCACAGGATGGACAGCACCTCGTTCAGCGGATCGACGGTAACGCCGTAGTTGTTGTCGATGGAGAAGCGCGCCAGCTTCGGGACCGGCGAGGGGTCGGCCAGGACGCCGAGGGCGACGACCGCGAGAGCGCGGACGATGTCCTGCTCCTTCCTGTCGCGAACGACGGCGAGCAGGTCGTCTGCCGCGGAGTTCAGCCGCAGTACGCCGATGGCCATGGCGGCGCTGCCGCGCTCGAGGATGCTGCCCTTCGAACTGCGCACGGTCTCGATCAGGAAAGTGCGCGCCGCGGGGTCGTGCATGAGCCCCAGCGCGACGGCCAGGTTCATGCGCAGGCGCGGGTCGTTCTCGTTCTCGAGACGCTCACGGAGCATGGGCGCGGAGCCGCGGCTGCCGATCATGCCCAGCGCCAGCGCGGCGTAGCCGGGCAACCAGATCTCGCCGCGCTCCCTGGCCTGCTTCTCGAGCAGCGGCACGGCGTCGGCGTCGCCCATGAGTCCGAGCGCGATGCAGTACCCGCCACGCAGGTTCTCGTCGCTCTCCGACCGCAGGTATGCGCGCACCGCCGGGGCCGCCGCCGTGTCACGCGCCAGCGCCAGGGCGAGTGCGTAGAAGGGCCGGTCCATGCGTGGGCTCTTCAGCATGGCCGCGCGCAGGCGCGCGCGCAGAGCGTCGTCCGCGATCCCGCCGAGGGCGACGGCCGCGAAGTGCCGCGTGACCGGGTCCGAATCGTCCAGCGCGCGCATCAGCGCGTCCACGGCGTCGGTGTCGCCCGGCCCGGCGATCTTGCCGAGCGTGATCGCCGCGGAGCGTCGCATGTTGGCCTTCTTCTCGCGGCGCAGCATTCTCGTGACGGCGTCCCGTGAGTCGGTGTCGGCCAGGCGCCCGAGCGAGAGGACGGCGAAGGCGCGCACGTTGTCGTCGTCGTGCTTGCCCGCGGCGTGGCGCAGCGTGGCGAGCACCGACTCGCTGCCGGTCAGCCCGAGAGCCACGTAGCACGACGCCTCGAGCGGCGCGGTCAGCCGCCGTCCGCCCGTGATGCGCGGCCCACCGCCCCGCAGGAATCGCACGAGCAGCGCGGCGGCGTCGTCGCCGCCGGTCAGCCCGAGACCGAAGGCCGCGAACGAGCGCTGGCGCGTGTTCTGGCTGCGGTCCATCAGCATCGCGAGGAGGTAGGGGATGTTCTCCTCGCGGTCGAGCATGCCGAGGGCCAGCACGGCGGAGTTGCGGACGTCGTTGTGCGGGTCCTTCTCCGCCGCCGTGCGCAGCGGGCCCGACGCCCGCGGATCGCCCATCTTGCCGAGGGCGATGGCGGCGGCCGTGCGGACCTCGAACGACTTGTCGGTGAGGCTCTCGAGGAAGACCGGGATCAGCTCGTCGCGCTTGACGGCGTCCTGTTCCGCGCGCAGTTCGCGTGCGGTGCGCGCTTCGTCGTCGGAGCCCGGCGTGACGGCGGCGCCGTCGCCGTCGCGCATCTTGTCGTGCAGCCGGAGATGGAACTCCTTGTTCGCCGACCACCATGTCTCCCACGACGTCTGCGGCGACGGGCGGTCCGCGGTGCCGGGCGGCACGGAGGGGCCCGCCGGGTTGCCGCCGCCGCCGCGGTACGAGCCGCCGTGCGCGAACGCCGCCGTGCTCGCGCAGAGCACGCAGATCGCCGTCAGTACCAGTCGCATGGGTCCTCCAACCGATCACCCGCTGCTCCGAGGCTACCGCCGCGGGCCGCGCCGACAACCCCGCGGGCAGAACGCCGCGGCCGGGCGGCGCGTGCGCCGCGCGCGCGTGCGGCTACCATGCGACGCTCGTCACATGCTCGCACTCCTCACCTGGTTCGCCCGCCGGCCCGTCGTCACCGCGCTGCTCACGGCGACGTACTTCGCCGTCGTCGTCGCGTCGCACGACCACGTGCAGGAGGTCGCGTACTGGCTGCAGCGGACGTTCACGCGCGAGATCTGGACGGTCGTCGTGGCCGTGATCGCGGTGGCCTGCGCCGTTGCTGCGGCGTGGCGCGTGGTCACGGTGTGCCGTGCGCGCGCCCTGCCGCGTGGCGTCGCCATCGTCTGGTGGGGGAGCCTGACGCTGGCGTCCGCGGCCTCCCTCACGCTGCTGGCCACGAACATGGAGACGGTGCACTTCCTGCAGTACGCCCTCCTCGCGCTTCCCGTGCTGGCCCTCACCCGTCGTTTCGGGGCCACCGTGCTCGTCGTGACGGTGCTCGGGGCGTTCGACGAACTGAACCAGTGGGCCGTACTCCACTCGGGCTGGGGCGTGCGCTTCGACACGAACGACGTCCTCCTGAACGCCATCGGCGCCGCGCTCGGTTGCGCCGCCGCCGCGGTGTTCGCGGGCACGCGCCCGGCGCCGCCGCCCCGTGCCCGTGCGCTCGCGGCGACGTGGGCGCCGCTTCTCGTCGTGGCGCTGCTGCTAGGCGCCGGGGGGCAGGTGTTGGCGGCCGAGGGGCGTCTGGCGCTCTACCGCGAGGACTGGTCGCCGCGCACGTGGCTGACGCTCAGCCGTGACCGCCGTCCGGTCGCGCGCTGGCAGCGGCCCGAGAACTCCCGCGCTCACTACGTGACGCACCCCGGCGCCGCGCTGGCGCTCTGCCTCGTGATCCTGGCCGCGTTCGCGGCCCTCGAGGGGGCGCTGCAGCCCGCCCACGATCAGTCCGGCAGCACTTCGTAGATCTGCACGTCCGGTATACGCGTCAGCAACCGCGTGGCAACGGTCTCCTGCGACGCGAACACGCGCCGGAAGCGCGTCGCCGGCTCGAGCGGGACGCAGGAGCTCAACGGGTCGTCACTGACGATGCGCACGTTCTGCTCGCCGGCTGCGAGCGCCCTCTCGAGCGTCTTCGCGGCACGCGCGAACGAGTCGAAGCGCTCGAGGTCGGTGATCTCGAGACGCACCGCGCCGGCGTCGCCCCGCACCTCGCGCCAGCGCACGATCTGCGTCGCGCGGACGGGGACCTCGAGCTTGCCGCCGAACACGTGCAGGCGCACGGCGAGCGTCTCGTAGTACGCCGGCTCGAACAGGACCAGCGGCTGCCACGAGCCGTCCGCATCGCGCCGGTGATACGTCCGGAACAGCTCGTCCGGATCGATGTCCGCCCAGCGCGCCACCTGGCCGAGCTCGCCGCCGAGGCGGTTCGGACCCGTCTGCAGGATGGGCGTCTCGCCGTCCAGCACGACGAGGGACAGCCCGCGCTCGAGGCACGCGTCGGCGGCGGCGTCCGGGTTCGTCATGAGCAGCAGCTCGGCCACCTCGCGCGCTCCGGCCTGCGTCGGATTGGACGCGGGGGCGCGTCGGCCGATCGTCGTGATCCAGTACCCGGCGTCCCACCACGCCAGCACGCCTTCGCGTGGCAGCCGTGCGTCGCCCGCCGCCACGATCTCGTCGAAGTAGCCCGCGTCGTCGAAGGGCCCCGGGGTCTCGTCGCGCAGGAACCGCAGTGCGTCGAGCCACGCGTCCCGCGGCCCGTCGAACGACAGAGTGGTCATGAGCGCGACCGGCGCGACGGGCACGACGAGCGCGATCACCGCTGCGCTCGGCCACAGCACGCGCCGCACCCAGGCCGGGACCCTGCCGTCGCGCGCGTCCCAGAGGCGCGCGAGCGGCGGACCGATCAGGACGCCGCAGAGGACGGCGGCGCAGGCCGCGAAGTAGTAGCCGAAGCGGTTCTGCCCGAGCGTCGCGAGCAGCATCGCCAGCGACCACACGGCGAGCAGCGCGTCGATGGGCCGGCCCTCGCGCACGATGCGCCGCGCGAGCAGGGCGAGCGCGATGAGCGCTGCGGGCAGCGCGGTGCCGAAGTGTGCCCAGGCCCTCGCGAGCGAGAACGACCCGTTCATGCGCAGCAGGGGCGCGGCCTCGCCGACGGTCTCCTGGAGGCCGCTCCCCGCGAACCAGGTCAGCGCGTGCCAACCCCCGCGCAGTGTCTGCGGCGAGACGCTCGCGATCACCGCCGCGCCGCCGGCGGCGACGGCGAGCGTCGCCATCGGCAGGTGGACACGGGAGCGATGGCCGCGCGCGAGGACGTGCGCCAGGGCGCCGAGACCCGCCGCAGCGACGAGCGCGCCCAGGAGCGCGAGCCGCTGATAGTGTGCGTACGGCAGATCCCAGCCCACCGCCGCCTGACCGGCGAGCGTCGTCGCGAAGAACGCCGCCGTGACCGCGCCCGTGCGCCCGCCGCCTGCGCCCCGTGCGTGCTCGACGTTGACTTGCACCACGGCGAAGCCGCCGAGCACGAGCACGAGCAGTGCGCCGCCCGTCCACGTGAGCAGATAGAGCAGCAGGACGAGCCCCGCGCCGCAGGCGCGGCGCAGCGCGGCCCCCCTCGTGTCCTGGGCGAGCGCAGCGGCCAGCGCCAGCACGGTCACGGCCGCGAGCAGCGACTCGAGGGCGTGGTGGTCGGCGAAACCCAGCACGGTGCGCGACAGGAACTGCCCCGGCAGGACGGCGATGACCACGGCGGCGAGCAGCCCCGCGGCGCGGCCAGCGGCGCGGCGGGCGAGCAGGTACACAGGCACAGAGGTCAGCGCGCCGAGGATCGCCGGGGACCAGGCCGTGACGAGGGCGATCGTGCGCGCCGACGGGGAGAGGGCGCCCACGAGCAGGGAGACGGTCGCCACGAGGTAGTCGAACAGCGGCGCGACGGTGACGCCCTGTCCGCCCGGGAAGAGCCCGTACGGGTCGAACGTCATGCGCCGTGGGAAGTGCCGCACGAGTTGCTCGATCTGGCGCAGATGGTGCCAGGCGTCCGCGCCCTGGAGCACGACGCCGTCGGGGCGGACCACGGCGTCGAGAGCTCCCGTCGTGCGCACCAGAAGGGCGACGATCGTCACGGCGGCGACGAGCACGCCGGCTCCGGCGCGGCGCCCGGCGTGCGCCCCGTCCACCACGGGCGCCTCGGGCACGGCGTCCGTCACTCGCCCTGACGCACGAGTTCGAGGCGCACCGGGAGATCCTCCGGGTTCTCGAGGACCGCCCGCAGCTCGTCGATGCGACCGACCGCGCTCTCCGGGATCACGACGCGGATCGTGTCCGGTGGGACGACTCCGGCCGACTTCCGCGCCAGACCCGCCTCGTCGAGGCGCAGCTCCAACTCCGTCGTGACGCGGTCCAGCAGCTTGAACGCGGGCACGCTGCCGTCCGGCATCGTGGCCCTGTAGGTCAGCACGCCTTCCTGGGCCTTGGCACCGCACGCAGCGGCGCAGAGGAGCATCGGGAGGACCAGGCGGCGCATCCATCGGCTGGTGTTCATGTGCACAGCCTACCGTGGCGCCGCGCCCGCGCACGGCCCTCGTCACGGCGACCGGGCGCGGACTCGCCCTGTACCTCGCGTGACATCGCGCGCGGCAATACTCCGCCTGGGTGCTAGCGTTGCGAGATGCGCGCGACCATCTGCCTCTCGCTGGCCCTCTTTTGCTCCTCCTGTGCGATTCCCATCACGGCGGAGAATGTGGGCGCCGACGCCGTCTACCGCAGCCACAACGCCAACGCGTTGACGGAGCACGAGCCCAGCAACGCGTCGCGGCTCGCGCTGCACCGCGCCAACCTCACGGAACTGTACGACTCCGATCCTCGCGCGGCGCTCGCGGCGCTCCATCGCGCGGCGGTGGGGCTCGACCGGCGGGACCGGCTGTTCGCGCTCGCCGAGCTGTCGCTCCTGACGGCGCGCGGCGAGGACGATCGTAGTCTCGACGTCGCTGCGGCGACGTATGCGTACCTCTTCCTCTTGGGCGACGCCGACACGCCGCCGCCCGGCGCGTTCGATCGTCGCTTCAGGCTCGCTGCCGACATCTACAATCGGGCGCTGGTCGAGGCTTTCCGCGAACCGGACGGGCGCTGGGTGCCGCGTGAGGGCACGTACGAGCTGCCCGTCGGGCACTTGACGGTCGAGGTCCCGGACCACGAGATGCACGTCGGCGACCAGGCGTTCGACGAGTTCCGGCCCAGCGCGGACTACGAGGTGCGCGGGATGAGCGGGCGCATCAACCAGTCGGGGCTCGGCTCGGCGCTCATCGCCGGCGCGCCCCGCCGCAGTGAATCCGCGCCCGGCGAGATCTCGCCCGGTGTGCTCATCGGCGGGAACGCATTCCTGGAAGTGCTCGGGGAACTGGACGCCGCCGAGGAGCCGGGGCTGCGCGCGGTGCTCACGCTGCACTCGGGCAGCGACGCCTCGCAACTGGTCGTGCGCGGGCGCTCGGTGCCACTCGAGGTCGATGCCACGACGCCGCTGGCCTACTCGCTGCGGGAGTCCAAGTTGTGGGACTTCGAGCTGGGGAGCTTCCTCTCTCCGGACAAGGTGGAGATCGAGAACGGGCTGACGCTGCTCGCGCCCTACGAGCGCGGCAAGATCCCGATCGTGTTCGTACACGGCACGGCGTCCAGTCCCGCGCGATGGGCGGAGATGATCAACGAGCTCGGAAACGACCCCGTGCTTCGTTCGCACTACACGGCGTGGCTGTTCATCTACAAGACCTCGGCACCGATCCTCCAGTCGGCGAGTTCGCTGCGCGAGGGCCTCACGGAGCGCATCGCTGACTTGGATCCGGACGGCACGGACGAGGCGCTGCGGCGCATGGTCGTCATCGGGCACAGCCAGGGCGGGCTGCTCTCGCGGCTGACGGTCACCGACTCCGGAAACCGCTTCTGGGAGAACGTCAGTGATCGTCCGTTCGACGATCTCGACTTGGACGCGGTTCAGAAGGAGCGGCTGCGCGCGGGTCTGTTCTTCGAGCCGCTGCCGTTCGTCGAGCGCGTCGTGTTCATCTCCACGCCGCACCGCGGGAGTTTCCTCTCCGAGGGGCTGCTGCGGACCATCGCCAACGCCCTGATCTCCATCCCGGAGAAGACGTTGCATCTGACGCAGGACGTCGTCGCCGAGAACACCGGTCTGTTCCGGCCCGACTTCCTCGAACGCACGCCGACGGCGGTGGACAACATGTCGCCGGGCCACCCGTTCCTGACGGCGCTCGAGCAGTCGCCGATGCCGAGCCGCGTGCACAAGCACTCGATCGTCGCCGTGACCGACATCGAGCCCCCGCTCGAGGAGCGCGACGACGGCGTCGTGATGTACACGAGCGCCCATCTCGAGGGCGTCGATTCGGAGAAGGTGGTGCTGTCCGGACACTCTGTGCAGGACAACCCCGTGTGCATCCTCGAGGTGCGCCGCATCCTGCGCGAACACCTCGTGGAGATCAACGGCGCGACGCGCTGATCAGCGCGATGCCCAGGCGGGCACGACGTTCGTGTCGATGCCCATGATCGACTCGCCGAACAGCAGCAGCGCCAACCGCCAGAGACGGTGTGCCGCGGGGCGTACCTGTTCGAGCGCGTCGGGCATGGCGTCGTGGACGTCGTACAGCGTTGCACTACCCGCGTGCAAGGGCGGGGATCACACGCCCACGGAGGACACAGATGGCAGAGGATCCCGTGAGTGCGATCCTGGAGGACGTCTCGGCCGCGCGGCTGCGCGCGGACGTCGATCGGCTCGTGGGCTTCGGCACCCGGCACTCGCTCTCGGCCGTGGACGACGCGGCGCGTGGTGTCGGCGCGGCGCGGCGCTCGTTGCGCGGCGAGTTCGAGGCGATCGCCGCAGAGAGCGGACGCTGCGGCGCGGCAGCCCTGCGCGTGGCGCTCGAAGCGCATGCCGTGCCGCCCGGCCCGCGCGTGCCGCAGCCCGCCGAGATCGTCAACGTCGTCTGCGAGATCCCCGGCGCCGATGCGGCGTTCGCGGGGCGCCGGCACTACGCCGTGGCGCACTACGACTCGCGCGCGTCCGACGCCATGGACGCCGCGTCCGATGCGCCCGGCGCGAACGACGACGGCTCCGGCACCGCGGCTCTTCTCGAACTCGCGCGCGTACTCGCGCCACGGCGCTTCGATGCCACGATCGTGCTGCTCGCCGTGGCCGGAGAGGAGCAGGGGCTGCTCGGGTCCCGGGCACACGCAGCGGCGGCGCGGGTGGCCGGCCTCGACGTCGCCATGGTGCTCGGCGCCGACATGATCGGGGATCCGAGCGGCCCCTCCGGCGAGCGCACGGACGACCGCGTGCGCGTGTTCTCCGAGGGGTTGTCCCGGGCGCTCGACGAACGCGCGTTCCGTGCGGCGGCGGCCATGGGCGCAGGATGCGACGGGCCGTCACGGCAGCTCGCGCGCTACGTCGCGGACGTGGCGCGGAGGGAGTCCACCGACGTGCAGCCGATCCTCGTGTTCCGCAACGACCGTTTCCTGCGCGGCGGCGACCACACGGCGTTCGTGGAGCAGGGCTTCGCGGGCGTGCGTCTGACGGAGTTGCACGAGCACTACGATCGCCAGCACCAGGACGTGCGGATCGAGGGCGGTCGCCCGTACGGCGACTGCGCGGAACACGTGGACGCGACGTTCCTCGCCGGCGTGACGCGTCTGATGGCGGCGACGCTGGTCCACGCCGTGCGCGCACCCGCGGCGCCGCCGAATGCGCGCATCGTCGCCACGGGACTCGCCTACGACACGACGTTGCGCTGGGATCGCGTCCGAGGCGCGGGCATCGCGGGCTACGAGGTGGTGCGCCGCGCGACGACGGCTCCCGACTGGGAGCACGTTCACGACGTGGGCGACGTGAACGAAGTGACGCTGCCCTTCACGAAGGACGACTGGCTCTTCGGCGTGCGCGCCCACGGCACGTGCGGCTATCGCAGTCCCGTGGCGTTCCCGGCCGTCGCCCGGCAGTGACGACACGGAGACGCGTCGTCCCCGCATGTCCCCGGCGCGGACGACGCGTCAGTCCGGCAGGTGGAACGTACCAGTGATGACGGTGACGGCGTGCCCGGTGATGAGTACGCGGTCATCGCTCACCTCGCAGATCATCTCGCCGCCGCGCGGCGAGATCTGTCGCGCCACCAGGCGCTCCTTGCCGAGGCGGTCGGCCCAGAGGGGCGCCAGGACGCAGTGCACCGAGCCCGTCACCGGGTCCTCGGGCACGCCGACGCCCGGTGCGAAGAAGCGCGAGACGAAGTCGCAGTCATCGCCCGGCGCCGTGGCCACGAGGTACGGCAGGGGTAGATCCTCGACGGCGGGCATGTTCGGCTGCAGCTCCGCAACGTCGCGGGCGCTGCGGAACACGGCGACGTGCGTACGCGCGTTGACGTAGCAGATGTCGGGCACGCGTCCCAGCGCCCCGGCGACGGCCGTCGGCGCCGAGCAGGGCCGCGGCGGCAGCGACGGGAAGTCCATGCGGTACGCGTCGTCGTCGCGTTCGACCGTCAGGTCACCGGACAGAGTGCGGAAGACGACACGGTCCCTGCCGCTGCGACCGAGAAGAACGTGGGCCATGGCCAGCGTGCCGTGTCCGCAGAGCGGCACCTCGGCCCGCGGCGTGAACCAGCGCAGGCCGTAGGCGTCGTCCTCGGGCGCCGAGAAGGACGTCTCGGAGAGGTGGTTCTCGTCGGCGATGCGGCGCAGCGTCTCGTTGTCCGGCAACTCGCGCAACAGGCAGACGGCTGCGGGATTCCCCGCGAAAGGGCGCGTCGTGAACGCGTCCACCTGGAAGAAGGGGATATCCATGCTCGCCGCAGGCTAGCTCCTGCGGGCTCCTTGGGATGTGACCGGAGTCTCGCCTCGCGTCGGTCGTCTACTGCGTGCCGGCGGTTTGCTGGTTCATGAAGGCGAGCAGCCGCTCTGCGAGTGCGTCGTACGCGCTGGTGCCGTCCGGGACCTGCAGCGAGCGGGTGGCCGCGGCGAGTTGCTGCCCGGTGCGGGAATCCAGCATCTCGACCTCGAACGCGATGCCGCTCGCATCGGCGGGATCCCGGTCGTCGCCGCGGAACGTCAGATCCGTGATGGCCACGCGCATCCTGAGGACGCCCTCGCCGGGCTCGCTCACGACCGAGTAGTACGGATCGACGACCGCGATCATCCGCTCACGCAGCGCGTCCACGAGTTCGCGCGCAGTGCCGCGGTCGATCTTCGCGAGGAATGAACCGCTCTTGGGGCGCAGCGCGTAGGTCTCGATCAGGAGTCTGTCGCAGTCGAGTAGTGCGTCCCCCGGGGCGACCCAGAGTCGCGCTGAGCGATCGCCCGGGGCGTCGGGGTTGGGCCCCAGACGAGAGTAGTCCGAGAGATACCCGGACGTCGCCCGGCAGGCGCCGGCGAGCAGCGCCGCGCCGAGGGCGGCCCCGAGCAGGATGGTTCGCAGGGTCGTCATCAGTGCGCTCCCAGCCCTAGTAGGGCTCGTTCCAGAAGGTCTGCCACGCGGCCTTGACGGAGGCCGGGACGGGCGGCCTGTCCTTCGCGACCTTGAACGTCTTCTTGTTGTCGCGCCACCACTGTTGCCAGGCGTCCTTGTCCTCGCCGTTGTCGATGCCCGTCAGCACGAACAGCGCCACGCGCATGTCCACCATGAAGCGCGGCGTGCCGGTCGTCCGTCCGCGCCGCGGATCGCTTCCTCCGAGGCGCATGCCCTTGATGAGCTCTTCGACGGCGTCCTTCACGCGGATGTTGCCGAGTCCGTAGATGCGCGCCTGTCCCGTCGCGATCGTCAGCCCTTTGAACGGGCTGTCGCTGAGCACGCTGACCGACGCTGCGTCGGCGTGGCGGCCGATGGCCCTGAGGAGATGTGTGAACAGTGTCTCGTCGCTGCGTAGCTTCTTGTCGCGCTTGTAGAGGCGGTGGAGTTGCTTGAGTGC
>JAJRVY010000069.1 GCA_024277065.1 Planctomycetota bacterium
CTCTTGTCCACGCCTCCTGAGACGTTGGACGCGGAGACGGAGGCGGCGCTGTTCGTGGTCAGGCCCGCGCTTTCGGCGGCCGCAGCGCGCGCCAGACGCCGATCATGAACAGCCCGAGGGCGACGGCGATGGCGGTGTGCGAGACGCCGTAGACGGCGTGCCGCAGCGCCGAGGAGCCGCCGAACAGGCGCCCGTCGATGGCCGCGAGATTGTGGTCGCCGCCGCGGACGGCGAGGAGGACGTGGTAGCCCTTGTAGAGCATGAGGAGCACGCTGATCGTCACGAACGGCAGGTAGCCGCGCGTCAGCATCTTGGTCGTGATGGGCTTGACGTCGCGCCCGCCGGCCGCGCGGGCGAGGTAGAGAGCGCCCACCATCGCGATCGGGATGAGGACGGCGGCGACCATGACGTGTCCGTGGACCAGAGCCAGTCCGAGGACGGCCTCGAGGCGCAGCCCGGGGTCGATGGATCCGACCGGCAGTTTCTTCACCGACTCCTGGAAGGAGACCCCCGAGAGCAGGGAGACGGCGGTCATGACGGTGGCGAACTTCAGGACGACGCGCGTCGTCCCGGCATAGTGCTCAGGGGCCGTGCTCATGCCCGGATCGTACGCGGCATCATGTGTCGCGCGAAGTGAACGCGCCGCCAGGCTGTCGAGCGCCGCACGAGCCTGACGCACGGCCGCTCCTCGTGTCGCGTGCGATGGACATGGGCAGCGCAGTGCGAGGCTGCACGCGACCGGACGCTCTGGAACGCGGTTTGCGCCCTCGTCCCCTGCGCGGGCCGTCGTCCCCGTCACCGGGGCGTCCCGGAAGCAGCCGGGAAACACCAGAATCTCGCCAAGCGGGCGGCCCTGCGCGCAATAGGGATCAGTACGGCTACGTTCGCCGAAGTGCTGCGGCCTGCCGTCGGAGAGACTCGATCATGCGCCACGTATACCTCATCACCCTTGCCGCCGGTCTCCTGGCCGCGGTCGCGACCCCGGCCTCCGCCGGGACGATCAAGCTCACGAACGCCCCCGACGCCGGGCCCGTGCAGGTCACGTTCGACGAGGGCAGCCTCACGTACGGGACGGCGTTCGACACCATCAACGGGGCGACGCCCTCGGGGCTCTACGCCGACCTCGACTTCTCCAATCCGAGCGCTGGCATTCCCTACAACGGCTTCGCCAACTTCTTCGGCGGCGGGACGGTCGCCGCGAACTTCGTGATCCCGTTCCAGACGACGGGCGAAACGTCCCTCCTGCCGGCGCAGATCCAGGCGCGAACGATCACCATCCAACTCGCTGCGAACGCGCAGCAGGTGGGCTTCGACTTCATCGCGCAGCCCAACGACGCGTTCACGGTGGAGCTGCTCTCGGGCGGCACGGCGATCGGCGGCAGCGCGTTCACCTTCGCGACGCAACTCGACACGACCGGGGCGCCCCTCGTCGGCTTCGCCGGGCTCCGCAACCTCGGCGGCTTCGACGGTGTGAAGATCACCCTGCTCCAGGATCAGTTCTTCGCCATGAACGACCTGCGCTTCGGCGTGGCCGTCGTCCCGCTGCCGCCCGCCGCCTTCACCGGCCTCGGGCTCCTGGCCGCGCTGGGCATCGCCTACCGCCTGCGCCGCCGCCGGCAGTTGATCTAGCAGCCTGTCGGGGCAATCGGGGAGGGCACGTAGGCCCTCTGCTACGGCGGCCAGGGGGCGCATGACGCGGCGGTGCAGGCCGGACGATTCCCGTCGTACGGCGGTCTCGTCGCGGCGGACCGTCGCCGCCGTCTCGGCCCCGCCCGCCCCGTACGGCGCCCGTGATGCGCGCGCCGCGCTACGCGTTTGCTGCGGGGGGTTCGCGTGCGTCGCGGTGCCGACGCCTGCGGCGGCGCAGTACGAGCGACCCGAGGCCCGCGAGCCCGAGACCCATGAGCGCCATCGACGTGGGCTCGGGGTTGACCAGGATGCGGAGCTGGTCCACGCCGTTGCCGACCGTGTAGGTGTTCAGGATCGTGATGGTCTTGAGGTCGCTCGAGATCGAGTAGCGGTCGCTGGTGCTGCCCGTGCCGAGTTCGTACGGGCGCGCGGTGAACGAGCCGTAGGTCAGGTTCGTGGGCGCCCACTGCCCGTCGCTGTTGCCGAGCCCGCTGTTCGTGTGCCAGACGCCGATGATCGGGCGGTCGAAGGTGATCGACGCGTTGCTGATCGTGGCGTTGCCGCTCCCGGCCTGGTCGAAGTGGACGACGTAGCTCTCGGCGAAGCCCGGTGTCTCGGTGCCGGGGCTCGGGCGGCCCGCGCCGAATGCGCCGCCGTTGTTCACCGTGCCCGACCCGGTGTGATTGAGGCTCTGGGAGCCGGGGTTCTTGATCGAGCGCTCGAACCACGCGTAGACGGTCGTGTCGCTCTCGAGCGTGTTCGAGTTGAGCGTGCCCGTCGGGTGGCTGATCACGGTGATGGCGCCCGACGTACTCGCGATGCCGGCGCTTGCCGCCGTCGTGGCCACGCCGACGATCAGCGCGGCCGCCACGATGCGGGCGCGCTCTTCAAGGCGGCGGGGTGCAAGGCCTGCGAGTGCCGGGCGGTGGAGGGAGGCTCGATGGGTGGGCACGGAGTGAGACCGAAGTGGTTGAGCCCCGCGAACGTCATGCCGCGGGGCTCCCCTGAACGTGTTCATCGTCGGCGCGTGCGCCGATCTTCAGAAGGAATGAGCGTCAGGACGACATCGTCGGTCACCGGCGCCTCGTAGACTTCGCCGATGGACGGCGAGGCCGCCGCGTCCGTTGTCAGTCCTCACTCGGGCCGTATCGGATGTCGGACACGGCTGACTTGAGACTCCGTCGCAGCTCGGGGCGGGCGGGATCTGTGCCGCAGGGCGGTCATCGTCCACAATCCGTGCGGAGAGGGGGTCGGAGACACGTGCCGAAGCTCGAACGTACACTCGGTCTGCGCTACGTCGTGGCGATCAGCATCGGCGCCATGCTGGGCAGCGGTGTCTTCGTGCTGCCGGGCCTCGCCGCCGCCAAGACGGGGCCGTCGGTCTGGTTGGCGTACCTCGTCGCGGGGATCTGCGTGCTCCCGGCCGCTCTCTCGAAGGCGGAAATGGCGACTGCGATGCCCGTGTCGGGCGGGACGTACGTTTACGTGGATCGTGCGTTCGGGCCGCTGGCGGGGACCGTGTGTGGGCTCGGGCTGTGGCTGGCCCTCCTCCTGAAGTCTTCGTTCGCGCTCCTGGGCTTCGGCGCCTACCTGCACGTGCTGGGTTTCGAGACCGCCGCACACCTGCGGCCGCTGGCGCTCGGGCTGCTCGTCGTGATCGTCCTCCTGAACATCGTCGGCGCGCGCAAGGTCGGCAAGGTGATGCTCGTCGTGGTCGCCGTGGCGCTGATCGGCCTCGTACTACTCGTGGTTCTCTCGGTCGCGCGGCCGACCACGACCGCGCCCGTACGGTTCTTCTCGTTCGGCGCCCTCGGCTTCGTCGAGACGGCGGCGTTCGTGTTCGTCTCGTACGCCGGTGTCACGAAGGTGGCCGCCATCGCCGAGGAGGTGAAGGACCCGGATCGCAACCTGCCGCGGGGCATCCTCATCTCACTCGCGGGAGTCTCGTTGCTCTACGCGGCGGTCGTGCTGATGTTGGTCGAGCACGTGCCGTTGGCCGCCCTCGGCTCGGACCTGCGGCCCGTCCACACCTTGGCGGTGCGCGTGGCCGGGCCGGTCATCGGGCTCGTCTTCGCCGTACTGGGCGTCGTCACGATGGCCTCCATGGCGAATGCCGGCGTGCTGGCCGCGTCGCGCTTTCCGTTTGCGATGAGCCGCGACCACCTGCTCCCGCGATCCCTCCACGTCGTCCATGCGCGTTTCCGGACGCCCACGATGTCGGTCCTGGCCACTGCGGGCCTCATGGTGTTCGCGATCTCGTTCCTCGACGTCGAACGCATGGCGAAGCTCGCCAGCGCGTTCGTGATCCTGATCTTCATCATCGAGTGCGTGGCCGTCGTGCTGCTGCGCGAGAGTCAGAGCGCCTGGTATCGCCCGAGCTACAGGTCTCCGCTCTACCCGGCGGTGCAGATCTTCGGCATCGTCTCGGGCGTCGTCCTCCTGTCCGCACTCGGACCGATGTCGCTCCTCGCGATCGTTGTCATCGTCGTGCCGGGGGCTCTGGTCTACGCGCTCTACGGCCGGCGGCGCACCGACCGCACCGGCGTCATGGAGCGCTTCGGCCGCGCCACCGAGTCCCAAGAGGTGTCGGCCGAGATCGCCGGGCTCGCGACGGGCATCTCGGGCGACGCGGCCGTCATCGTCGCCCTGTTCGGCTGGGAGCGCTCGCCCGAGGTGGTCGTGGAGTCCGGGATCGCCTTGGCGGGCGGGCGCCGCGTCGCCGTCGTGCACCTCACCGAGATGCCGGAACAGATTCCCGTGGACGTCATCCTGCGCGAGGAGCCGGCCACGCGCTCCCTGCGGCGCCGCGTGCTGGCGATGGCCGCGGACAAGGGCGCCGACGTGCGTTTCGAGGCGGTCGTCTGCCGCAACCTCGCGGTCACGATCCAGGAGGTCACGACGCGCCTGCACTGCGAGTGGCTGGTCACCGGATGGCGACGGCGCAGCTCGCACGCACGGTTCATGTTCCTGAACCCGCTGGGCTGGCGCATCCACCACCTCGACGCCAATCTCGCATTGCTCCGCGACGCCGGCGTGCGTCACATCTCGCGCATCCTGGTCTTTCCCGAGCCCGGGCCGGACGACGTGCTCGTGGTCCGCACCGCGGATCAGCTCGCCGTCCTGGAAGACGCCGAGCTGACGTTCGCCGCCGTTGTGCCTGCTGGCGCCGGAGGTGCCGACGAGTCGGCTCGTCGTGCCTACCTCGACTCGCTGCGCGCGGGCTGTCGCGCGCCGATGAAGGTGCTCCTGCTGCACGCCGACGATGCGGTCGAGGCGCTCGTCGAGGCGACGGCCTCGTACGATCTCCTCGTCACGGCAGCCTCCGCTCGCCGTCGTTGGAGCGAGCGGCTGCGCGGCTCCGAGAAGGACCGGCTCATGGAACGTGCGGCGTGCTCCGTGTTGAGTCTCAAGACACCGCCCGGCCGCACCCACGACATCGAACGCGCCGCGGACCGCGCGGATCTCCTGGATCTCGTGGAGCCGGCGTGCGTGGTCGCGGATCTCGACGTCTGCGAGAAGCGCGAGCTCTTCGCGCACGTTGCGCTGCTGTTCGCCGGCGTGCTGCCGCAGCTCGAGCCGGCGGCGATCGAGCGCGCACTCTGGGATCGCGAGAAGGCACAGAACACCGCCGTCGGCCACGGGACAGCCATTCCGCACGCGATGCTCGAGAGCGCGCCGCAGACGGTCGTCGGGCTCGTGACGCTGCGGGCGCCCATCGACTATGGCGCCGCCGACGGACGACCCGTCCGCCACGTCTTCGTGGCCGTCGGGCCGGCGGCGGACCGGCAGACGCATCTCGAGGTCCTCGCGGGCGTGTCGCGGCTGCTGCTCTGCACCGACCTGCTCGCGCGTCTCGAAGGCGTGGGCACCCCGCACGACGTGCTGACGGCGCTGCGTGACGCGCTCGCCTCGCCGGATTGACCTGTCGCTGACCGCGCCGCGCGGAGGCCCGTCCCTGCCGCGTCCTATCATGCTCCTCGCACGAAGGACGCGTGGGCCCGGCGACCCGGCCCTGTGCAAGGGAGGCAGCAGTTGCGCGCGAAGATGTCCCTCATCGACCTCGTCAACGCTCTCGAGGCGACGACGACCGGTCTGTTCTGGCACGTGGATCTCGTCACCGGCGATCTGCTGCCGTGTACCGATGGCCGCGGCCCCGTGCCGGTCGGAGATCGCATGCGCGCCCTGCCGCGGGCGGCGGAACTGCCCGAGCGCAGCATGCGTCTCGGGTTCTGCGAACGCCTGCGTGACGCCGACGCCCGCGCCGCTCTGGTTGCCGCGGCCGACGACGACGTCCCGCACCGCGCGTTCGAGCAGACGGCGCGCCGCGTGGGCCTGCTCGACGACTGGCTCGCGCACCGCCGCGCGCAACTCGTCCCGATCGCGCTCGCGTTGGCGGCGGCGCAGAACGTCACGTGCCGCGGCGATGCGCTGTCGCCCAGCTTCGCCGTGAACTGAGCGCCTGCGAGCGGGGCTTGGTGGTCCTGCGGCGTCGCGGGCTCGGGCGCGATCAGCCGGCGATGAGTTCCTCGAGGCACGCGCGGGCGACGACGTGGCTGTCCGTGCCGTCGGGGAACTCCGAGCAGCGCGCGAGGAGCCGCTCCCTGTGCTGCTGCGCCAGGCGCCGCGAGCGTTGCCGCACGCGGCCCTCCATCGAGCAGAAGTCCTCGATGTTGCGCTCGACCGTGCGCTCGATGACGCGCAGCGCCGCCGCGTGCATCTCCTCGCGCTTGGCGGCTGACTGCGTCATCTCGTGGGCGTACGCCCACTCGAAGTAGCACCCCACGAGGCCACCGCAGTTCACGATGTAGTCCGGCAGGACGAGCACGCCCTCCTCCTCCAGGAACTCCTCGGCGGCCGTCGTGAGCGGGTGGTTCGCACCCTCGGCGACCATGCGCACACCTGTCTCCTCCAAGAAGCGCGTCACGTCGCGGCAGTTGGGGTTCTCGATCTCGCGCACGCGCTCTACCTCGCCCGGCATCGCCAGCACGCCGGTGCGCGCGGCCGGAACGAAAATGTCGGCCGGCGTCGAGAGCATCGCGTCGGCGTCGGCCAGGAAGCGGGCGCCGTCCGGGGGGCTCACGGCGTACTCGTCGAATGCGGCGTCGCCGCGTTCCTGCCAGGCGGCGAACAGTTCGGGGACCGGCAGGGCGCCGTCGGTCACGAGTGCGCCGCCGCGGACGCTGGCGGCGCGCACGGCGACCCCCATCTCGTAGAGCATCTTGCCGCTGTGCGCCCCGACCGCGCCCCAGCCCTGGATCGTCGCAGTGGCGAGCGACACGGACTCGCGGCGCTGCGCCGCGCGCGCCGCCGCGATGAGTCCGAATGCGGTGTAGCCACGCGTGTCGATCGACAACCCGCCGTGATCACCCGAGACGCCCGCCATGTGATCGCGCAGATCCGGCTCCTCGGAGACGCGGCTCATCACGTCTTCGCCGTTGTTCATGTCCGGGCCGAAGATCACGCCGGGATCGACCTCACAGACGGCGCGCGCGTGGGCCGCCAGGATCGCCGCGCGCTCCTCGACGCCCTCGGGGATGCCGTCAGGGCACGAGATCACCGACTTCTCGCCGTCCGCCGGAAGTCCGGCCGCCGCGCACTTCCACGTCATCCCGCTCGCGAGATGTCCCACCTCGGCGACGTCGCCCCGCCTGACGAAGCGCGCTCCTCCGATGCGGCGCAGGAACCCCTGGGCATGGACGGCCGTGCGCGCGGTGACGGTGCCGTGCTGCGTCGTGACGAGTAGCGCGAAGCGCTCTCCGCCGATCCGTGTGTCTCGCTCGACCTGCATCCTGCCTCCTCTGAGGCATCAGATCGTAGCCGCCGCGCACGCGATCGCCGTGACTCGGATCACTTCTGCGCGATCCGGTCGAGGGTGTTCCCATGAACGACGCGGTGCCCACGGGAAGGGCCGCCGACCCGCTCGCGCGGATCGACGGCCCTTGGTTGGCACCGGGTTGGCGTGGGCCTCCGCTGTGCTCAGTCGTCGATGTGGAAGGTCGCACCCGCCGGCTGACGGATCTTGTACTTGAGCTGCAGGTCCGCCAGGTCGGTCTTGAGCGGCCTGACATAGAGCTGGTAGGTGCCGTCCAGCGGCAGCGGTACCGTCGTGATGGTGACCTTGCCGTTCGCATTGGCGACTGTGATGTCGCCGAACGGGACGACCTTGCCGTCGGGCTTGATGATGAAGAGGACGCGGACCTCCATGCCCTCCGTCGTCTTGCCCTTGGCCGTGAACGTGGCGCCCTTCAGAGCCCCGAACTCGATCTTGTAGAGCCCGTCGAGTTCCATGCGCTCGAAGGCCCGCTGGCCCTTCTTCGGGAGCCGCAGCTTCAGCGTGCCCTGCAGCTCTGTCGCGGGGCCGCCGTCGTCCGTCGCGAAGGCGATGAAGTAGCGTCCCGTCGTGGGCAGGCGGAGGCCCTTGAGCGTCACGCGGCCGGACTTGATCTTGGCGTTGCCACCCTCGACGACGTTGCCGTCGGGTCCGATGACCAGGAACGTCAGGTCGCGCTTGGCCTGCTTCTTCGCCGTCTTGAGCTTCATCGAGCACTCCGAGCCCGAAAGGGCGTCGAAGTAGAAGCCGACCGCCGCCTGGCCGCCGGCCAGGGGCACCGGCTGCTTCTTGGTCTCGATCGGGACGCAGACGACGAGGAAGGAGTCGATCTCCGCCTGCGAACCCGCCACGTCGGTGGCGACGAAGCCGAATGCCCCGCCGCCCGGCTCGGAGGCCGTGCCGCGGATGTGGAAGTCGGGATCGACGGAGAGGCCGCCCGGCAGGTCACCGTAGTCGTCGCTGACCGTGATCGGATCCGTGCCGCCGATGCGGCCGAGGTTGACGTCGGCGACCTTCTGGAGCGCCACGCCCGTGAGCTCCGGAGCACTGAACGCCAGTTCCGCGTTCACCCTGAAGCTCACGTTGAGAGTGCGCGTGTGCGCCGGCTGCCCGGAGTCGGTGGCCGTGATCTGGATGTTGACGTCACCGACGTCCTGCGGCGTCCAGATCATGTCGAACGGCGCCGGCGTCTGCGACGTCAGGAACTGGATCTGGGTGAAGAGTTCACCGGCCGCGTTCCTGGCGACGACGGTGTAGGGCCGGATGCCGCCGCGCAGGTCGAGCGGCTCCTGGATGCGCTTGCCGACCGTCCATGCCGGAGCGGAGGACAGCGCCACGCTCATCTGGGCGTAGGCCTGCAGGCTGTAGGCGGCGACCCGGGAACCGCTCTGGTGCGCGACGCGCACAAAGATGCGGCCCGCCGGCAGGCCGGAGATCGTCGCGACGATCGGCCCGTTGTCCCCGTCGGGAACGCCGCTCGCGAGCAGCGTGCCGGCGGTGTCGAAGACCTCGATCGCGACCTCCGCAGCGGTCTCGAAGCGATTGAAGGCCACCTCGGCGTAGAAGAGGTCCGCCGTGTCGGCCACGGTGACCTCGTACCAGTCGTCGTTGAAACGGTTCAGGGTGAGGTTGTCGCGGCGCAGGCCGGCGACGCCGAGGAACTGCGCGGTGGCGCGCGTGTCGTTGGGCTCGTGCGCGTCGTCGGGCAGGAGCCCGTTGTGGATGAAGTTCTTGACGAGTTCCTGGCCGGAGTGGCCCTGCGTGACCCACTCTTCGAGGAAGGTGTCCGGAGTCGGAGGGGACGTCATCGCGCGCGTCACGACGATCGGACGCTCGGCGTTGTCGCCGACGCCGCCGTCAATGTCGTCGTGCGTCTCGTTGGCGCCGTCGAAAAGGTCGAAGAGCGCCGCTCCCGCCCAGCCGCCGACCGAGGGGCCGGGGCCGCGCGTGAGCGACGGCGTCTCGAGGTCGAGCGACGTCCTCGTTGACGAACTGACGCCGTCGAAGACCACCGTGTCGCCGGTGACCGCCGCGTGCAGGTAGAGGCCGAGGCCGTCGGCGAACGCCTGCTGCTCGTCGCTGACGACGTCGAGGCTCTGCGTGAAGCCCGGCGTCGAGCCGACGAGGTTCCGCAGTACGTGGCGGGTGTACGTGCGGGCGACGATCTGGCCGTCGAAGGCGTCCGGGTTCGTCGCGGCGCTGCTCGCGATCTCGATGAACGACGGGGCGAGCCCCACGGCGGGGGCGTAGCGCGTCGGGTTGCCGCTGTTCGCGTCGTAGAACACCTCGATGCGGGGGATGGAGGTCCCCGTGGCCCCGAGTATCCACGTGCGGATGGCGCCCATGCGGGCCGCGATCTGCATCGGGGCGCGCGCGGCGCCGCTCGCATCGTTGACGTCGTTCAGCACGAACGGCGTCGCGAGCACGGTGTCGTTGCCGTAGCTGACGTTGGACGCGATCGTCGTCGCGTACGGTGCCGCCGTGACCGTCGTCGTGGACGGAGAGACACGGGCGGCGAGGGACTCCGAGACCAGCACGACCGTCCCGCTCTGCGAGGAGTTGAGCGCCACGCCCTTCAGCAGGAACGTGCCGTCGGCGCCCAGGTAGGCGGAGCCGTTGGTCTGGCCGCCCGAGCGCAGCTCGATCCTGAGCCCCGTCGCCGGCTTTGCAGCGGCCGAGGAGTTCCCGATCCCGGACGCGTCGGACACGACGTCGGCGATCTTGACGGTGCCGCTGATCGACGTGATGTCCGGCGCGAACTGGTAGTCCGTACCCGGGTTGGCGATGCTCGTCCCCGAGGCATTGGGCGACACGTAGCGCGTGTCCCCCGGCGGCGCATCGATGCCGATCGAGGCCGCCGCCGACCAGCCCTGGCCGGCAGTGACCGACGTGGACGGGTAGGCGAAGATGATCTTCCCCGAGCCCTCGTAGAGCTGGATCTGGAACGTCATGTCCGGCGTCGTGCTGGCGTACGGCGAGACGGCCTCCCAGTGGATGTACGTCACGCGGTTGGGCGCCGTACCGCTGGTCCAGGTGTGGATGCCGTTGCCGTAGGGCGAGTAGTTGCTGTAGTCGTTCCACAGCGGCGCGATCATGCCGTCGGTGTTCGCGCCGGACGGCGGGAAGCCGTTGTTGGTCCAACTCCCGTAGGACGATGGCTTGCTGCCGTTGCCGAGCAGTGCGAAGCCGTTGTCACACGGGAAAGCCTTGGTGTATTCCTTGCAGAAGTACGGGAAGGCGAACGGCAGGTTCACGGAGCCGAATCTGTCCTCGGTCACCGTGATGGCGGTGGCCGTCGATGGCTTGCTCACGAACTTCCCGCTGACGTTCGTGATGGTGTAGTCCTGGGCGTAGGCCGATGTCGCCAGGGCGGCGACGGCACAGACGGCCCCGATCAGGCGCATGACGGTCCTGCGCATGACCGTCAGGCGCATTGCGGTGAGGCGCACGCGGCGGCCCCTCTGAGGTTGCGATCCCTGCATACTGTCTTCCTCCGTTCGCGCGGAGGTGGCTGCGCCTGGGTTTCGGAGAGGTGCGCTTCACCACCTCCGCTGCGTTACCGAACTGTAACCTCCGCCCCCCCCGCGTTTCACCTCCGATTCGGTGATGTTTCTCACAGGGCGGGGGTCCGGCCCTGCCCCAGGCTCGAATCCACGGCTCGACGCACCGTAGGGGCGAGCGCCGGGCGCCTGTTTACATGCACGTAACCGCCGGGTGCCGCCGCCGCCCGTACCTTCTCTGTGGAGGACGCGCAGGGCGCGACGAGATCCTCCGGGAGGTGACAGCATGCACAGCAAGAGACTCTGGTCACGAGCTCGCGCGGGGGCGCTCGCGGTCGTCGCGGTCGTCGCCGCCGCCGGAGGGTCGGACGCGCTGCGCGCTCAGGAGGTGCAGACGAGAGCGCCGGGCTCGCAGCTACTCGCGCGCAACGCACAGGTCATCGTGCCGCAGTCGCGGGGCTTCCTGCTCGATCACCGTGGCGACGCGGTCGTCGTCGAGGCCGTGCGTGCTCACGTGACGCTGCGCGGCGCGGCGGCGACGACCGTCCTCGACGTGACCGTCCGCAATCCCGGCGCTTCGCGAGCCCAGGCGGTGGTACTCCTTCCGGTCCCGCCGCACGCCGCCGTCACGTCGTTCGCATTCGAGGGCAGCGGCGCCGAGCCGTCCGCCCGTCTGCTGCCCGCCGCCGAGGCCCGTCGCCTCTACGACGACATCGTGCGCTCGAGCGTGTTCCCCGTCGAGGCGGGCGGCAGGCAGCGTGTGCGGATCGCGTACGAGCACGTCGCCCCCGAGGACGGGCCGCGCATCGACTACGTGTTGCCGCGGAGCGCGGCGCTCGACGTCCGTATTCCGTGGGACGTGACCGTTGACGTCGTGTCGGACGAACCCGTCGTCGGTGCGTACTCCCCGACCCACGCGATCGACTCCGAGCGGTTGTTCGCGCGTCCGGGCGCCGGGCGCATTCGCGTGCGCGTCGCGCCGGGCGCGCGCGCCGAGCCCGGTGCGTTCCGGCTGTCCGTGTTGCGCGAGCGTGGCGGCCTGACGGCTTCCCTCTTCGCCTACCCCGATGCCGGGGGCGACGGCGGCACGTTCCTGTTCCTGGGCGGCGTGCCCACTCCCGCCCCGGGAAGCGCGTCCTCGCCGCCGCGGCAGGTCATGATCGTCCTCGACCGGTCCGGGAGCATGGCGGGCGTGAAACTGGATCAGGCCCGCGCCGCGACGCTGCAGGTGATCGAAGGGCTGCGCGACGGCGAGCGTTTCAGCGTCATCGACTACGCCACGGACGTGGCGCGCTTCGCGCCGCAGCCGGTTGCGAAGTCGCGCGAGACCATCGTCGCCGTCCGCAAGTACCTGGACGGACTGCGGCCCGCCGGTGGTACGAACCTGCACGACGCGCTCGTCGCGTCGGTGCGACAGCCCGTGCCGGATGCGTTCCTGCCGCTCATCCTCTTCCTGACCGACGGTCTGCCCACCGTGGGCGAGCGCTCGGAGGCCGCGATCTCCGCGGTCATCGATGCGCACGCGCAGGACGCGCAGGAGCGTGTTCCGCGCATCTTCACCTTCGGCGTCGGCAACGACGTCAACGCGCCGCTGCTCGACCGCATCGCGGATTGCACGCGCGCCGTCGCGACGTACGTGCGGCCGGGCGACGACGTGGAACTCGCCGTGGACCGTGTCTTCCGGCGCCTAGCCGGCCCCGTGCTCACCACACCCCGCGTCGAGGCGCTCGGGGAGGACGGCGCGGTGTCCACGCGGCGCGTCCATGACACGATGCCGGCGCGACTGCCGGACGTGTTCGACGGCGACAACCTCGTCGTGCTCGGGAATACCGCGGCGGAGGCAGCCTGCGACTGCGGCTCACCGGCTTCCAGGGCGGCGAGGAGCGCGCGCACGAGTTCGCGTTCGATCTTGCGAAGGCCACGACCGCCCACGCCTTCGTGCCGCGACTCTGGGCTGCGCGGCGCATTGCGTATCTCGCCGACGAGGTCCGCCAAGCCGCCGCCGAGCGTCCGGGGCAGCCGCCGTCCGCGGAACTCACGAACGAGATCGTCCGGTTGTCCACGGAGCAGGGCATCCTGACCGAGTACACGTCGTTCCTCGCGACCGAGGGCGCGGATCTCGGGGCGTGGAGCGACCTCGTCGCGGCCTGCTCTGCGGAGCTCGACCGGCGGGCCGTGCGCAGCCGCTCGGGCGCGTCCGCCGTCGCCCAGGGCGTCAACTTCAATGGCCGCAAGTGGCAGTCGGCGCTCAACGGCAGCAATCGGTCCGTCGCCGACGACCTGAGCGAGGTCTCGTTCGTCGCCGTGCGCCAAGCGGCGGATCGGTCGTTCTTCCGGCGCGGTCGCACGTGGATCGATGGCGCATTCGCGGGTGCGGGCGCCGGCGCGGCAGCCGTTCCGGACCGTGTCGTCGAGTACGGCAGCGACGAGCACCTGCGACTCGTGCACCTGCTCGCCCTGCGGAAGAGGCAGGCGGTGCTGTCGCTTCGTGGCGACATCCTGCTGCGCGTCGATGGTGACGTCATCCTCGTCAAGAACCCCGATGACCGTTGAGCGGGCCCGGGACGAGTAGGATCGTGGTCCCCGCCTTCTGAGAGAGCACCGCGCATGAGCAAGCCTCACGTCCTGGTCGTCGAGGACGACACCGCCATCCGCCGCGGCATCGTCGATGCCCTGCGCTTCGGCGGCTACGTGCCTCTCGAGCGCGACGATGGGCCGTCGGGTCTCGAGGCGGCGCTCTGCGCGGACCTGGATCTCGTCCTGCTCGACGTCATGCTGCCGGGGCTGGACGGGTTCGAGCTGCTGGCACGGCTGCGCCGCGCGAGGCCGCGGCTGCCGGTCATCATGGTCACGGCGCGTGGCGCCGAGGCGGACTGCGTCAGCGGCCTGCGCGGCGGAGCCGACGACTACGTCGTGAAGCCGTTCGGCGCGCGGGAACTCCTCGCGCGCGTCGATGCCGTGCTGCGCCGGACCGCCGAGAGGCCGACCAACGTGGACGCGATCGAGGTCGGCGGCCGCCGCATCGACTTCGAACGCCGCGAGGTGACGCTGCCGGGAGGCGAGACCCGTGTGCTGTCCGAGAAGGAGGCGGCGACGCTGCGCTACCTGGCCTCCGCACCGGGCCGCGCCGTCACGCGCGCCGAGCTGTTGCAGAGCGTGTGGGGGCTCGATCCGCGCGGTCTGCACACACGCACCGTGGACGTGAACGTGGCGCGCCTGCGCGAGAAGCTGGGCGACGATCCGGCGCGCCCGGCGGTGGTCGTCACCGTGCGCGCGAGGGGCTACATGCTCGCCCGAGGAACGCGGGAGCCCGCGTGAGGCCGCAGCCGCGTCTCTGGTGGGCGGCCTACGCCGCGTGTGCCGTGGCGGTGCTCGGCGCCGTCGCCTGGATCTCGCGCGTGGCCCTCGACCTCGAGGGCGCCGAGGCACGGGCGCGGGTCGAGGTGGCCCACGAGCAGTCCGTGCGGCTGGCGCTGTGGCGCATGGACTCGTGGTTCGCGCCGATCCTCGCCGCGGAGGCGGCGCGGCCCGTTGGGGAGTACAGGCCGTTTCGCATCGAGAACGACCTCGGGGCCTATGTTCGCTCCGCGCTCGTGGACTTCCGTTCGCGCTACGTGAAGCTGCACTTCGAACTGGTCGAGGGGGGCGCGATGACGTCGCCGCAGGCGCCGCAGGGCTGGGCGCGCGAGCGCGCGCTGATCGACGGCGTACCGGCGGCGTTCATGGACGCCGACGACGTGGTCGTCGCGGACGTGGCGCCACGCGTCGAGTTCGAGCCTCTCCGCGCGCGCGTCGTGGCGCTCGAGGAGCGCATGGCGGACGTCGTTCGCGAGGAACTCGGCGGCGGCGACACCGCGTCGCGGCCGCTTCGGGGCGTGCGCTGCAGGGTTTTCTCGTCGATCTGGGGGCGCTCGAGTCGGATCTTCTCGAGCAGATCGGCGACCTGTTCGACGGCGCGTCGCTGACGCCGGTCGCGGAGGAACGCAGCGCCGACGATGCGACCGGCCGCGTGCTGGCGACGGTGCCGGTCGCGCTCTCCGTCCGTCCTCCGCCTGCGGTGACCGCGACCGACGGGCCAGCGCGCCAGGCGCTCCTGTTCACCTGGGCGGCTGTGCTGGCCGCGCTGCTCGCCGTGGGCGTCCCGCTGCGTGCGAGCATCGCGTACGGCGAGCGCCGCAGCCGCTTCGCGTCGTCGGTCACGCACGAGCTGCGCACGCCGCTGACGACCTTCCGCATGTACGCCGAGATGCTCGCGGGCGGGATGGTCACGGACCCCGCGCAGCAGCGCGAGTACCTGCGCACGCTGCACGCCGAGAGCGAGCGTCTGACCAGCGTCGTCGAGAACGTGCTCGCCTACTCCCGACTGGAGCAGGGGCGCGCGACCATGCGCGCGCAGCGCCTCCCGCTCGCCGCTCTGGTCGAGCGTCTCGCGCCGCGGCTCGAGCGGCGTGCGTCGGACGCCGGAGCGGAACTGCGGAGCGACGTGCGTGGCCCGCACGGCGACGCGCTCACGGTGGACGTCGAGACCGTCGGGCAGATCCTGCTGAACCTCGTGGACAACGCGTGCAAGTACGGCACTTCGTCAGGGGCGCCCGTCATCGACGCGACGTGGGAGGCGCCCCCCGGGCGACTGCGCGTCGCGATCCGTGACAGCGGGCCCGGCATCGAGCCGCACCGCAGGCGGGCGGTGTTCGCGGCCTTCGACCGCGCGGGGCGCAGCGACGGGTCGATCCCCGGCATCGGCCTCGGGCTCGCGCTGTCTCGCGGACTGGCGCGAGAGCTCGGCGGCGACGTCACGCTGTCGCCGACGTCCGCCTCCGGCGGCGCATCGTTCGTCCTCGACGTGCCGGCCTGAAGCAGAGACGGCCCGCACGCAGGAGCGCACGGGCCGCGGAGGAAGACGGAGATGGGACCGGCCCCGGCTTTGATGGAGCGGTTGGGACCGGCCCCCGGGAGGATCGGGAGGATCGGGGGGAGCGAGGGCGGTCGTCAGCGGGCGACGACCCAGCGATTGCCATCGACACCGGTCGCGGCGATCGCGACCTGACCGAGGATCGAGTCCGCCGGATTGCCGACCTCGAATGCCGAGCCGGAGTTGAGCGGCTCGATGGCCGCGGTGCCGGTGTAACCGGCGTCGGCCGACGTGACCTCGGCGGACTGGTTGACGAAGAACGTGCGCGTGCCGGTGTTGCCTATGTTCTGCGGCCAGGCGTAGACGCACCACGTCGTCTCGCTGCCATCGACGTCCACGGCCGCGGAGAAGTCGCCGCTCTCGGTCATCTCCGTCGTCGCCGGGCCGCTCTGGCTCGGGAGGAAGACGCGGTAGAGGTAGCCGGAGCGATTGGCCTCGCCGTTCATGTTCAGCAGCCCGAACGACTGCGACAGCACGGACACGAGCAGGGGCGCGCCCGCGGTGCCGTCGGCGGCCGTGCGGACGCCCCGTGTGCCGCCCATCTCGGCCAGCGTGCCGTACTCGCCGTAGCCGTCGGCGTCGATGTCGGCGCGCGCGGCGGCCTGGTACTGCGCCTGCGCGCTCGAGATCGTGCGCAGGTTGGCGACCGCTGCGCTCTCGTTGGCGGCGACGCGTGCCGCGAGGAAGTTCGGGACGGAGATCGCCATCACGACGGCGATCACGGCGACGACGACCATCAGTTCGATGATCGTGAAGCCCCTCGTGCGGGTGCTCTTCATGGTCTCTCTCCTGTTCGGCTCGCGGCGTCCGCGCGTGCTGCGCGACCGTCTCCTCCGCGGGGCCGACTTCGGTATCGGCGGTTCTCCGGGTTTCGTTAGGGGGTGACTCGCGGCTCCTGTCGGCGCGCTTGACTGCGATAGAATCTCCGGAAAACACCGTTCAGATACGCGCCGCGCTGCCGATATCGGGGCTGCACCTGCAATCGAGGAGCAGTCAAGATGCAAAAAGGCGCACTCAAGGGTATCGGCGACGTCATCAAGGCGCACACGACCGAGAAATCGCTGGACGAGCTCAGGGCCCAGGGCAAGAAGCGCGTGCGCGTCGTCTCGGGACAGCGCGTGATGGAGATCATCCAGGCCATCGTGGACGACACGATCGACCGCGAGGTCGGCGAGATCGCCAAGCGAGACCGAGATCGCATCGTCGGTGACACGCGCGAGCGCTTCAGCCGCGTCCTCAAGATGCAGACCGGCCTCGAGCAGACCGTTGCTGAGCTGCGTTCGGAGCTGCGCGAGACGGACCTCGAGCGCGAGCGTCTGAAGGCCGACAAGGGCTTCCTCGAGCAGCAGGTCGAGTCGGCGCGCAAGGCGGCCGGGGAGCCCGAGGCCGTCTCGCGCCTCGGCAAGGACATCGATCGCCTGCGCGAGTCCGTGGAGGAGATCCACCGCCGCGTATCGACCGCTGACGAGGCCGCCATCGGCCGCGCCATCGAGCGACTGACGACGCGCGATGAGCAGAACGCGCGGCGTCTGGCCACCGAGCTGGACGACGTGCGCAAGCGCATCGACGGCGTGGCGCGCGACACGGCGCGCTCCAAGGACGCGGCCACCGAGGTTCTCCTGGATCGCATGAGCGAACTGCAGCGGCACTCCGACGAGGGCCTCGCGAAGCGGCTCGAGAGCGAGTTCCTCCGCGTGCACCAGCGCATCGACGAGTTGCGTGAGCAGGTCGAGGGCGCCGACGCCTCGGACGCGGCCCTCGATCGCCTGCGCGGCGATCTGGACGCCCTCGAGAACCGCATGCACGGTGTCGAGACGTCGTCCGAGGAACTCGCCCAGCGCATCTCCGCTGCCGTCGCCGTCGAGATCGTCGCTCTGCGCGACGAGCTCGCCGCGTCGCGCAGCGACGTCCAGGCCGCGAGCGCCGACGCCCTCACCGACGTCGAGCACCGGCTGGGCGAGCGCGTCTCCGCGGCGTCCGATGTGCTGTCGGCGTCCATGGCCGACCTGATGGACCGCGTCTCGGCCATCGACGAGCGCACCGGCAACGCCGTCGAGTCGGTGGCCGAGCGCGTGGCCGAGCGCGTCGTGATCGACGAGGGCGCGCTCACCGACGCCGTCGCCCGCGTCGCCTCGCGCGTCGATCAGCGCATCGACGAGATCACGAACGCGGTGGCCGCCGCCGACGAGAGGCGCGCGGACGAGGTGCGCGTGCTGCGTGAGGACATCGTGGCCGCCGCGGCCGATCACGCGGGCATCGACGCCGCCCTCGACGTGCTCGCCGAGCGCCAGGACGCCCGGCTGGGCGACGCCGTCACGACGCTCGGGGCCGAGTGGTCCGGGCGTCACGACGCGCTCGTGTCGGCGCTGCACGACGGCATCGCCCGCCTCGACGGTCAGCTCACGGCCGTCGCCGAGCGTGCGGCCGCGGTGGACGTGTCGCTGCCGGGCCGGCTGGAGGCCGTTCTCGAGGGCGCGCTGACGGGCGCCATGGGCGGCGTCCGGGACGAGCTCGCCGCGCTGCACGAGTCATCGGCGCAGGCGCAGGCTGCCGCGCCCGCGGCGCTCGAACAGTCCCTCGGCGCCGTGCGCGACGAGATGGCTGCCGTCCGCGACGAGCTCGGGGCCATCACGTCCCGCGCCGTCGAGAGCGAGTCCGGGCTGCGCGATACTGTGCACGAAGCCGTCTCGTCACTGCGCGCAGAGCTGGAGGCGCTCGCCGAGCGCCTGGCCACCGCGCAGTCCGCAGCGACGGAGACCGCGGCCCGGCAGGAGGACGCCCTGCGCGCGATGCGCGAGGAGTTCGCCGCCGCTGCCGCCGCGCAGTCCGGCGCGATGAGCGACCGCTTCGAGAACGCCCTCGAGGGGGCGCTCGACAAGATCACCCGGACCATGGAGGCGGCCACCGCCCGCCCCATCGAGATCAGCGTCGAGGCCACCGACGTGCTGCTCGACAAGATCTTCGATGCCGGCGACGAGGAACTCACCAGCAACCTCGGCCAGCTCGAGGTCGAGCAGCGCTCGGGCAACGGCATCGCCCGGTCGCTGGGCAAGCTGCGCGCGCTGCGCGCCCCGTCCAGGAACGGGACCGAAGACTGAGCATCACCTAGCAAGGAGTGGCTGCCGGGCTGCTGCGCCCGCGGCCGACGATCGACGAGAACCGAGTTTGGGCCGGCATGACGCCGGCCAGGAGGAACGAGCACCATGTCCGCAGACAACGATCAGGTCCGCTTCGAAGAGCCGGGCGCGGTCGCGACGACCGAACCCGCAGTCCATGGCAACGGCAACCCGGGAGCCACCGTCGCCCCCGCACCACCGCCCGCCGCTCCCGCGACGCCCGCCGCGAACCGCGTCGTGTTCGAGGAACCCGTGCGTGACAGCGCGCCGCCGGCGGTCGCGCTGGGGCGCGGCCTCGACGTCGGCACGGCCAACCTCCTCGGCGTCCGTCAGGACGCGAACGGGGGCGTCGTCGTGCACCGCGAGCGCAACGCCTTCCTCGAGATCCCCAGCCAGTTCGTGGGCAACCGCGACATGCTCACCAAGCTGCGCGTGCCCTACGTGCAGTTCAAGAACCGCCTGTTCGTGCTCGGTGATGCCGCGTTCAACCTGGCCAACATGTTCGGCAACGAGGTCCGTCGTCCCATGCAGCACGGCTTCCTGTCGCCGGGCGAGCAGGACGCGATCCCGATGATGCGCTTCATCATCAATCGGCTGCTGGGCGACCCCGCCACCCCGGGCGAAGAGGTCTGCTTCTGCATCCCGGCCTCGTCCATCGACCGCGAGAACGACACGGTCTACCACGAGGGCATCGTCAGCGGCATCCTGCGCAAGCTCGGCTACACGCCGAACCCCATGAACGAGGCGCACGCCATCGTCTACAGCTCCCTCGCGGAGCAGGAGTTCACCGGCATCGGCATCTCGTGCGGCGGCGGCATGTTCAACGTCTGCGTCGCCTACAAGACGATCCCCGCGCTGACGTTCTCCGTCGCGCGCGGCGGCGACTGGATCGACGAGCACGTGGCCAAGGTCATGGGCATCCCCAAGGTCCGCGCCACCGCCATCAAGGAAGGTGACGTCAACCTCCTCGATCCCAAGACCCGTGAGGAAGAGGCCGTCGTCCTCTACTACCGCAACCTGATCGGGTACGTGCTCCAGAACCTGAAGCAGCGCTTCATGCTGGCGCGCGACGTGCCGCAGTTCACCGAGCCGATCGAGGTCGTAGTTGCCGGTGGCACCAGCCTCATCGGCGGCTTCGTCGAGGTGTTCGCCGAGGAGCTCCAGAAGCTCGACGTGCCCATCCCGGTCGCCGGCGTCCGCCGCGCGGACGACGCGCTGTCCGCCGTCGTGCGAGGCTGCCTCATCGCGGCCAACGTCAGCCAGCAGCAGTAGCGGACTGCCGCGGCCGCCCGCATCCCGTGTGGGCGGCCGCATCGTCGCGTTCGATGTCGAACAGCGAACATCGGACGCGGCGTCGGGAGTCGCTGCGCTCTTCACCCGTGGAGAGCGTCCCCACTTCCCTGGCCCGTCGGGCCTCCGATCGCTCCGGCCCTCCCCGGAGTCGATCGTGCTCGGCGGGCCTCGTTCCCGTCCCGGAGCCGCGCCTCGGACGGGGCGTCGGGAAGGGCGGGCGGGCGTCTGGGCGCGGCTCCGGGACGGGGCGTCCCCTGTCTGTGGCGCGGTCACCGCTCGGGTGGCGAGGACGCGAGTGCCTGCTCACCGTCTCGCTACGCGCCACGGCTCGCTTCGCCCGCGCGGATCTCGTGGCAGGCTCGGAGCCGCGCGGAACCGCATGCCGCGTGACGACCTGCGGAACCGAACCGCTGCGTGCCAGGCAGCCTGTCGGAGCAGTCGCGTGAGGCGAGGCTTCGTTCGCTGCGGCCAGATGCAAGGCACCGCGACGACGGCACGTCCCCCACCGAGTTGTCGAAGAACTGAGCACGCGCGCAAGGCGAGCGCTCGCGGCTCGCGGCGCGGTGCCCGGTGCCCGGTGCCCGGTGCGCGTTCGCACGTACACCAGGCGCGTGGCATCATCGGCGCGCCCTCGGCACCGGGGAGCCGCTCGACGCGCTGGGTCGTTGCGAACAAGTCGGTTGGACGATCCGTTCTCGTGCGCCGAGCCGCTATTCTCTTCGCGCGGCCACTGGGCCGGAGGAGAGGAGCGCGCATGGAGAGGGAACGACGGACCGCAGGGGCTGGACGGGGCGCGCCCGCCGGCGCAAGGAGCGCTGCAACAGCGCGCGGGCGGGCAACGTGAGCAAGCCACCCCTCGGCCGCCTCAAGCGCATCGCTCTACGCGAGTACTGGGAACGAGAAGACACGGGCTTCACGCCATGGCTTGCCGAGGAGGAGAACGTCGCGCTCCTCAGCGAGGCCATCGGACTCGAACTCGAGGTGCAGGCGACAGAGGCCAGCGTCGGCCCCTTCCGCGCAGACGTCCTCTGCCGCGACACGGCCGATGGCTCGCTGGTGCTGGTCGAGAACCAGATCGAGCGAACCGACCACTCGCATCTCGGCCAGGTGATGACGTACGCCGCGGGCCTCGGCGCCGTGACTGTCGTGTGGATCGCGAAGCGCTTCACGGAAGAACACCGCGCGGCGCTCGACTGGCTGAACGAGATCTCGCGCGACGAGATCCGCTTCTTCGGCCTGGAGGTCGAGCTCTGGCAGATCGGCGACTCGGTGCCGGCGCCCAAGTTCAACGTCGTGGCCAAGCCGAACGACTGGACGCGCGAGGTGCGCGAAGCGGCGACCAGTCCACGCGGCCCGCACACCGAGACGCAACAGCTCTATCAGGACTACTGGCGCAGCTTCGTCGCGTTCAACGAGGAGCGCGGCTCGCGCTTCCGCATGACGACGCCTACGGCCGGGAGCTGGTGGGGATGGGGTATCGGCAAGACGGGCTACATGCTCGTTGCGCGGATCACAGCGCGCAGCGACGAGGCGGGTGTCTTCCTTGCCGTGAAGGGGCCGGGCGGTTCGGCGCGCTTCGACGCGCTGCAGCAGGACGACGCAACGATCGAGCGCGAGTTGGGCTTCGCGGTGGACTGGCTACCGAAGCCGGGGCGGAAGGAGAGTCAGATCAGCACAGCGTGCAAGACGACTCTTCAAGACCGCTCGGCGTGGCCCGACCTTCACCGCTGGATGGTGGAGCGGCTGGAGGGCTTCGATCGCGTGTTCCGGCCGCGCGTGCGCGTTCTGCCGGTGACCGACACGACGAGCGAGGACGCGCAATCGTGACACGCGCCAGGCAAGACGAACTCACGCCATGACCCCCGCCCACCGCACCGAGACCGAGGTCTGCCAGAACTTCATCACCCCCGCCGTCGAGGCCGCGGGCTGGGACAAGCTCACGCAGATTCGCCGCGAGTACACCTTCACCGCCGGGCGCGTGATCGTGCGCGGCAAGTTGGCGTCGCGCGGGAAGAAGAAGCGCGCCGACTACGTGCTGTTCTACGAAAGCAACCTGCCGCTGCCCGCGGCGCTCGCCGTGACGGGCCTGGTAGAGGAGTGCGGACACGAGGAACGCAGGCTGGAGGGCCCCGCCGCGATTGAACACGCGACGTCCCCCGCCGCGGATCTCGCGATCGTCGAGGGAAAGAAGGAGTTTTTCGACCTCCTGGTGGTAAGATTCAATCGATTGGCACGAAATTCGAATCCTTGTGACCAGAGTCGCTATTCATGGGATTGGACCTCCGATACGATGAATGCGGCACCCGGTGGTGCGGCGGTGATTGACAGTACGTCAAGCCTCAATTCTACTCGCCGCCCACCGGCAGCTCAATTCACGCAGCAGGGTGCGAGTGGATTCATGGAGTCAATTCGCGCAGAGATGCCGAGGCCCTTCAGCGCCGACTCAATCGCATTTGCCGCGAGATCGATGCAGTGCCCACGTGCGCCTCTTCCGGCGATCACGGGGCGAATTGGAGCTTGATGCCATTGGGGCGAGCGGCACATCGCAGTCCATGGTGAAGATCAACCAGGCAACCGTTCGCGCAACGCCCATCCCCCTCCCACCTCTCGCCGAGCAGTTCCGTATCGTCGCACGCGTGGACGAGTTGATGGGCCTCCTCGACGAACTGGAGGAGCGACTCACCGCCACGCAGGCGACGCAGACGGCGTTCGTGGCGGCGGCGGCGGTGCATCACCTGGACAACTGAGGCGAGAACGAGAACGGAGCGCCAAGGCAGTGCACCGCCGTGGCCATTCGGACTATCGCACTTCGGGGGCGTCGACGACGACAGTGCGCCGCGACGGGTTCCACGGCACGGGCAGCATGTGGAAACCGACCTTCACGCGACCGCGCCGTGCGACGTCATCATCGATGCGCTCTGGGAGACACAACAGCAAGCGGGGCGCGCCGCTGAAGTGCTGCGCGTACGCGACGTACCGGGGATGCAAAGTGTCCGCGTAAAGGAACTGATGCGACGCCCACGACGTGCGGCGGTTGATCTCATCGACGCGCCCCGTGTTGGCGCGCGTGTCGCGCTCGTAGGTCCAGCGCCCGACGAGCGCGAACTTGCTCGTGATGGGGCAGGTGACCTCGCAAGCGCGATCTCGTAGGTCGAGCCCGTGATCGAGCACCGCATTTGGAGCCGCTATCGCGACAGGGAAATCGGATGTGATGAAGCCGTACCGACCGATGGCGCAGACCACCGACCACTTCATCTTCAGAAAGACGTCGGTGAAGTTGCTCGCGTTGCCGAGCATCTCCTCCACCCACTGGTTCTGGGAAGGCGACACCTTGAAGTTCGCGAAATCGCACAACCAGTCGATGCTCGCGTTCGCGGCGTCGGCATCGCCCCTGCCGGTGCTCACGTACCACTTGACGGCCTCCCCGCGTCGCTCTGGATCACAGATAAGTGCTGCGAGTTCCGCCTTCATGATCGCGTCCAGCGCCTTCTCTCGATCGACGCGTGCCGCTGGCGTTCGCGTCCTGAGCAGCGCGATAAACGCAACGAGGAACGAGAAGTCCTTCCCCGGCCCAATCGTCCCGTCCCTGGTCAGCCGATCTCGTGCGGCGGCGAAGCCAGCCTCGATCTTGCCAAGTTCATTCTCCACACTCTCCGCGCGCTCCTCGGTCTCCGGCGGATGCGTGCGGACCCGATAGAAGCCATGCTGACGCGCGACCCTCTTCAGCCCCGACCTGAAGCTCTTGCCGGAGCCAGTCCTAATCACAACGATCTGCGTGCAATCGGGCTTCACAGCGAACCCCTTCAGGTACGTCCTCGGCAAGTAGTGGTGGCGCCGCACGGTCGGATTCTACGGCTGGCGGGGACGGCGGGCTCACCGGCCCGCGCCCTTCGATCCCGCGCGCCACAACGGGACTGGAGCGACCGCACCGACCATCTCCGCCCTCGCCCAGACCCCGCACTGTGCGCGACACGGAGCACGCGACGCCCAGTCCAACGAGAACCGGCGGCGCGTGAACGCCGCCGGTCTCCGCTCCGGGTCTCTTTCTCAGATGAGAGGGGCGTCACCCACCGGGTCGTGGACCAACTCGGCGTCCGGCCACTCCCCCCGCCAGACCCGCCCGTTGTACGAGACCCGGAGCACCTCCCCATTCGGCGTCACGATGCGCCCCTCGCAGAAGCGTGACGCGCCCAGTCCGCAGCCATCACGTTCAGCCGCGTAGCACGCCGATGCCTCGGCGAGCGAGGAGACGTGGAGCACGCGCCGCCCGATGCGCAGCGTGACCCCAGTCGCCATCGCGCGACTACTCCGCACGGGCCACGTCCTTCTTCGTCGCTCGCTTCGTTGGCGTCTTCGGCTTCGGGGCCGTCGCCTCCGTCAGCCGGAACCAGAGGAATCCGTTGATCGACTTGGCCCCAGTGATCGCGGAAGCCGGCGCCGACAGCGAGCGGTACACCTTCCCCTCCCAGCGGAAGCCGTCCTCCAGCACATCGACCCTGACGTCCCTCCTCTTGTAGGGGCGCACGATCGTCGTGCCCGGTGCGGGGAGTCGTGCGTCGCGCGGCTTCTTCGCCCGTGGCGCGACGGGCCTTGTCGCCTCCTTGGCCGTGTTCTTCACGGGCTTCCGGGGCTTGGTGGTCGTCCTCCTGGCCGTCTGGCCGCCTGCAGATCGCGTGCGCTTCCGCGGTGCCATGTCAGCACCTCCTTGTGGTGCAGACATTCGCTCTGGGAGGCACGGATAGCGAGTCGTGGGCGACGCGTTGGGCGATCCGGCCGTGCAGAATCCACCGGTCTCCGGCCCCGCCCGCCCACGTACGCCGGGAGTCCGACACCCGAGACCGCTACACTTCGATTGCCACTGCCCAGAACACACGCCGCAGCCCGAGCCGTTTCGCATGACCGCCGTCAACCCCGCCATCCTCCATTGGGCGCGAGAGGCCGCTGGCCTCTCGCACGAAGATGCGATCGCAGTCCTGAAACTGAAGGCCGCCCGTGGCGTTCCAGCAGTTGAGCGTCTCAAGGCGCTCGAAGACGGGAGTGTACAGCCCAGCCGCGCGATGCTGGGGAAGATGGCGGCAGCCTACAGGCGTCCGCTGCTGACGTTCTACCTTCGCGAGCCGCCTCGGATTGGGGACCGGGGTGAGGACTTCCGGACGCTGCCGGAAGGCAGCTCGCCTGCCGAGGAGCGGCTCACGGACGTACTGCTGCGGAACGTGCACTCACAGCAGGGCTTGGTCCGTGCGGCGATGATCGACGAGGACGAGGCGCACGCCGTGCCGTTGGTGGGATCGCGGCGTCGATCCGATGGCGCTCCGCGCGTCGCGCAGGCGATCCAGGACGCTCTGGGATTCGATCGGTCGGAGTTCCGACGCCAGAAGGACCTCGACGCCGCGTTCCACTATGTGCGACGGCTGGCGGAGGACGTCGGCGTCTTCGTCCTCGTCGTTGAAAATCTCGGTAACCACCACTCAACGATCAGCGCAGATGTCTTCCGTGGCATCTGCCTTGCCGACGAGTTCGCTCCGTTCGTCGTCATCAACAAGAACGACTCGCGCGCAGCGTGGTCCTTCACGCTGCTGCACGAACTCACCCACTTGGCGCTGGGGCAGTCTGGGATCGGAGGAGCGATCGCCGAGCAGGCGATCGAGAAGTTCTGCAACGACGTGGCAGCGCTGCTGCTGCTAGGGGATGGCGAGTTCGACGCGCTGCGGCTTCCCGCTTCCGCGGACGTCGAAGATACCATCGTGCGCATCTCCGGCTTCGCAACGCCGCGCAAGCTGAGCCACTCGATGGTCGCCTATCGGTTGTTCCGACGCGGGAGCATCGACCGGGAGACGTGGGAAGCCATTCGCCATCGCCTGCGAGAGCTCTGGGCTGAGAGCGTCGCGCGCCAGAAGCGTCGAGGCCGCAGCAAGGACGGCGGGCCGTCGTACTACGTCGTCCGGCGTCACCGCCTTGGAAGCGCACTCATCGACTTCACGGCGCGGATGCTCCGCACCCGCGCGTTCTCGACTGCAAAGGCTGCACGCGTGCTCGGGGTTCGCCCGAATAACGTCGGGCGTACTCTGGCGATCACCGAGTGAGCCAGTCCGCAACGCGCGGCGACTCGGTGCTGTACTTGCTCGACGCAGGTGTGCTGATCGAAGCGCATCGCGACTACTACCCGATCGACCGAGTCCGCGAGTTCTGGGACTGGTTGCTGCGCAACGCCGAGGCCGGTCGCATCAAGGTGCCACGAGAGGTGTACGAGGAGGTCGCGATCGGCAACCGCGACGGCGACCTTCTTGTCCCGTGGATCAAGTCCGACGACGTCAAGGAGGCGCTCATCCTGGCAGATGACGCGGAGCCATCTCGCGTCGCCCGAGTCGTCGAGGAGGGCTACGCGCCCGACCTCACCGACGACCAACTGGAGTCGATCGGGTGCGACCCGTTCCTCATCTCGTACGCACTGGGCTGTGATGGTGGGCGATGCGTCGTGACGACGGAGGTCTCCAAGCCCACCAGCACGCGGCACAATCGCCGGATACCGGACGTTTGTCGAGACCTTGGAATCCCGTGCTGCCACACCTATGAACTCGTGCGACGACTCGACTTCCGAACAGGCTAGCAGCCTGTCGGAGTCGTCGCGTGACGTCGTCTGCGGGGAGCAGCGCTCTGGGGGCGCTGCGGCGTCAGAGCTCGCGCGCCAGCGCGTCGGCCAGTGCGGCCAGGTGGGCGGGCGTGTGCGCTGCGGAGACGGCGACGCGCAGGTAGCCCTGGGGCGGTGCGCCGTGGTAGCGGACGTAGGGGA
>JAJRVY010000070.1 GCA_024277065.1 Planctomycetota bacterium
ACGCGGGCCGCGACCCCGCCGTGCCCATCGTGTGCGCCGGCAGTCCCGCCGCACCGGTCTGCTGCTTCGGGCGCGAGCTGGGGCGCGAAGAAGTGCACGCAGGCGAGCCGCTCGTCGGCGCCGGGGGCCGCCGCCTGCGGCGCGCCGTGCACGAGACGCTGGTCGGGCCCGCGCCGCGGAGCGAGCGGCGCTTCGACGCGGTACTCGAGCATGTCTTCCTGACCAACATGGTGCCCTACCGGCCCGTCGCCAACCGCGCCTACGCAAGACGCACCGTCGATCGCTTCCGGCCCTTCGTCGAGCGGCTGCTGGGCGGGATCTGGAGCGGCGAGCGCATCGTCGCGCTGGGCCAGAACGCGTTCCTGTGGTTCGCGCCGTATGCGGAGCGCGGCGCCGTGCGCGAGACGTGGGAGGACCGCGAACGCCGCTTCGATGCCGCGCTCGATGTCACGCTCGCCGGGCGCCGGATGACGCTCTGCGTCGTCCCGCACCCCTCCCCGCTCTCACCGTTCAAGGCCCATTTCGGCGATCTGCTCGCGCGGCGCCTCACCGACGACGCCCGGCCGCGCCGCTGATGCGCCACTGATGCGCCGCCGGCGGCCGGCCGGGACGCCTCGGATGGTCCGCACCGCCCCGACCGATCCTGGCCCACGCGATGCAGGTGGGCGAGCATGGCGCCATGCAGGAGGCGATCCTCGAAACGATCCGGCAGTTGCCCCACTTCAGCGGGCTCGCGGAGAGCACGCTGCGGCGCCTGGCCGACGCGTCGCGCATCCTGCGGCCCGCGACCGGATCCCTGATCATCCACGAGGGGGAGCCCTGCCGCGCGTTCTTCGCCGTGCGCCAGGGCGCGGTGCGCGTCTTCCGTGTGACCCCCGACGGACGCATGCAGATCCTGCACCGGCTGGGCCCCGGCCGCAGCTTCGCCGAGGCCGCGGTACTCAACATGAGCAGCTACCCCGCGAGCGCCGAGGCCATCGAGGACGGCACCGAGGTCGTCGAGATCGGCGCCGCGACGTTCCTCGCCCTGTTCGACACCGACCGCAGCATGGCGCGCATCATGCTGACGTCGCTGTGCTGCTGGCTGCGCGACCTCGTCTCGCGCGTCGAGGAACTGTCGGTGCTGTCGGCGGGCGCGCGGCTGGCGCGGCACCTGCTCGACCTCCCCGCACGCGAGACCGACGAGGGGCTCGAGATCGTGTTCCCGACGAGCAAGAAGGAGATCGCCGAGCGCCTCGGCATCACGCCCGAGACGCTGTCCCGGCAACTGCGCCGCTGGCAGGACCGCGAGGTGATCATCTCGAAGCGCGACCGCGTCGTGCTGCTGAAGCCCGACACGCTGCTGACGATCGCCGCCGAATCCTGACGCGCGCGTCCTCTACCATGCGGCCCATGCCCGCTCGCGTCCCCGCAGAAGAGGCCGCCCGGCGCCGGTGATGAGCGCCGAGAACGTCGCGCTCGCCGTGTTCGCTGCGCTGCCGGTGGCGCTCGCGTTCGCCGCCCGCGCGTACCTGCGACGCGCGCGGCGGCGGGCGACGGCCCGCGGGGCGGCGGGTCCCGGACGCGTGGCGCTCTTCGGCGGCAACGCACTCGTGCTGCTCTTCCTGCTCTCGGTGGCGCTGCTCGCGGGCGAGTGCTGGCTGCGCTTCGTCTACGACGGCACCGACACGTTCTGGCTGCTGCGCACCTCGGACCGCTGGTTCGCGCGCCACTTCGTCCGCAACCGCGATGGTTTCCGCGACGACCGCGACTACGACCTGGGGCCGCTGCCGGCCGGTCGGCGCCGGGTGACGCTGCTCGGCGACTCGTTCACGACGGGGCACGGCATCGCCGACGTGAACCTGCGCTTCGCGGGCATCCTGCGCGCCAGGCGGCCCGGCTGGGACGTCCAGGTATTCGCGCAGAACGGCGCCGACACGGCGCAGGAGATCGACCTCCTGGCGCGCCGCGTGCCGGCCTACACGAAGAATCGCTACCGCGCCGACCTCGTCGTGCTCATCTACGGCCTGAACGACATCTGCGACATCGATCCGGAGATCGGGACGCTCGGCCGTGAGTTGGCCGAGGCCCGCGACCGGGGCCTCCTGACGCGTTCGAGCTACGTCTTCGACACGCTGCGCTTCCTGTGGATCACGGCCACGAACGACGACGTGCGCGCGTTCTTCCCGCGGCTCGCGGCGCTCTACGAGGACGGCCCGGTGTGGGACGCGCAGCAGGATCGTCTGCGCGTGCTGCGCGCCGCAGTGCAGGCGCGCGGCGGACGGCTGGCCGCGGTGACGTTCCCCATGCTCCACGAGTTGGGCGAGCACTACCCACTGCGCGCCGCCCACGAGCGCCTCTCGGCGTTCTGGGCGGCCGAGGGCGTACCGCACCTCGATCTGCTGCCGGCCTTCGAAGGTCGCGACGCAGGCGATCTGGTCGTCGGCGCCTTCGACGCCCACCCCAACGAGAGCGCCCACGCCATCGCGGCCGGCGCGCTGCTGCCGTTCGTGGACGAGGTCCTCGCCGAGCGCTGACGGGCACGAGGACGCCGCGTCCCGACGCCGTGCGCGCGTGCGCCGTGCTACTTCACGTTCGCCAGGGCCACCCCCGCGACACGCTCGCCGCTCTCGAGCGCGGCCGCCATGGGCACCCCGACGCCGGCGCCCGCCGGGAGTTCCAGGTCCCGCGCCCGGACGAAGCACGCAAGATCCTTCACCCCGTCCTTGTCGTAGTCCTTCAGCTTGAACTTTCGGGGCACCAGTCCGCCGATCCGCACGGTGGCCGTGTCGATCTCCGACGGGTCGATGCCGCCGCCGGAGAGGAACACGAAGTCCACGGGCTTCTTCTTCTTGCGCTTGACCTTGCCCTTGCGCCGCGGCGCGACGGCGACGGGGACGTGCGCGCCCGAGACCGTCACGGTGATCTGCGTGCTCGCGCCCCCGTCGTACGTGGCGGTGACCACCGCGACGCCGAACGCGCCGGGAATGAGCGAGCCGTCCGCGGCGACGGTCACGACGTTCGGGTCGCTGCTCAGAAGCACCAGCCGCGGCGACTCGTTCAGCTCCCGCCAGACGCCGCTCGCGAGCCGCCCACTGACGATCGTCGTGACGGGCTCGGCGGTCCGCGACTCGATCTCGGGCGGCATGGCCCGCAGCTCGGAGTACGCGCCGTCGTCCACGAGCTCGAACGACCGTGAGACGACCTGCATCTCACCGTCGGGCGCGATGACGAACGCCGCGATCTCGAACGTCTCGGGGCTCCGGGCGGGCACGACGACGACGTGCGACGTC
>JAJRVY010000071.1 GCA_024277065.1 Planctomycetota bacterium
CACGCCGTCGTGGCGCTCGTCCTGCTCGTGCTCTGGTCGATCGTCGGCGGCGCCATCGCGCGCGTCCACGCGGTGCGTATCGCGCGTGATCGCAGCATCTCGTTGGACGACTGCTTCGCGTTCTCGCTCAGCAACCTCCGCGCCTTCGTCCAGGCGCCCCTGTTCGTGCTCCTCGCCGCGCTGCTCTTCTTCGCTCTCGACGCTGCGGCCGGCGCCGCGATCGCGATCCCGTGGGCGGGGGCCATCCTCCAGATCGCCCTGCAGCCGCTGGCTCTCCTTGCCGGTCTGGTGGTCACGATCATCGTGCTGGGCGGAGTGTTCGGGTTCCCGCTGCTCCAGTCGGCGATCGCCGTCGAGCGCGGCGGCACGCTCGATGCCGTGAGCCGTACGTACTCCTACGCCTTCACGCGCCCCGTGCTCTTCATCGGCGGGGGCGTGCTCGTATTCGCCGTGGCCGGGCTGATCGTGGCCCTCGGAGCGTGGTTCCTCGAAGGCGTCGCGATGCGCGGCCTGCTGCTCGGGAGCTCTCTCGACGAGGAGACGTTCAAGGCGCTTGCCGCGGGCTACGCAGCGGCGGGCTCGTTCGGCATCCCGAGCGGGTGGGACGGAATCGGCACACCGGCGACGATCTCGATGTGGGTATCGTGGCTGTGGTCGGCGCTCGCCATCCTGGCCGTGCGCGGGTTCGCGCTCTCGTACGTCGTCGGCGGGCTCACCGATCTCTACTTCCTGCTGCGGCAGGAGGTGGACGGCACGCCGACGACCGAGGTGTACCTCGACGACGCCCCGGAACTCGATCTCGGCGAGCCGTTGACGGGCGAGCCACGCGAGGAGCCGTCGCCGCCGGGTGCCTGCGCAGAGTAGGATCGAAGGGATGCGACGCATCCTGTTCCTCGTCACGGCGTTCCTCGTGCTGCTCACCGTGCCGGCGCGGGCCGGCGACGACGTCCTGCGCACCTACAAGAAGCGCTTCACCGCCAAGGCGCTGCTCTCGGATCGCGAGCACGTCCTCGACGAGCTCTCCGAGTCCCGCGGAGCGAAGGCGCTCGACGCCTTGCTGTGGTGTCTCGAGAAGTCCCGCGAGGGGATGGCCGATCGCCAGAAGGCCGCCGCCAAGCTGCGCAAGCAGATCGCACCGGTCGCCGAGAAGTACCAGGAGAAGTACCGCAAGTACGCCGAGCAGCAGGCCAAGCAGGGCAACCCCAATCCCCGGACGCATCCGCGCTGGCCCGTGCGGCTCGAGCTCGACAAGCTGACGGCGGATCTCGGCTTCGTCGAGAAGCAGACCGCCGAGTGGCGCGGCCTGGTGGAGCTTGCTATCGAGTACCACGGACGCGTCGTCGCGGGAATGCCGGAGAGCGCGCAGCAGAAGGTGCGGGAGGCGTGGGAGCGCGGGCCTCTGGCAGCCCGTGACTGGGCCGTGCGGGCCGAGCAGTGGTCGCTCGTCGGCGGCGTGCCGACCGATTGGGCCTTCGAGATGCTCGAGCGCGGGCTCGCCGCCGAGGCCGACCCGCGCGTGCTGGTGCGCATCCTCGACGGCGTCGGCGGCCGCGACCCCGCGCGCGCCGTGCCGCTTCTGGTGAGCAAGCTCGCGGACGTGCGCTGGCTCGTGCGCGCTGCAGCCGTGGCGGCGCTCGAGCGCACGCCGTCGAAGGCGTCGATCGACGCACTCGTGGGACTCCTCCAGAAGGAGAACGGCCGGCTGCAGGACGACTGCGCCCGCGCCTTGGCGACCCTCACCGGCGAGGGGTTCGGCAACAACCCCGTGCCGTGGCGGAACTGGTGGGAGAAGGCGCACGAGGGCTGGACCGGGAGACCCGAGCCGGTGGCCGAGAAGGACGAGGACGAGGGCGAGGGCGACAAGCCGGCTCCGCTCGAGGTCCAGGAGGAAGGCGACGCCGTGGCCGGTTCGGGCAGGACCGGCTTCTTCGGCATCGACACGCGCAGCAGGCGGCTGGTCTACGTCATCGACGTGTCGGGCTCGATGAACCAGGCCGCCGGCAAGAAGCTGGAGGGCTCACGCGCCGATCGCGCCAAGGAGGAACTGAAGCGCTCGGTCCTCGGGCTCGACGACGGCGCGCTCTTCAACATTGTCTTCTTCGCCGCTGGAGTACGCATCTGGCAGGAGGAGATGGTCGTGGCCGACGCGACCACGCGCCGCGAAGCGGTGGACTACGTGGACAAGGTCACCGTGGCCGGCGGCACCGCGACGTACGACGCGCTGCAGGCGGCGTTCGATCTCGGCGACGTCGGGCGCGGCAAGAAGCGCGGCGCCGACCCCGAGGGCGACTCCAGGGTCGATACCATCATCCTGCTCTCGGACGGCCGCCCGTCGGCGGGGCACACGACCAGCACCGACGAGATCCGCGCCGCAGTGAAGGAGTGGAACGCTGCGCGCCGCATCGCGGTGCACACCGTGGCGTTCGGCGCCGATGCCGACAAGGAGTTCATGTCCGGCCTCGCCGAGGACACCGGCGGCACCCACGTCGCGAAGTAGGCGGGCGGCCCCCGGCGCGACCGACGGCCCGCGTCGTTCTCTGTGGCGCGTCCCCGCTCGGGGCCCGGACACGCGAGGGCCTGCTCGCACCCTCGCTACGCGCCACGGCTCGCTGCGCTCGCGGGCGCGGCGCGACCGACGGCCCGCGGCTCGTTGTGGGCGGGGGGAGGAGCGGGGCGGCGCTCGCTGCTGCCGCGGACCGTCGATCGCGCGGAGTCATGCGAGGGTGCTCTTTCGCGAGGGCGCGACTCCTTGGCGCATGACTCGGGGGCCGCGTCGTTCTCTGTGACGCGTCCGCGCTCGGGGCCCGGACACGCGAGGGCCGGCTCGCACCCTCGCTACGCGCCACGGCTCGCTACGCTCGCGGGCCCGGCGCGACCGACGGCGCGCGACTCGTTGCGGGCCGGGGGAGTGCATCCGCGGGAGCACACGCGACGAGGCCGCCGCCGCTCATCGTCACGACGTGCGACGGAATGCCGCGGCGATGATCTGCCGCGTGAATGCCTCGTGGCCGCCGGGGGAGTGCAGCAGGCAGAGGTCGGCGCTGCCGGGTCGTGTGGCGGATAGTAGATGCCGCAGTTCGCGTTGATCTCGAGCAGGTGCGGCACGCCATCCCGGTCGATGCGGAAGTCGCACCGCCCGTAGCCCGCGCCCCCCAGGGCGCGGAACACCCGCGCGGACGCGCGGCGCAGTCTCTTGGCGAGTCGCGGGTCCGCGACGGGCGCGCCGTCGCAGAGATTGGAGAACAGGTCGAACCCCTCGTGCCCGAGCGCCTGCACCGCGCGTACGGACGTCGCCTTCTCGATCACGGCGACGTGCCACTGCGCCTCGGGGACGAATGGCCGCGGGTCGCAGGGCCAGTCGTCCGCAGGGAATGGATCGGCATTGAGATCCTGATTCGTGAGGAGGCAGATGCGCACGGGCGGCCAGTCTACAACCGCGCCTCGCGCCTCGCCGCCGCGGCGTGACCTGTCCGCTGCCGTCGAATGCTCGGCGGCGCCGGCGGCGGTGACGATCAGCGTCGTAGGGGCGACCCTACGTGGTCGTCCCCGGAGGTTCCTGGCGCGGACGGCTGTCGTCACGTCTCGCGGCGTACTCGGGACATCCGGGCCGGCGCGGTGATCGGCGTGGACGGGGGCGCCGCCGCCCGGCCGTGCGGTGGGTGGGCCGCGCCCGCGGGGGGTACGTCGTTGCCGGGGCGATGATCGAACCTCCGGGGCCGGGACGTAGCCCCGCCCCTACGACGCGGTATACGAACTCGACGCCGGGTTGGCGAGGCGAGGCGAGGTGCGCCGTGCCGTGCGGCGTGCTCGGGGTTCCGTGCGGCGACGACCGCGGCGCATCGCTTGCCCGAGCCTGTTAGTTGCGCTCGAGCCCGTTAGTTGCGGCCGTCCCTCGGTGGTCTCGGTGGTCTCCCGGCGGCCTGGAGAGCCGCTCGGCTGCCGGCTACGCCGTGACAGCGGCTGGGCAGCGATTCACTTCCACGGTCACGTGGACCAGGTCGTCGTGCCGGCCACGATCTCGACGGCCATCATTGCAGCGGTCACGACGACGACGACGCGCGTGCGCCGTTCCGCGGCCTGGACGCCGCCGCCGACGAAGGCGTGCTCGTGCTGCCAGCGGGACAGATTTTCGGTGTGCACGGGAGCGTCTCCTTGGTGGGAAGCCGCGCGACCCTATGGGACTCCGTCGCGTTGGCGGACGGAACGATCACCGGACGCGAACGGTGCTCAGCCTGATCTGCGCCGCGCGCGCGTGGGCTTCGAGGCCCTCGAGTTGCGCAAGGCCCACTGCATCCTGCAGGAGCGCTTGCGCGGCGGCCGCATCCCCGATCCGAAGCCAGGTGCGGATGCGGAGGAACGTGAACACGGAGAGGCCGCCCTGACTGCGCGCCGTCTCGCCGGTCGGCAGCGTGTGATTCGGACCGGCGCCGTAGTCGCCGAGAACCTCGGCGCCACACGCGCCGCTGAAGAGGGCTCCGTAGTGGCGCAGCAGGGGGCGCACGCTCTCCTCGTCGCTCACGCACAACTGCAGGTGCTCGGGCGCGAGTCGATTGCAGACCTCGGCGGACTCGGCGTCCGAACTCGTCACGCACACCAGTCCGCCGGCCAGTGCAGCGCGCGCGATGTCTGCGCTCGCAAGACCCACGAGCTGCTCGCAGAGCGCCACGTCCACCGCGTCGGCGAGCGCAGCGCTCGACGTCACGAGGGCCGGGAACGCTTGGGGATCGTGCTCGGCCTGTGCCAGGAGATCGGCCGCCACCACGTCCGCGCGCGCGCTTTCGTCGGCCAGAACGACCAGCTCCGAAGGACCCGCGAGCATGTCGATCGCGACACGCCCCGCCACGAGCTGCTTTGCGGCGGTGACGTACGCGTTCCCGGGACCGACGACCGCGTCGCAGGGCGGGATCGCTCCCGCTCCATACGCGAGGGCTGCGATCGCCTGCGCTCCACCGGCGGCGAGCAGCGCGTCCGCACCGGCCACTGCGGCGGCCGCGAGCGTGATCGGGGCGGGGCGGGGCGACGCGACCCAGACCTCGCCGACACCGGCGGCACGCGCTGTCGCCGCGGTCATGATCACCGACGAGGGCAGCGGGAAGCGACCGCCCGGCGCGTAGCACCCGGCGCGCTCGACCGGAACGATCTCGTGGCCCGCCTCGCCGCCGGGTACAGGCACGCACACGTCGCTCAACGCCGATCGCTGCGCACGCGCGAACGCCGTCACGCGCGCGTTCATCCGTTCGAGCAGATCACGCTTCTGGTGCGAGATCGACGCGAGCGCGGCGTGCAGGTCTGCGCGCCCGATGACCAGCGGCGCGGCGACGCCGAGGCCGTCGAGGCGCCGTGCATGATCACGCAGCGAGGGCTCGCCGCCGCGCGCCACGTCATCGACGATGCGCGTCGCGACGGAGAGCGCCGCGGCGTCCACTGCGTCGCGACGTCGCGCCCTCACCTGGCGCGGCGGCAGGCGCCGGAGGAACACGTCGCCCGTCATCGCGAGTCCGCTCCGCGGCGGCGGGAGACCGCCATCGCCCGGCGATCCAGTTCGTCCACGACCGCGGGAAGAGACGCACCCGAGCGGGCGAGAGCGACGAGAGCGAAGTAGAGGACATCGGCAGTCTCCCAGATGACGTCCGCGGTACACGCCGCGTCGGCCAGTTCGCCGGCCTCCTCGATCAGCTTCGCGCGCAAGAGGGCGGGATCATCCAGGAGCCGTCGCGTGTACGAGCCGCGCGGCGCGGCGCCGCAGCGGGCCGCGAGCCGTCGCGCGAGTTCTCCCAGTCCGCGGTCGTCCCCGAAGCACGTCCGCGTGCCGCTGTGACAGAACCCGGCCCCCCGTTGCCGGACGGTGAAACGCAGCGCATCGCGGTCGCAGTCGGCCGTCACGCGCAGGAGCTCCTGCGTCGCCCCGGACACCGCGCCCTTCACCCACGGGCCGCGCGAGCGCGAGCGGTACACGCCGCGTCCACTCTCGACGGCGCGACAGAGGCTCTCGAGGTCAGAGTACGCCAGACCGAGAGCAACGCCGGCCTCGTCGGTCACCAGCGTGGGCCAGAGTCCGTCGCTTCGATCGCTCCGCAGCGGCGCCGCGAACGCCTGGCCGAGTCCGAGCCGCCCCGTGTAGAGCGCCATGCCGACCTGCGCCTCGGCTCCGATCTCGTCGAGCGCGGCGACCTCCTGCGCCGTCGTGATCCCCCCGGCGATCGTCACATGCGCACCGTCGGCCGCGGCGACGAGCGCGCGTGCGCGGCCCAGATCCGTGCCGGCCAGTCGTCCTTCGCGTTCGACGAACGTGACGAGGAACGAATCCGCGTAGGGCCGCAGAGCGCACATGCGCTCGATCACGCCGCTTCCGGTGCCGCGCCGCCAGCCATCCACGACCACCTCTCCTTCGCGCGTGTCCAGCGCGACGACGACGCGATCTCGCGGGAGCCGGCGCAGGACCTCCGGAATCGCCGCGGTGCCGAGAACGACACTGCGCGCCCCCGCGTCGAGCCAGCGTCGCGCCACGTCCACATCGCGGATTCCGCCGCCCACGCGACAGGGCGCGCGGGCGAGAAGGTCGCGCACGACCTCCACGTTCGATCCGCGGCCGAGCGCCGCATCGAGATCGACGACGGCTACGTCGCCGACACGGCCGAAGCGGTCGGCGATCGGCCGAGGATCACCCGCGTCGAGGGCGTGGGCGCGCCCGCCGACCAGTTGCACGGCGTTGCCGCCGACGATGTCGATGGAGGGGATGATCACGGTCGTACCTCCTCGCCGTGCTCGGCGAGCTCTCGTTTCAGTGCGCCGATCGTCATGACGCCGTCGTGGAGAAGCGACGCGGCGAGCACGGCGTCCGCGCCCGCGGCGAATGCCTCCAGCATGTGCGCGACCGTCGCGCCGCCCCCGGATGCCACCACGGGGACCTTCACGCTCGCCGCGACGTTCCGGATGAGTTCGAGGTCGTAGCCGGCGCGGGTTCCGTCGCGGTCGATACCGGTCAGGAGGATCTCGCCTGCACCGTGACGGGTGCCCGTGCGCGCCCACTCCACCGCGTCGATCCCGGTCGGCGCGGCCCCCGAGCGAACGATGACCTCGTGGTACCGCGGCCTGCGCAGCGCATCGATCGACAGCACGACACACTGTGCGCCGAAGCGGCGCGACAGTTCGTCGAGCAGGCGCGGACGCGCCACCGCTGCGGCATTGACCGCCACCTTGTCGGCACCGGCGTCGAGCAACGCCCGCGCGTCGTCCACCGACCGGATGCCGCCGCCCACCGTCAGCGGAATCGCGAGGTGCGTGCGCACGGCGCGAACGGTTGCGACGGCGTGACGACGCCTCTCGGGCGTGGCCGAAACGTCCAGCAGAACGATCTCATCGGCGCCTTGTGCGGCGTACGCCTGCGCAAGGCCGGCCGGTTCGCCCACGTCGCGCAGCAGCCGGAAGCGAACGCCCTTGACGACGCGATCGTCCTTCACGTCCAGACACGCGATCACGCGTCGCATCAGCACGTCGCCACCTCGCCGCGCGCGGCCACCAGCCACCGGGAGATCAGGTCCGCACCCCACGCCCCGGAGAGTTCCGGGTGGAACTGACACGCGAGGACCGCTCCCCGCTCGAGTGCCGCGACGAAGCGACCGCCGTGCGAGCCCCACGCCGCGGACCACCCCTTCGGGGGCCGCGTGACGCGCAGCGAATTCGCGAAGTACGCGGCCCCGGATCGCAGGAGAGCGCATGAGGCGTCCGGCGTGACGTCGTTCCAACCCATCTGCGGGACACGGACGCCGTCCGGGAAACGCGCGACCTCCGTCTGGAGGACGCCGACGCCGCCGACGCCCTCGGCCTCCTCGCTACCCAACGTCAGGAGTTGGAGCCCGAGACAGATCGCCAGCGTCGGCCGACCACGCCGCACGCGCGCCGCCACGGCAACGTCCACGCGTGAGGCGCGCAGCCGCTCCATTGCCGGGCCGAACGCGCCGACGCCGGGAAGCACCACGGCCGGCGCGCTCGCCACGCGGCTCGGGTCGTCGCTCACGATCGCTCGCGCTCCGGCCCGTCGCAGCGCGGCGGCGACGGAAGCCAGGTTCGCAGCGCCGGTGCGGATCACCAGGACGTCGTTCTTCATGAGAGGGTTCCCTTCGTGCTCGGGATGTCGTCGCCGTCGCGCGCTACGGCCGCTCGCAGCGCGAGTGCGAGCGCCTTGAAGGCGGCCTCGGCCCGGTGGTGGTCGTTCTCTCCGCGCAGGACGTCGAGATGGATCGCCGCACGCATCGCGGTGGCGAGCGATCGGACGAAGTGGGGGATGTTCTCGCAGGCGAGTGCGCCGAGCCGCTCCCGTCGCAGACCGAGGTCGATCGCGGCATGCGGGCGACCCGAGAGATCCACGACGGCTCGCGCCAGCGCGTCGTCGAGCGGCGCATACGCCGATCCGAAGCGCGCCACGCCGCGACGCTCTCCGAGCGCGTCGTCGAGCGCCGCACCGAGCGCGAGCGCGCAGTCCTCGACGGTGTGGTGATCGTCGACGTGGAGGTCGCCGGTGCAGAGCATCTCGATGCCGATTCGCGCGTGGCGTGCGAGTGTCTCGACGAGATGATCGAGGAATCCGACTCCCGAGTTCACCGAGGCGTCACCGCCGCCGAGATCGACGCGGACGCGCACGGATGTCTCGCCGGTGTCGCGCGCGCACGTTCCGCGGCGGCCGGTCATGCCGACACCTCACGGAGCGCCGCCACGAGCCGGGCGAAGTCGCGCGCGTCCCCCGGGCAACTGATGCGCAGCGCGTCCCGCGGACCGTCGTCGCCGTCGAAGCTCCGGACGTGTATCCCGCGCGCGGCGAGTGCGCGTGCCACGCGTGGGGCGTCCGGCAGCGTGGCGAGCACGAAGTTCGCCTGGGACTCTGGCGCCCGCATCCCGAGTGTCGCAATCACGTCGCGGAGCTCCGCACGCTCCCGGCACACGCGTGCAACGTGCTGCGCGACGTCCGCCACGCCGGTGCGTAGACGTGTCGCGGCGAGTGCGAGGGACGGGCCGGCGACCGAGAACGGGCCGCCGGCGCAGCGCAATGCGGCGATCATCGACGGCTGGCCGAGGGGGTAGCCGACGCGCAGCCCGGCGAGACCCCACGCCTTCGAGAGCGTGCGCAGCATGAGCGTGCGGGGCAGACGCAACAACGCTGCTGTCGGATCGCGGTCGGCGTACTCCACGTAGGCGAGATCGACGACGAGAAGCGCCTCGGGAACGCGCTCGCGCAACGCGACGATCGCATCGAGACGCGCGACGGACCCGGTCGGGTTGTTCGGGGTGACGACGATCAGCACGTCCACGCGCGGGGCGCACGCGGCGACGACGGCGTCGATCGGGAGAGATCCGGAGCGCCACGCGAACGTGCGCAACGTCGCGCCCGCAAGACGCGCGTAGCGCGGGATCATCGAGAACGACGGGGTGGGCGCGACGACGCGGCCGCCGGGACCCGCGACGGAACGCAGCACGCGATCGAGCGCCTCGTCCGCCCCCGCGGTGACGAGCACACGGTCGGCGTGGACACCGACGCGTTCCGCGAGGAGACACTCGAGGGAGCGCGCAGAGGGATACGTCCGCAGGGTGTCGGCGTCGAACGCGGCGGCGACACCGAGCACCGAGAGATCCGGGCGCGAACCCTCGTTCGCATCGAGGCGCAAGGACGCCGTGGGGGCCGTGGTCATCGCCGCCCACCGTCCGTATCGAGCGGTCCCGCGACGATCTGTCCGATGGCCGTCACGACGATGTCCGTCCCCCCGCGGGCACGCACCTCCGGGAGAACGGCGGCGAGCCGATCGCGGGGGATCGCCGCCTTGATCGCAAATCCCGCGTCGCCAAAGAGCGGCGAGATCGTGGGCTCTCGCATTCCGGGCAGGATCTCCACGACCGCCCCGAGGCGCGCCGCCGAGACGTTGACCTCGACCATGACGCGGCGCCGCGCATCCAGGACCGAGCGCAGGAGCAGTACGAGATCGTCGAGACGCGCGCGCAACTGCGGGCGCTCGAGTGCGCGTGGGTTCGCATAGAGGCGGGTGGAGGAACGGAGGAGTTCATCGATCACGACGAGCCCGTTCGCCGCGAGCGTTGCGCCGGTCGCCGTGTTGTCCACGACGACGTCGGCGTCCTCGGGCGGGAAGACCTCCGTGGCGCCGTACGAACGCACGAGCGTCGCATCGAGGCCGCGGCACTCGATCCAGCGTCGCGTCAGTCGCGTGTACTCCGACGCGACCACGAGTCGCCGCGAGGGAAGGTGCCCGGCGGTGAGCAGCGCCTCCGGCGCCGCGGCCACGACACGCACCGCATCGAGGCCCGTGTCGAGCAGTTCGACGAGTTCCGCCGCCTTCTCGGCGACGAGATCGGCGCCCGCGAACCCGGCGTCACGCGATCCCGCGTGCAACATCTCGATGATGTTCTGCGGCTTGAGCAGCTTCGTCTCACAGCGCGGGAGAGAGACGGCGGGCCGGTAGGCGCGCGCGGTTGCGCGCACGTCGATCCCCGCGTCTCCCAGGAGTCGCTCGATCGCGGCCTGCATGCGGCCCTTCGGCAGCGCCAGCCGCAGTGGTGGCGCATCGTTCGGCATCTCTTCCATCCCATCCTCCTCGAGGACGGGCCCGGAGACCGACGACGCGCCATGAAACAACGAAACGCCGGCTCACGGGCCGGCGTCCTGGTATCTCGTCTGCGTTTCTTCGCGCTACGCGTTCACCATCGGCCGAACCCTCACGGGGTGGTGATGACGGTGATGGTGGCGGGTCACGCGGAGATCTTGCATCGCGCCGGGACGGTAACCGTCAGCCCCCGCGGGGCACGCAACTTTCCGGCGCGATCTGCGAGAAGGCGTGGACGAAGGAAACGCGACGCTCCCGCTCGCGCCTCTCTTCTCCGATTCGATTCGTTCCCACTTCGCGATGATCCGTGTATCCACGGCCGATCCACCCCGACCGGGAGGCGAGATGGGCAGTCCCACGACATTCGACGAAGCGTTCCTCCGCCACGCTCTGGACGTCGCGCGTCGTGCGGCTCGGGCCGGTGGCGACACGGCGCTGCGCCACTTTCGTGACCCGGCGCTGCGGATCGAGACGAAGGCCGACGGGTCGCTGGTGAGCCGCGCCGATCGCGACGCGGAGGCGAGCGTGCGCGAGGTGCTCGCGACCGATGCCGAGCTCGGGGCGTGCGACGTCCTCGGCGAGGAGCACGGCGCATCGGGCACCGCGACCGATCTGCGCTGGATCGTCGATCCGATCGACGGGACGTTCCTGTTCGTGAACGGCGTCCCGCTCTGGGGAACTCTCGTCGCCCTTGAAGACACGCGTGACGGACGCCCGCTCGTGGGCGTGGTTCACATCCCGGCCATCGACAACTGCTACTCGGCGGCGCGGGGGCTCGGCGCGACACGCGACGGACTGGCGATCCGGGCAGAAGCGTTCATCGACCCCGAGCGGGCGATCGTCCACGTTCCGGACGAGCGGGTGTTTCTCCGACGCGGACTCGGCGCGGCGCTGACGACGTTGCGAGCGGGTTTCCCGCGGCTGCGCGGGTATTGCGACTGCTTCGGGCACGCGATGGTCGCCGAGGGGGCGTACGCGGCGGCGATCGACTTCGCGCTCGCGCCCTGGGACATCGCGGCGTCGATCGTCGTCGTCGAAGAGGCCGGCGGCACGGTGCTGACCCGGCCCGCGGGAGAACCCGACCGCCGCGACGCGCTGCTCGGAACGACGGCCGTGGTCGAGAGGATCGCGCCGATCCTCGGTTTCTGAGCGCGCAACCCGCTCCCGTTTCCTTGGGGCCCGCGCCTTCTCAGGCGAAGAGGTTCGCCTTGGCGCGTTCGAGCTGCTCGTCGAGGCGCGTGATGATCTTGCCGTGGATCTGGCAGATGCGCGACTCGGTCAGGTTCAGTACGGCGGCGATCTCCTTCATGGAGAGCCCCTCGTAGTAGTAGAGCGTGACGATCGTCCGCTCCTTCTCCGTGAGCTGGTTCGCGATGACCCCGCGGATGTCGTCGAGCTGCAGGCGATGCGTCGGGTTGCCGGATCTGTCGTCGTCGGCGAGGAGATCGATCTTGCGGTTGCCGTGGTTGTCTTCCTGATCGGTCCACTCCTCCGACAGGGAGATCATGGCCGTCGCCGAGCCGCCCTCGATCATCGAGTTGTACTCGTCGAAGTCCATCTCGAGCTGCTTCGACATCTCGTAGTAGGTCGGCTCGCGGCCGAGCGTGCGGTGCAGCGCGTTGCAGGCCTTGTCGATCTTGCCGGCCTTGATGCGCACGAGGCGCGGCACCCAGTCGAGGCTGCGCAGCTCGTCGAGGATGCTGCCGCGGATGCGGTTCATCGCGTAGGTCTTGAACTTGACGCCCATGGTGGGGTCGAAGCGGTTGACCGCGTCGAAGAGGCCGAAGATGCCCATGCCGGCGAGGTCCTCGACATCGACGAAGGACGGCAGTGAGTGTGACAGGCGCGTCGCGACGTGTTTGACGAGCGGCAGGTAGCGCTCGAGCAGGATGTTGCGCAGGTCCTCGGTGGGGCTCGCCTTGAACTCGGTCCAGGTGTCCTTCAAGTCGGCGTCGGCAATGCGCATCTCTTCTTCCTCCCTTGCATCCGGCGCGTGAACCGCGGTCAGGGAGGTCGGACGGCCGCGAGGCCCTCCGCGTGAGCGGCGCTCCCGCGAGTCGCACCATGGTGCGGGCTGGGCGTCGTCACAGACCGGCAACTGGCTGCCACTCACTCCGCTGTCCGCGGAGTTCGAGGCCCTATAGCTTTGCGTCGCCACCTTTCGGTGGGTTTGCCCTGAGATCGGTCCACTGCGCTGTCAAAAAGCCCGGCTCTCTCCTTCCGGGCGTGCCCTGTCCCCGGTGCGCTCTCGTGAGACGCGAGAGCCGCGTTCGGGGCCCCTGTTCGGGGGCGGGAGAAACGTATCACTCACCTGGGGAGCGTCAACCGCCGGAACGAGAAAAATGCCCTCGATCTGCGAGTGGGCGGCGCAACTCGTTGCTCATGAAGGACTTGTAGTTTCGTTCAAGGTTCTCTGCCCGCGTACTCTGCCCGCGTACTCTGCCCGCGTACCGTGGCCCCCGTCGAGGCCGTTGGCGCTCCTGTCGGAGTTGGCGGAGGGCGCCGACAGGTGGTGGGACGGATAGGAGGGAACCGCATGAGGGGTCTGCGTCGAACGCCCTGCCGCCACTAGCTAGGTCGCGCGAGAACGCCGAAGGTTACGAGGGAGGGGTGTTTTCTTCTGCCGGCGGCGCGCTTCGAGCCTGAGTGATCACCGTTCGCGCTCACTCGGACCCCGCTTTCTCGGTCCGCGCGAATCGCGCATGAGGCCTCGCAGGCGCCCGCGATCGTGCCGCCGGTCGGCCCGTCCGTCGAGCGCTGCGCGGCCATGTACCTCGCGGATCTCGTCCTCGAGATGGAAGCGGCGCTCGACGGGGTCCATCGTCGCCGAGCGATCGTATTCGTCACGCACCCGCGCCCAGTCCTCGGGGCCGAGATCGGAGAGCAGCTCGAGCACATCGCGGCTGACGCCGACCTCGACCTCGAGCCGTTGCCGGACCTCGAACCAGCGCGCCCGCGTGGCCCACCGCTCGGCCGCCTGGCGTCGTTCGTCCGGCGGCAGGAGCAGGAACGGGCGTACGCGCTGCCTCTCGAACGCCGTCACGAAGGAGGGCACGAGCGAGAGGCGGTGCTCGGCGAGGAGCTCCCGCCGCCGTCGCTTCTGCTCCTTGGGCGGCAGGCCGAGGATCACGGCGCGGGACTGCGGGGTCTCGGCCGCGAGCAGGTTCTGTTAGAGTTGCCGCACCGCCGCCTCGAGCTTGGCCTTGCGCTCGGTGCGCGGGAGGCGGCTGAAGGCGTTCATCTCGCCCGGGCCGGCGATGTCGAGGAGCGAGCGCCGGATGTGCTTCTGGAAACTGCGCACGCCCAGACTGACCAGGTAGCGACGCTCGACGTTCGAGAGTCCCGCGAAGCGCTCGGCGCCCCCCAGCAGACGCACGATCTCCTCGCGCTCGCGGCGCAGCGCCGCGTTGCGGCGCCGCAGACGCTCGACGTTGCGCCCGACCAGCTCGCGCAGGCGATCCGGCCCGACCCGGGCGGCGCGCCGGCGCAGCTTCTGCTGCTCGGCCGCAGGCAGCGACCGGAAGCGCGCCAGCGCCTCGCGCAGCCTCTGCTGCTCCTCCGGCGGCAGTTTGCGGATGATCTCGAGCCGGCGGCGCAGCGCGCCGGCGTCATCGCCCGCGCGGGCGATGCTCGCCGCGGGCGCGGCGACGGCGACGAATACGAGCAGGGCCAGGAGCAGCCGGCGCATGGCTACCCCCCGTCCTCGTCGTCCGGGAACAGGCCGGAGACCTCGGGCTCGGTGCCCTCGAGGATGTCCAGATCCTCCACGAGCGAGATCAGCTCCTCCGCCTCCGCGCCCCGCAGCGCGTCGAGGTTCGAGAGCACGTAGAGATCGGCCGCGATCTCGCGTTCCTCTCGGGCCGTGAGCAACGCGCCGGCGTCGGCGCTGGACGGCGCGGTCAGCCAGACGCGCGCCGCGACGGCGGCGAGGAGCACGGCGGCCGCGGCGGCCGCCGCCGGCCACAGGCGCCGCAGAGCGCCTCGCGGCGGCGCCGGTGCGCGGCGCGCGGCGGCGACGACGCGGCGCGTGAACGCCGCGCCGGGGGTCAGACGCGTCATCCCCGCGACGAGGGCGCCGGAGCGTCGCAGCAGATCGACCTCGCGGGCGCAGGCGGCGCACGACGCGACGTGGCGCGCGACGGTCTCTTCCTCACGGGCGTCGAGTTCGCCGTCCGCGTGGGCGACCAGTTGCTCGATGGAGGTCTGCTTGCATTTCATGCGTCGTCGTCCTCGGCGGTACCCGCCCCGGAGCGCCCGGCGGTCAGGTACGGCAAGAGCGCTTCCTTGATGTTCACCCGCGCCCGCGTCAGCAGGCTCTTCACCGCCGGCAGCGACAAGCCGAGCGTCGCCGCCGTGTCCTCGTACGAGAGACCCTGGTACTTGTTCAGGAGGATCGCCGTGCGCTGTCGCTCGGGTAGCCGCTCGATGATCTCGCGCAGCACCGCGGCGAGTTCCGCTTCCAGGAGGGCCTCGTGGGGGCGCTTCGCGGTGGGATCCTCGAAGTCGGCATCCGCTTCTCGGTCCGCTCCCCCGGCCGGCATCTCCGCGTTCAGGTGCCTGCGCACCCGGCGGCGGCGCAGGAGGTTCAGGCTGGCGTTGACCGTGATGCGGTGGATCCAGGTGGACAGCTTGGCGGTCGGTTCGTAGGTCTCCCTCGCCCGGTGAACGCGCAGGAACACTTCCTGCGCCACGTCCTCGGCATCCGCTGCCGAGCCCAGGTAGCGGAAAGCCAGGCTCGCGATCCGCCCCTGATACCGGCGCACGATCTCCTCGAACGCGCTCTCGTCACCCCGCGCACAGCGGAGCATCAGATCGGTGTCGGGATCGTTCGCGGTCACGTGTCGGAGATCGCTCCCGGCCCTTCTGGAACCCGCCCACTGCGCGCGAGTTTCGCGAAGGCCGTGGGCGGATGGTGCCCGAGCACGGCGCCCGCGGGAAGAGGCACAGCGGCGTTTCCGTCTCGGCACGCCCCTGCGGTCCCCTACGATCCGCACGATGCGCCGGACGCTGGTCCTCGTCCTCTTCTTCCTCTCAGGGGCCGCCGCCCTTGCGTACCAGGTTTCCTGGACGCGCCATCTCGTGCTGGTGTTCGGCAACACCACGCGCGCCATCTCCCTGATCCTCGCGGCCTACATGCTGGGGCTCGCGCTGGGCTCGGAGGTGGGCGGGCGGCTGGCCGATCGCGTGCGCCGGCCGATCGTCCTCTACGCCGTGTTCGAGGCGGCGATCGGGGCCTTCGCGCTGGCGTTTCCGTGGCTGGTGGGCGTCGTGCGCGGGACCTACCTGGGCCTCGGCACGGCGGCCTCGCCCGTCCTCTTCGTGGGCGCTTTCGTGGTGCTCCTCGTGCCGACCTTCCTGATGGGCACGACGCTGCCGCTGCTCGTCCGGGCGATGGTCGCTGATCCGCGCCGCACCGGAGCGAACGTCGGTCTCCTCTACGGCGCGAACACGATCGGGGCCGTGGTCGGGACCGCGGTGGCCGGGTTCTGGCTGATCGAATCCGCCGGTGTGCTCGGCTCGACGCGCTGGGCGGCGGGGCTCAACGTCCTGATCGGCATCGGCGGGCTCCTCGTGCCGCTGCTGCCGGCGGCCGCAGCGGGGCTGGCCGGCGCGGCGCCGCCGCCGACCGAGGACGTGGCCGCGGACCCGGGGGCGGCGCCGCCGCGCCACCGCAGGCGCACAGCCGTCGCCGCGCTCGTGGCCGTCTTCGCGGGTGGGCTCGTGGGGCTGGCCGCCGAGGTGGTGTGGACGCGGCTGCTCATCTTCTTCCTGCAGGGTTTCACCTACACCTTCAGCGCGATGCTCTCGACGTTCCTGCTGGGGCTCGCGCTCGGCGGGTTCGTGTTCGGCCGCGTCGCCTCGCGGACGACGCGCCCGGCGGTCCTCATGGGACGGCTGCAGTTGGCCGTGGGGGTCGCCGGCGGCGGTGTGCTCCTGCTGCTCACGCACCACTTCGAGGGCACGCGAGCCATCTGGGTCTTCGTCGGCGATACGCTCGGGATCGAGGCGCTGCGCGTGCGCCACATCGTCACGCTGGTTCTGGCCAGCGCGGTCGTGCTGTTGCCGCCGGCCTTCCTGATGGGGGGCGTGTTCCCGCTCGCGGCGGCGGTCTTCCAGCGCGGGCTCGGCGACCTGGGGGCGCGCATCGGGCGGCTGTATGCGGTCAACACCGTGGGTGCCGTGCTGGGCGCGCTCCTCGCCGGCTTCGTGCTCGCGCCCCTTGCCGGTCCGGCCTGGTCGGCGGTGGTGGTGGCCGCCCTGGCGCTCGTTTCGGGGGCGATCGTGCTGCGGCTGGCGGGCGAGACCGGTGCCGGCTTCCGCAACTGGACCGTGGCCGGCGCCGTGGCGCTGACCGCGCTGATCGTGGCGGCTGATCCGCGCGTGCCGTTCCTCATGCGGTCGCACGTCTTCGCCGGATCGCGGGCGCGCGAGAACCGCCTGCTCGAGACGCGCGAGGGCACGGTCTGTGAGGTGTCGGTCGTGCGCAACGTGCGCGACGACTACTACCTGCTCTACACCGACGAGTTCCAGGCGGCGGGCACCAAGCCCGAGTACCGCTACATGCGGATGCTCGCGCATCTCCCCATCGCCCTCGCCCGCGATCCGCGGCGCGCGCTCGTGATCTGCTGGGGGACGGGGACGACGGCGGGCTCGGTGGCCACGCACCCCGCGGTCAAGGAACTCGACATCGTCGAGATCAGCCCGCAGGTGCTGGAGGTCGCCGGCTACTTCGAGGACGTCAATCGCGGCGTCCTGACGGGCGCTGGCCGCGACGATCTCGACGTGCGCGTACACATCGACGACGGGCGCAACTTCGTGCTGCGCTCGACCGAGCAGTGGGACGTCATCTCGCTCGAGCCGCTGATGCCCTACACGCCCGCAGCGATCCACTTCTACACCGAGGACTTCTACCGTGAGTGCGCGCCGCGGCTCGCGCCGGGCGGCACGATGTGCCAGTGGATCCCGCTCCAGGGGCTCTCGCGCGCGCACCTGCGGCAACTGGTCTCGGCCTTCGTGAAGGTGTTCCCGGGGGCGGCGATGTTCTTCGTGGACGGCGCCGTCGCGCTGATCGGCGGCAACGAGCCGCTGGTCATCGACGCCGCGCGCGTCGCGGCGTGCATGGCGGCGCCCGGCGTGCGCGAGGACCTGGCGGAGATCGGCTACGACGACCCCGTGCGCGCGCTCGGGACGCTCGTCGCGGCGGGCGACGTACTCGCAGCGTTCGGTGACGTCGCGCCGATGACCGACGAGTTCCCGACCCTCGAGTTCCATCCCATCCCCCTGAACGTCCAACTGAACTACCTGTGGGAGAACATCCGCGCCTGCGGCGAGCTGCGCCGCAGCTACGACTCGCTGCCGATCCTGTACGGCGACGACCCGGACGTGGCCGACCGTTACGACGTGGCGCTGAAGGTCGGCAACCTCGTGCTCGAGGGGCAGGAGCGCCTCGAGGAGGCCGGGCTGCTGCGGCAGTTGGGCCGCGGGCGTGAGGCGGGCGAGGCTCTCGCCGCGGCGCGCCGTGCGTTCTCGTTCGCGGTGGCGCTGGACCCCGGCGACCCGGCCGCACGACGGTCGTTCGCCGCCACCGAGCGCGTCTGGCGCACGATCGAGGCCGACGGCCTGCTGAAGAAGGGCGACCTGGACGGCGCCGAGCGCGCGCTGCGCAGCGCGCTGACCTACGACGTCGAGACCAAGCGTGACATCGTGCCGACGATGCTGGCCGAGCTGCTCGACCGCGCGGAGCGCTTCGAGGAGGCGCTGCGCTTTGCCGACGACGCGACGCGCCTGCACCCGATGGGACTCCTGCCACGCGCCGAGCGGGCGTACGCGCGGGGCGCGCTCGGCGACGCGGCGGGGGCCGCGCGCGACTACGAGCGCGCGCTCGCCGGGGAGCCCCTCAGCACGCTTCCCGCGCGGCTGCGGGCGGACGCCGAACGCGTGCTTGCCGTGGGGCGCCTGCCCGATGCGCGGGATCTCGGCGCACGCCTCGAGGCGGCTCTGGCCGGCACGGGCACGGCGCGCGTCCCGGCACGTCTCATGCTCGCCATCGAGGCCACCGACGATCCGGCGGGGTTCAAAGCCTACTTCCGGGACGACCTGCGCGTTCTGGCGGACGATGCGGCGGACGCCGCCGACCGCATGCTGTCGCTGAAGCGCGTGGAGCTCGCGGCGCCCGAGGGGGCCGCGCCGGTCCTGCGCGCGGTGGCGCTCGGGGCGTCCGGCGCGCGGTTGCGCCGCGCCGCCGTCGCCGCGCTCGGCACGCTGTCGCCGCAGGACCTCGTCGTGCTCGTCCTCGCCGCGGACGCGCCCGAGGACGTCGTGACCGCCGCGGCGGCCGCGGCCGCCCGTGCGTCGGTGGATGCTGCCGCGCCGGCGCTCCTCGCTCGTCTGAGGGATCCCCGCACCGCGGTCCGCCGCGCGGCGCAGCGGGCGCTGTTCGCCCTGTGCGACGGCGGCTCGACGCTTCTCGGCGGTCTCGACGTCACGCTCCACCCGAGCCCGGCGTACGAGGACGCCGTCGTGCGCATCGAGGCATGGTGGCGGGGTACGCAGCGCGGACGCTGACACCGGCGCCCGGCGAGGCCGTGCGGCGCGCGTCCGCCGGCGGTCCGCCCGAATCCAGCACGTATTCCTGCGCGTGCCCGTAGACTCCGAGGCTTCGCCGGGCCGGTGCGTGTCAAGTCCGGAGCGAGCGCTCACCCAGTACTCCCAGAGGGCGCGCCCGGCACTCCCACCGATCCGCTTCCTGCGCGACAAGACCGAGGTATCGATGCACGCTGTTCTCGAGACGAGCAAGGGGACGATCGCGTTCCGGCTGCACAAGCGCGTGGCGCCCAAGACCTGCGAGAACTTCGTCAAACTCGCCAGGCAGGGGTTCTACGACAAGACCAAGTGGCACCGCGTCATCGACAACTTCGTGATCCAGGGCGGCTGCCCCAAGGGCGACGGCACGGGCGGACCGGGCTACGCGATCGACGCCGAGATCTCGGACCGTAACCACGTCCGCGGGACGGTGGCGATGGCGCGCGGCCAGAAGAGCGTGAACAGCGCCGGTTCGCAGTTCTACATCTGCCGCTCCACGCTGCCGCACCTCTACGGCTACGACACGATCTTCGGCACCGTCACGGCGGGCCTCGAGGTCGTGGACGCCGTTGCCGCCGGCGACGAGCTGTTGCGGGTCGCCATCATCGACGAGTGACGATCGACGATCGACGAGTGACGTGCGTGATGGGGCGCGTCGCGCGTGCGCGCTACGGCAGCGCGCGCACGGCCCCGTCCACGTACACGACGAAGCCCGCGGCCGCGCCGCCGAGGTCGTCGGCCGGGGGATGGATCGCGGCGCGCCACGTCAGCGGGAAGACGGCGCCGCGCGGGCGCCCGAGCCACGACAACCACGCCGCCACGTCGTCGTCGGCCGGCACGAGCACGCCGTGCCACAGCGGGATCTGCCCGTGCGGCGTGCAGAGCGTCGGCTCGCGCTCGCGCAGACCGCCGCCGTCATCCGGGGCGTAGGTCAGGTGGCCCGTCACGGGCGATCCGTCGGCCAGCGTGAACACGGCGCGCAGCAGGAAGCGGCCCGCGGGGAACTCCACCGCGCCGTCGCCGGTGGCCGCGGACGTGTCGAGCGGCAGCACGGTCTGGTCGTCGGGACCCGACAGGTGGCCGTCCGGACCGGGGAACCACCAGGCGTCCGTCTGCGCCAGGTCCTTCTCCGTGAGCGTCTCGATCTGGCGGCGTCCGGGGTAGGCGTCACGCGCGGCGGGCCGCGCTCCCGGCGTGGACGCGTCGTCGTGGGGCATCAGCGGAGGGTACCCGGTCTCAGAGCCAGCGCTGTCCGGTTGGCGACCTGAGACGGTCGTCACGGATCCAGGCGCGACCTCTCTTGGTCGATGAATCCTCCGGAGCATCGTTTCCGAGGCCACCGTCATCGACACCCCACCCGTCAACCTGATCGGAGCGCTCGAACTCGTGCATCGCCACGTGACGTCGGCGGTCGGCGAGGCGGTGTTCGAGGAGCTTCGGACCACGGAGCGAGTACGCAAGTGGACGCTCGAGGCCATGTTCGCGTTCTGGATCGCGGTGGTGACGCGGGCGCCCGCCTCGTTGCGCTGCGCTCTCGAGGAGTGCGCCGAGGACAGCTCTGCCCTGGGCTTCACGTCGGCGACGTCGAGTTCCTTCGAGCGCGCCCAGAAGCTGAAGTGGGAGTCCTTCAGGAAGATCTTCGTCCGCTTCGTAGATGGCGTCGTGCCCGAGTGCGTGGCGGGCTTCGAGAGCAGGCTCCGCGCGCGCCTGGCGAGCTTCCCCGAGGTGTGGATCGTCGATGGATCGGGTCTGGACCGCGTCGCGAACAGGCTCGACGTGCTGCGGGGACGCTCGATCTGCACTACCTCGAGGGACTGCCCCTGCGCGTGTGGTGGACCACCTCTCTCGCGGCGGCTTCTCGGCGCGCTCACAGACCCGGCGGGGCGCGCGATGCTGCTTGCGGAACTGCGCATTCGCGGCGTCGAGTAGGGGCGCCGACGCTCCCCGCGCGCGTGACGCTGCGCATCGCCGCGTTCGCGCCGGGCGGCTCCCGGAGAACGACCGAGAAGAAAACCTCGACCATTTTGAAGCACTCATGGGGGCTCGTGCATCTCTTAAGTAGCGCGCGACGGACCTGCGATCAGTGCCGGCCCCCGCGCCGAGGTGACGGGCAGGCAAGATGAGAACTCGGCGGCGAGCAGTCAAGGAGGGCACGGTGCGTAGGGATCAGCAAGCGCGGGAAAACAGGTCACGGGCGCGAGGGAGAGCGCTGTTGCGGCTCACGGTGGGAGTCGCGGCCGCTCTGGCGATTGCGATCGTGGCCTGGCCGGGCGGCGCCGACGCGCAGGACGCGGCGGTCACCGCGCGCAAGGCCGCCGCGCGGCGCGCCCGCGGGGGGCACCGCAAGGCCGCCGAGGTCGAGCGCCTTCGCCGCATCGACAGTTCTGCCGCCCGCGCGGCCATCAAGGCCCTCGCCGACGACGCCGGCGACGCCACGGCGATGACCGCCATCGGCGCCCTCTGCCGCGAGGACTTCAGCGGCGCGCGCGCCAAGCTGAAGAGCATCTTCGAGGACGAGGACCGCAGCGACGTCGTGCGCAGCACGGCCATCGTCGCTCTCTTGCACCTGCGCGATGCCGACGGCGCCTCCTGGGGAAACGTGCGCTCCTACGTGCGTTCGCACACCAGCGCGGGCGACGACGTGCGCAAGGCAGCCCTCGCCGCGGCCAGGAAGCACTGGGGTTCGGCGGTGAGCGATGCATAGCAACCGCACCACCCGGGCGCGCCTTCTGACCCACGCCCTCACGGCCCTCTTGCTCGTGCTGCCGGCCACCGCCGCCTTGGCGGCCGACGCCGACTCGGATGGCCTCAGCGACACGCTCGAGGCGGCTCTTGGAACCGACCCCAATTCGGCCCATTCGGACTCGGATTCCTGGAACGACTACGACGAGGTCTTCATGCACGGTACGAGCCCGATCATGGGCGACACCGACGGCGACGGCTTCCTGGACTCCGCCGACTCCGACCCCCTGCTCTACGACACGAGCGTTGTGGGCGGGAACTCCTCGGTGACCGGCGCGACGCTGCCCGGCGCGCTCTGGGCGGCGTCTGGCGAGAGCGCCCAGGACGGCCAGGGCGTGTACGTCCACAACGGCGCGTTCGTGTACAGCCTGGGCGTTGCGCAGGCGCGCGGCGTGGTGCTGCCGTTCGGGTTCTCGGCCAAGTACATCTCGCAGGCGGCCTTCAACGGCACGACCGGCATGAACTGGATCTCGATGCTCGATCTGGTGGCCAGGCAAAACAGGGCAACGGCGATGTGAAGATCCTGACCCCCGACGGGCGCTACGTGACGTTCACCGCCGCGGGCGGCGGCTTCACGACGCCGGACGGCGATCTCGGCACGCTGACCGAGCCCGAGACGGGGGAGTTCCTGTGGACCATGCCCGGCGGCAGCTCGCTGCGCTTCGTCGGCGATCACCTGCAGAAGATCGCAGCCCCCGACGGCAACGCCACGACCATCACCTGGTCGAGCGGCCA
>JAJRVY010000072.1 GCA_024277065.1 Planctomycetota bacterium
AGACAGGCGATGGTGGACAGGGCGCGGAGCGAGGCCGTCATTCGTCCAGCCCTCGCGAGTAGGTCTTGGGCGCGTGGCAGCCCGGCGCGCACGATCCTCCGTCTCCGCTCTTCTCGAAGCCGATGGGCAGATCCCACTGCCCGAAGGGAGTCGTGCGACGCAGGTGGCGAGGCTGGTCGCTGGCATGGACCTCATGGCACGCACGGCACGTGCGCCCCTTCTTCTTCTTGTTGACGTGGAGGAAGTGCAGGTTGCGCGTGCCGTCGCGGAAGCCGGTCGCCTTGGACGTCTCCTGCTTCACGAGGTCGTCGGGGTGGCACTCGAAGCAGAGCGCGAAGTTGTCGCGCTCGTAGGGGGCGTAGAACTTCTCGGGGTAGGGCTTGCGCAGGAGGCGGAAGGTGTCCGCCGCGTGCGGGTCGTGGCAGCCCTCGCAGTTCTTCTCCTTCACCGGCCCGTGGTGATTGGGATTGGCCGCGAGCAGCGCCTTCATGTTCACCATCGGGCGCTTGCCTTCATGCTCGTACGTCCGATCGTGGCAGGTCAGGCAGAGGTCCTCCGACGGTGTGCGCAAGAGCTTGCCGAACTCGCTGCGGTGGGGGAGGTGGCAGCCGAGGCAGCTCGTGTCGGTGAGCAGCGCCTTGTGGACGCTCTTGCCCTTGGCGATGCGCTGCCCCATGTCGTCGTGGCACTCGGTGCAGAGGTCCGGCGCCTTCTCGTGGAGCATGAACTTCACGTCCGACTCGTGGGCGTCGTGACAGATCGTGCAGTCCTGCTGCACGGGCATGTGCCACCCCGACTCCTCCTCGGTGAACTCCTCGTGGCAGCGCTTGCAGAGAGCGCTGCCCTCGGCGAGCAACAGCGATTCGTTCTGCGATGCGTGGGGGGCGTGGCAGCCCTGGCAGAGCCCGACGGCGTACGGGCCGTGCTGGTGCTCCTTGGGGGCCCCGGCCACGCTCTCGTGACAGGAGCTGCAGAGCTGCGCCATCGGAAGCTTGAGCAGCTTGGGCTGGCGCGCCGAGTGGACCTCGTGGCACGCGGTGCAGTCGCTCTTCGCGACGGGGCCGTGGACCGCGCCGGCGAGATCGATCTCGTGGCACTGCGTGCAGAGTTCTTCCTTCGGGACGGCGTCGGTGAACGCGTGCAGGCCCTCGTCTTCATGCTCGTGGCAGGCCTCGCAGTCCTCTGCGCCCATGTGCGAGACGGGGCCCGAGAACGTCTTCTTGTGACAGTCGAGGCACTCCTTGTCGTCGGGAATGCGCTCGGGAGCGCCTTCCTGCGCGGCGACGGGCGAGTTCAGCAGTGCCGCGAACGTGACCAGTGTCACCACTCCGAACGTGAGAGCGGCCACGGCCATGTTCTTTCGGAACCGGTTCGCGGGCGTCGAGAGCATCATGGACATCGTGTCGTCTCCGTGAGGCTGTGAGAGGGCTCTTCGCGGTGTGCGGGGCTTCTGAGGCCCCGCGTCGCCGCACGTCGATCCTGCGTATGTCGAGAACCAGAGTTCGCTCGTCCGTCCCGCGTCCGGCGCGCACCTTCGTCGTGTTCACGCTGGCCGTGCTCGGGAGTGCCGTCGTCGCGTCGTGCGCGGCGTCGCCACGCGAGCGCTACGAGATCATGAGCTTCCTGTTCGACGGCGTGCCGGACCCCGACGCCGTGACCGACGAGATGGCCATGACCGAGGACGGGCGGCCGCGACGGGCCGTACCGCGCCCGAGCCTTCACCAGCCGGTCGTCGATGCGCGCTGCCCGGTCTGCCACGGCGAGGGCACGGGTGGCGAGGGGCGCCGCAGCTTCCGCGGCGGGTCGTGGCAGGCCATCCAGCGTGCCTGGGACAAGTGCGGCACGTGCCACTCGGACCCCGACGAGGTGCGCCCCGAGTCGATCGTCATCTCGGACGAGGGGCACGTGCACGGCCCCGTGGCGGTGGGCAACTGCCGCCCGTGCCACAACGGACACCAGTCGCGCTTTCCGCATCTCATGCGCACCGAGCGCGCGGACACGGTGTGCGTGACCTGCCACGAGGATCTCACCGTGCGCGAGGGCGCCATGGCGGCCATGGACTGCATCGTCTGCCATGATCCACACCGCGCGCCGTCGGCGGCGGACATGTTCCTGCGCGGAGGCCGCGCGGGCGCCTGCACAGGCTGCCACGAGATCGACGTCGTCGCGCGTCCGTGGGTGCACGGGCCGGTGGCCGCGGGCGAGTGCGAGGTCTGCCACGACGCGCACGGCTCGGCGGGTTCGGTCGCGCACGTGCAGCGTCCGCTCGCGGCGGCGTGCGTCAAGTGCCACGAGGCCGACCGTCTGCCGGTCGATGCCGGGTGCTCCGCCGCAGTCGAGTGCGATACGTGCCACGTGCCTCATGCCGCCCAGAGCGCCTCCGACCTGTTCCTGCGCGACCGCATCCCGGTCGATCTGCCCGTCTTCGTCCCGCCCGGCGCAGCCGAGGCGGAGTCAGCGGGGGATCAGGCCGACGCGGCTGCGCCGACCGATACGGCGCCCGATACCGGCGCGCCGCGCGGCGCAGGCCGCTAGCGGCCCGTGAAGATCTCCCGTACCACGAAGAGTACGTTGTCCTTCCACGCGGCGGCGTGACCCAGGTCGCTGTACGCCTCGGGCATCTCCAGTTTGGCGACGATGTCCTCGGGCTTCATGTCCTTCTGGCCGACGTGCCGCACCATGCTGCGCAGATTCATGAGGTAGCGGCGCTGCGTGGCCAGGATGTCCTTCTCGCCGACCTTCCCGTGCCCCGGCACGGCGTGCTCGATGGGCAGGCGCTCGAGCCTGGCCAGAACATCGACGGTGCGGAACGTGGAGCCGGCGGTCAGCAGCGGGTGGTGGCCGTTCGAGACCAGGTCTCCCGTGTAGAGCACCTTCTCGGAGGGCACCCAGACCACGAGATCCTCGACCGAGCGGCACTCGCCGACGATCGACGCGATGACCTCGATCCCGCCGAGATCGAACTTGCGCTGCTTGGCGATCACCTCGGACGCCGGCCGCACCTTGCGGATGTTGAGCGAGGCGTGAGCGCCGCCGGCGGGGCCCAGCAGCATGCCGTCCGCGCGGAGGCGGCGGGCGAACTTGTCACCGGCCTTCGAGCCCATGATGACGGGGATCTCGTCGCCGAAGACCTGGTTGCCGAGCGTGTGCTCGTAGTGCCACTGCGTGTGCAGGACGGCCTTGATGGGCTTCTTCGTCGTCTCCTTGATCTTCTCGAGGAGCTGCTCGGCGAGGGCGGGATGGCCCAGGCTGTCGATGACGAGCACCGCTTCCTCGCCCACGATGAACCCGGCATTGCCCCCGCCGTCCGAGCGGGTCGCCGCCCAGCAGGACTCCGAGACCTTCTCGAAGCTGACGGTGGCCGTCAGCGCGGAGGGTGCCGGGCGCGCCGGCCCCGGCGCCTTCTCCTGGGCTGCGAGCGGGCCACCGCCCAGAAGAGTGAGGAGCGCGAGACTCGTCGCTGCGAGCGGGGCGACGAGCGAGCGGGCTGACGTTGTGTGCATGGGGGGC
>JAJRVY010000073.1 GCA_024277065.1 Planctomycetota bacterium
CCGCCGCGCCGGGGCCCCCTGGCAGATCCTCCGAGATGCCGGCGCGGGCCAGCGCCGAGGCGGTCTTCTTCCGCACGCCCTCGGCTGTTCGCTGCGTGGCCGCGGTCGGCGTGCCAAGGCGCGCCCTGCCCGCCTTGGCGGACGCCACCGCCGCCTTGCCGCCGGGCGAGAGCGCGGCCTTCTTCGCGATGGTCTCGCGCTCGCTCTCGGCGATCTGCGCCGCGGTGCGGAGACGTTTGTCCTGCTCTTCGCTGCGGCGGATGCCCTGGTACTGCCCGGCGGGGCCCGCCGAGCGGCCCGCGTCCTCGTTGCTGCCGCCGCGCGCGGCGCGCGCGGGGCTGCCTTCCGCGCTGCCGAAGACGCCCGCGTCGGTGCGCTCGAAACGTCCGGGCCCGGCGCCCTGCTCACCGCCGGGTCCGGGCCGCCAGAGCGTGCCGCCGCCCGAGAGCCCGAAGGCGCCGCGTTCACCCGGCGCGAGGGCGCGCAGGAAGAGGTCCGCCGGATCCTCGAGATCCTCGGGATCCTCGAGCCCGTTCTCCTCGGGCAGGCCCGGACGAGTCGCCACGAGCCTGCGTGCGCTCTGGGCCGAGCCGGTGAGGACGCGTACGCCCTGCAGGCGGACCGTGGCGAGGGCCGGTGGCGAGGCGGCGAGAGCCGCTGCGCCGGTCGGCATCGGCGCACTCGGCGCCGCGGTTTCCTCGACCTGCGGCGCGCACGGGCACCGGCACTCACAGTCTTGCTCGGAGTTCTCCGCCACGGCTTCGCCTCCCGGTCCTCTGTCTCCTGGCCCTGTCTCTTGGCCGTCTCTCCTGGGGCGCCGTGCGCGACGCGACGGATGGCGGATCCCGAGGATCCACGTCGCGCCGCGAGCACGGCGCCGTGATCGCTGCCTCGCAGGGACCTACGAGTGGTCCAGCCGTACGTGCAGGTCGAAGCAGATGAAGACGTAGTCGGTGCCGGCGGCTCCCGTCTCCGGGTTCCAGGTGAACTGGAAGCGGATCGACTGCCCTTCGGCGAGTTTGGTGTCGATGGGCTGGGTGCCCACCGAGTTGACGCCGCTGATCGCCGGGCCGTCGTTGACCCAGTTGACCCCGTCGTTGCTGACCTGCGCCTGCGCCTCGAAGGTCGGTCCCTGGCTGCCGGCGTCCAGGTACATCTCGACGTTCAGGATGGCCGAGGCGCGGTCGAAGCCGTTCATCGGCACGGGGTCCGTCGTGATCACCGTGGCGGCGCCTCCCTGGGAACCGTTGCCCTTGGCCACCATGAGTTGGTTGTTCGCGAATGCGACGATCATCTGTGCACCTCTCTTCTCTTCGTTGTGCGGCGACGCTGCGCCGCGATGACGGGGGATGAATGGAGTTGACGGGGCGGCTACGCATGATCCAGGGAGTCCACGTCCAGGCGGACCTTGAGATCGAAGCTCATCTGGCCGGTGGTGCCGGCCGTGCCCGCCCCGAGCATGAAGCCCACGCGCATGAAGCGTCCGTGCACGCCGCCGACCCTCTGCCGCGGCGGGGGCACGGCGATCGAGAACGCGTCGCTGGGGCCCTCGGGGGTCCAGTTCCGCAGGTCGTTGCTGACCTCGGTCCAATAGTCGAACCGCAGATCGCCGTGGTAGTAGTGCACCACCAGGATGGCCGCTGCGCGGTTGAACTGCTGCAGTTCGATGGCGTCCGACATGAACTGCGAGATGGCGTTGCCCGGTCCGGTCAGGACCTGCTTGTCGGCGACATTGATCAGCATCCCGGACTCCCTTCTCTGGCGCGCTTCTCTGCTTTCCCGGCGCTTGCACGGCCACTTGGCGTGCGCCGCCGCGGCTCGCTCGCTGCCAGGGCTACGATCGACGGCGCCCCGGGCGTCGTCAACGCGGCGGGGTGGATTCGGGCCGGGGCGCGGGTCAGGGAAGGGCTCGCGCGGCCGCGCCCGCGGCATCGCCGCAGCGGCCGCAGAGCGCGCCGCGACGGCCCGCGCCACGGTCGTCCGTGGCGCGCCGTCAGGCTCGCTCGCAGCGGCCGGGCGGCTGCGAAACGAGAGCACGCCGCGCGCCTGCGCCGGGCCCGCAAACCCCGCGAGAGCGCCCGGCTCGGGACCCGCGAGATTCCTCGAGAAAGGCCGAGTGTCGCCACGTGGCGACACTCGCGGTGGCGCCCGCAGAAGGACGCTGCACCGGGCCCGTTGACGCGTTCTGCGATCCCCGTATGCTGATGGCAGAGATGTGGACGCCGGGCGGCATCGCCGCGCCGGACGGAGCGCGATGATCGCGCGGGAGAGTGGGCAATGGGGGCAGCGGAACTCGAGCCGGCGGCCGACGGGCAGCGGGCTTGCGGCACGTCGGTTGCGGGGGGGGGCGGAATCGCGGGGCGCGGAGTCATCGCAGGCGGAGCGTTCCGTGACGGCGGCGCTTCCCTCGCCCGCCAAGGGGGCGCCGAGCGCAGCGCCCGAGGCATCGCTCGCAAGCGCCGCAGCCGATTGCATCCGCGAACTCGACGCGCAACTTCCGGCCGCACTCGCGTGTGATGTCGGGCGCGTCGTCCTGATGGTCCTCTACGACGGGGACGAGGCCGCCTACCGCGGCCACGGCCGCAAGAGGGTCTCGCTGCGCGCTCTCGCGGCCGCCCTCGACGGCCATCGTTCGCTGGACGCACGGCGGCTGTCGCTCTGCGTGCGCGTCTTCACCGCGCTGCGCCGCAGCGGCATCGGCGCGGCCTCTCTCGAGCACCTGGGCATGGGGCACCTGCGCGCGGCGTTGCGCGCGCCGCGTCAGGGCTTTGGCGCGCTCGTTCTGCGCGCCGACCGCGAGCGCTGGAGCGTGCGGCGTCTCGAGTCGCACGTCCGGGGCCGCTGCGGGGCGGCGTCCGCAGCGGGCGCCCGGCGGGAGGTGGCCGACGCGCGGCGCCTGCTCGCGATCGCCGAGCAGGTCTGCGCACTCGTCACCGACGACGCACGCTTTGGCGGCGCTCGGTGTCTCGGGGCACTCTCGCCGCAGCAGGAGCGACGGCTGCGGCTGGCATCGACGATCGTCATCGACCGCTTCGAGGAACTGCGCCGGCGCATCGCCGCGCGCCCGCCGACGGGCGTTGCCGGGCGTCGAAGCGCCGTGCCGGATTCGATCTCGTCGAACGGTCGGGAGTCCCCCCCGGCGTCCGAGAACCGCGCCGTCTACCCATCGAGAACGGCGATGACCTCCGTCGAGAGCGCCGCGAGAGAGGCGGCGACGACGTCCGCGTCTTCGGTTCCCGCGGCCGCCCGCGCCGCGAGGCGCGGTCCCAGCCCGTTCGGCCGTGTGAACTCCGAGCGCAGGTAGTCGAGCGCCTCGATCACGACCTGGGTCGTGGCACGCCCGGCCGGTGAACCGGATCTCGACGCACGGATCAGTTCGCGAGGACGTCGGTGATCTCGGCCGCGGTCGTGCCCCGCAGAAGACGCAGGACGTCGAGTGCGGCCGTGGCGATGCGCTCGTTGCGCCTCGGATCGTCGAGCCACAGCAGCGCCGCGACGACGAATCCGACGACGCCCTCGGTCCTACGAACTCACTCCGGCGCGGGCCCTTGGCCGCACCGACATGGGCCTTGCGGCATCCGTCGCGGCGCGCCGCCGGTCCGTGCGCTATGGTTCCCTGTACGGGAGGGTCGAGAACATGCCTTCACATCGAGCCGCCGCGGCCGCCGTCGTCATCCTCTGCCTCGGGGCGCTCGCGGATGCCGGCCCCGAGCAGATCACGGCGTCGAACGGCGACAGCTTCGTCGCGCGCCTTGCCCCCGGGCGCAACGGCCTCGGCGCCATCGTCTCGGACGGTGACCTCACGCCCGGCGCGCCGGGCAACCTCGACGGGTCGCGCGAGACGTGGTTCGTGGACTTCGACTCCGGCAAGCTGATCCAGGTCAGCGCCTCGGATCGCAACGCGGTCGCGGTCCGCGTGACCGTGGACGGCGACGTCGTCGTGGCCTCGACGGGGGACCTCACACCGGGCGACCCGGGCAACGCCGACCGCTCGTTCGAGACGTGGTTCTGGACGCGCGCGACGAAGAGCCTGCGGCAGATGACGGCCACGGCAAACGACACGTTCTTCCAGGCCTACTACCGCAACGGCCGGCGGGCGTTCTTCGTCTCGAAGGGCGATCTGACTCCGGGCGCTCCCGGCAACTCCGACCGCAGCAACGAGGTCTACACGCTCGGCCTCGCGAGCGAGGACTTCGCGCAGCTCACCGCAACGCCGCAGGAGAGCCTGACCCGGGCCATCGATCCGCGCGGGCGGTTCGCGCTGGTACAGTCCCGCGGCGACCTGACGCCCGGCGCGCCGGGCAACGCCGACGGCTCGTGGGAGCTCTTCCTGCTCGACCTCGGGAGCCTCGATCTCGAACAGATGACGGCCTCCTCCGGTGACAGCCTCTACGCCGGCTGGGGCGCGAACGGGCGCCACCTGGCGTTCACCTCGACGGGAGATCTGGTCCCCGGCGCGTCCGCGCCCGGGGGCAACGCCGACGGCTCACGCGAAGTATTCGTTCTCGACGTGAACAAGGGCGGCATCCGCCAGATCACAGCGAGCGCGGGAGACAGCGACTTCGCCGGCTTCGGTCCCCGCCCGCACCGCATCGGCGTGCACTCGCGCGCCGATCTCGTGCCCGGTGGCGACGGCGACGGCTCGCAGGAGCTCTTCGTGCACAACCTGCGCAGCGGCCGCCTGCAGCAGCTCACGCGGTCCCGCGCCGACTCGTGGCTCGCGGGCTTCGCGCCGCGCGGGCGCTGGGCCGCCGTGATCTCGACGGGCGACCTGACGCCGGGCGCACCCGGCAACGCTGATGGCTCCGAGGAGCTCTACCTCCTGAAGGTGGGGGTGAAGAAGCGCGTGACCGTGCAGGCCACCGACGGCGACGCCGACGTCGAGTTCGCGGGCTTCGATCGCCGTGCGCGCTTCGCCGGCGTCACCAGCCGCGGCGACCTCGTCCCGGGCGGGAACACCGACGGTTCCAGCGAGGCCTACGTCATTCGCGTCCGCCGCAGGACGAAGGTCGTGCAACTCACCGCGTCCGCGATGGACAGCGAGATCGGCGGCTTCCTGCCGGGCGGCCGCCGCGTCGTCCTGCACTCCCGCGCCGACCTCGACCCCACCGGCCCCGGCAACGCCGACGGCTCGTTCGAGGTCTTCGTCACGAACCTGCCGCGCTGACGGCCTCGCCCGGCCGTCCCGGTCCCGTGGAGCTTCACGGGCGCGATCGGCGGCGCAGCCTGCAGGGCTCCGAAAGGGGCGTGAGGCGGCGACCTCGGTCACGTTCCGGCGCCGCGGGCGCGCGGTCCTCGGGCGGCGGCGGCGCGTGGCGGGGGTATCCTGGGAAGGCTGGTGAAGTAGCTGAAGTAGCGTTCCACGTCATCCCAAGGAGCTTCGAGATGTCCGGACTCGCCGACAAGACCTGCGTGCCCTGCGGCGCGGACGACGTCCCTCTGACCGAGGCGCAGATCCTGCCTCTGCAAGCTCAGCTCGAGGGTTGGGCGGTCGAGGACGGCCACCATCTCCGCAAGACCTTCGCCCTGCGTGACTTCGCCGCCGCGGTCGAGTTCGTGAACCGCGTCGGCGGCGTCGCGCAGGAGCAGGGGCATCATCCCGATATCGCGCTCTCGGGAGGCGAGGTGGACATGGTCGTCTTCACGCACGCCCTCGACGGCCTCACGGAGAGCGACTTCATCCTGGCGGCCAAGATCGACGGCGAGCACCACCCCGAGCCGGTGGCGCGGCGGCAGGTGTGGCGGGCGAACGACCCGGCCCACGCGCACCTCCTGGCCGGTCTGCTCGACACCCGCGGGATCGACGCCGTGGTGCACGGGGAGGATCTCTTCGCCGGTGAGGGCGGCATCCTTCCCACCGAGGCCGGACCGACCGTGTGGGTACCGCTGGACGACTTCGCGCGCGCACACGAGATCCTGGCGGCGCACGACGCACCCACGACATCGTCGGGCACGGAATCGGAAACGGGCGCGGGCGGACAGGCAGGACCGGGCGGCGCGGGCGCCGGGGAGGGCGTGGCATGAGCACCGGAACCGAGACGGCGGCGCGTACCGAGCCGCTGATCGACACCACCGGGATGAGCGAGGGCAAGCGCAAGGCGCTGGAGCTGGCCGAGGCCTCGCGCGACCAGGGCGAGGGCCACGCGAGCTTCGCCGGCGGCCTGTTCATGGGGCACTACGACCTCTCCCTGATCCAGCCCTTTCCCGAGCAGTCCGAGGAGGATCGCGCGGCGGGCGCGGACTTCCTGCGCGGCGTCGAGGAGTTCGTCGCCGAGCACGTGGACGGCGACGCCATCGACCGCGACGGCGAGATTCCCGAGGCGGTCATCGACGGCCTGCGCGCGCTCGGCGCGTTCGGGATCAAGATCGGCAAGGAGTACGGCGGTCTCGGGCTGTCGCAGACGAACTACTCCAAGACGGCGATCCTGGTCGGCGGCGAGTGCGCGAGCACCGTGGCGCTGATCTCGGCGCACCAGTCCATCGGCGTGCCCCAGCCGCTCAAGCTGTTCGGGACGCCGGAGCAGAAGAAGCGCTTCATGCCGCGTCTCGCGCGCGGCGAGCTGTCCGCGTTCGCGCTGACCGAGGAAGAGGCCGGCTCGGACCCCGCCCGCATGACGACCACCGCCGTGCGGTCCGAGGACGGTGGCCACTACGTCATCAACGGCGAGAAGCTCTGGTGCACCAACGGCACACGCGCCGCGATGATGGTCGTGATGGCGCAGACGGCGCCGAAGGTCGTAAGCGGCCGCGAGCGCCCGCAGGTGAGCGCGTTCATCGTCGAGGCCGATGCGCCCGGCGTCGAGGTCACGCACGTCTGCCAGTTCATGGGCCACCGCGCGATCGCCAACGGCGTCATCAGGTTCACGGACGTCAAGGTGCCCGCCGAGAACCTCATCGCGGGCGAGGGCCGCGGGCTGAAGGTCGCGCTCTCGACGCTCAACACGGGGCGTCTGACGCTGCCGGCGGCGTCCACCGGCGTCGCCAAGCGCTGCCTGCGCATCGCGCGGGAGTGGGCCGCCGAGCGCGAGCAATGGGGCGCGCCCATCGGCCGGCACGCCGCCATCGCCGACAAGATCGCGCGCATGGCCGCCACCGTGTTCGCGATGGAGTCGATGGTGCTGCTCGCCTCGGCCCTCGTGGACAAGGGCGGCGTCGATATCCGCATCGAGGCGGCCATGTGCAAGATGTGGGGCTGCGAGGCGGCCTGGCGCGTCATCAACGACTGCATGCAGATCCGCGGCGGCCGCGGGTACGAGACCGAGCAGTCGCTCAAGAGCCGCGGCGTGGACTTCGCGCCCGTCGAGCGGTTCCTGCGCGACGCGCGCATCCACACCATCTTCGAAGGCTCCTCCGAGATCATGCGGCTGCTGCTCGCCCGCGAGGCGCTCGACCCGCATCTGAAGGTCGCCAGCGGCGTGCTCGACAGCCGTCTCTCGATGGGCAGGCGCGCGGGCGCGGCGCTGAAGGCGGCGGCGTTCTACGCGCCGTGGTATCCCGCGCGCTGGTGGCCCTTCCCGACGACCGGCGCGCGCGGCCTGCACCCGACGCTCGACGCCCACGCGGCGCGCCTGGCGCGCGCCTCGCAGCGGTTGGCGCGCAAGCTGTTCCACTCGATGGCGCGCTTCGGTCCGGCGCTCGAGCAGCAACAGGTCCTCCTGGGGCGCTTCGTCGAGGCCGGTACGGAGATCTTCGCGGCGTCGGCCGTCATCTCCCGTGCGCAGAGCCTCGTGGACCGCGGCGAGGCCGGCGAGGAAGCCGTGCGGCTGGCCGACTACTTCTGCCGCGAGGCGCTGCGCAACGTCGATCTCTCGTTCCGCGGCGTGGCCCGCAACAACGACCGCATGGCCTACGCGCTCGCCCAGGACGTGATGTCGGGATCGTATGCGTGGGCCGAGAAGGACACCGCCCACCGCGACACGCACCAGCCGGCGTGAGCGTGCGTGCGGACTACGCCGATCGGCGGCGCCGCGCGATGAACGGCAGCATCGCTCCGAGCAGCGCGAGCAGCAGTCCGGCGCCGCCGAGCAGCAGCCCCCAGCGCACCATGGCGGGGCGGTAGTCGAACACCACGCGCGAGCGCCCCTGCGGCACGCGCACGGCGCGGAAGGTGACGTTGGCGCGGTGGATCCTGGCGGGCGCGTCGTTCACCGTCGCCGTCCAGCCGGGGTAGTACTTCTCGGAGACGAACAGCCATCCGGCGATGGGCGTCTCGACGTCGAGGACGACCTGGTTCGGGTCGCGCGCCGGCCGCCCCGCGGGCACGCGCGTGACCCGCGCACCGGTGACCGGGCGGGACGCGGCGTCGCCGGCGCCCTCCGCTTCCGCGGCCAGGAAGAGCGTGCGGGCGCCGGTGTCGAGTACGTCCAGCACGCGCGCCGCGCGCGGCTCGACGCGCGCCCCGTCGAACACGAGCCCCGGGCCGATCGCGTTCAGCGGCTTGCCGATCAGGTCGTCCGGGCCGAGCTTCCCCGTCATCACGCGCTCGCGGGGGATGCCGGTCAGTTCAGCGCCGATGTCCAGCCACGCGCCGCGCTGCGGAGTCGGGTCGGCAGTGAACTCGTGGAACCAGTACGCGTCCACGTAGCAGATCTCGCGCAGCGTGCGCAGCCCCTGGCGCTCGACGTTCGGCAATCGTCCCGACAGCAGGTGCAGACGGTGGCGGGCGAGCGGCGCGGGGATGATCGACGCCCAGTCGGTGCTGAAGAACGCCGCGGGAACGGTGCGCGCCGGCGGGACGCCGCCGAGGAACGCCGCGGCCACCGCGATCGCCGGGAGAGCGAACCAGAGACGCGCCTGCCTGCGCGCGAGCAGCAGCACGGCGAGCGCGATCCCCGCGAGCCCGAGCGAGGTCACGATCGCCCGTACGACGAGCGGCGCGTGGTCGCCGATGCCGTCGTCGCGCAGGAGCACGAAGAGCGCGGCCGCGCCGAGCGTGCCGGTCACGAGCGTTGCGACGCCGGTGATCGTCGCCGTCCGCCGCAGCGCGCCCGGCGTGTCCCGCGCGATGCGGCGCCACTCTGCGACGCCGCGTCCCGCGAGAATGGCGCCCGCCAGCGTCGTCAACAGCAGCGCGCGGGCCGGCGTGCGTCCCCAGCGGAACGGGGGCAGCGCGTTCAGGAGGTCCGACAGAGGGTTGTGCACGCCGGGGGCGAGCAGCAGCCCGAGCGCCGCGACGCCCGCCCAGAACCAGGTGCGCCGCGCGCCGTCGTCCCCGCGCCCGCGCAGCAGCGCGGGCAGCGCGAGCACGAGCAGGTAGAGCCCTCCGATCGCGACGAACTCGTGGCCCGCCGTCTCCGGTCCCCAGGCGCTCCCGCCTGGGCGGCCGAGCGCGCCGGGGAACAGCTTCGCGACGAGTACGTGCAGGGGAGCCGAGAAGTCGAGGACGCCGGCGCCCGTGGCCGTGGCCCCCCGCGACAGGAGCGTCAGCTCGAGCGTCGGTAGCCATTGCACCGCCGTCAGCAGGGCGACGATCAGCCCCACGCCACCGAGACGCAGTGCGAACCGCCGGCGTCCGGCCGCCGCGCCGCGGCCGAGCACGAGCGCATATGCGAGCAGCGCGGGAACGGCGTAGAACCACACCTGCACGTGGCCGGCCAGCAGGCCGAGCGTCGCCGAGACGACGCACCAGGCCGCCGCGCCGCGGCGGCCCTGCGCCATCCCGCGCACGTGCAGGAACACCCACGGCACCCAGGCGACCGGCGCAAGCACGTTGAGGTGTCCGTAGAGCGCGCGGCCGATCAGGAACTCGCTCAGGCCGAAGACGAGGCCCGCCGTCGCCGCCGCGACGGCGTCGCCGGTCTCGGCGCGCACGAGAAGGTGCACACCCACCGCGCCGAGCACCATGTGCAGGAGCGCCGTCCACGTCCACGCGGCGTCCGCCGGCAGCACGGCGAACAGCAGGTTGCCGGGGGAGTACAGCCCGTACATCCAGCTCGCGGGCGCCGGAAACCCGCCCGCGAATTCCGGCATCCACGACGGGAACTCCCCGGCGAGCAGGTAGTGCGCCCAGCGCTCGTACAGCGTGGACAGGTGGTAGATGTCCATGCTCGGCGACTCATCGACGAGGAACCACCCGCCCCATGCGGACCGCCCGAACCAGGCCAGCCCGACCAGCAGCACCGTCGCGGCAGTGGCCGTCCATGCTCTCACGGAGGCGATGCTACGCGGCGGCGGCGCGCGCGTAGCATGGCGCGCCGTGCCGCGCTCCCCAGATCCAGCCCCGACGCCGACCCCAGACGCCGCCCCGGACCGTCCGTCAACCACGCGCCGCCGCATGCTCGCCGCGCTGCTGGGAGTCGTCGTCGCGCTGACTCTCGGCGAGGCGCTCGTGCGCGTCGCGCGCCCCGGTTACGCGGAGCGGCGGGCTGAGTACGCGATCCGTCCGGTGAGCGAGGAGCCGCCATCGTGGGTGTACGAGCCCGGCTCGAAGGTGGTGTTCACGTGGGACGGCGATCCGATCGGCGTGCTGCCCGGCGGCGCGCGCATGGAGATCGCGATCAACGGCGCGGGGCTCCGCGGCCCGCTGCCCGCCCCCGGCGCGGGCAGCGTCGTCGTCCTCGGCGACTCGTTCACGTTCGGCGAGGGCGTGGAGCTCGCGGACACGTTCGTCGAACGCCTCGCGGCGCGGCCGGACATCGGCGCGCCCTTCGTGAACGCCGGCGTGGCCGGGCACGGGACCATCGAGGAGGCGGCGCGGCTCGACGCCATGCTCACCCATTTCCGCCCGCGCGCCGTGCTGCTGGTCTTCGTCCCGAACGACGCGATCCCGTGGCAGGACTCCGCAGCGCGTGGCGCCGATCTCCTGAACGCACCGGCGCTCGGTGGTTCGCGTCTCGTACAGTTCGTCCGGACGCTCGCGTCGCGCGGCGACGCCGAGCGCTGGTACCTGTCGTACTACACCGGCGACCGCAAGGAGCACTGGGCCGCCGCGCGCGAGGCCCTCGTCTGGATGGGCCGGACGTGCGCGTCGCGCGGCGTGCGCTTCGGCGTGGCGGCCTTCCCGCTCATGCACCGCCTGCACGACTACCCGTTCACGGCGATCACGGAACTCGTGCGGGAGGCGGCGAAGGACGCGGGCGCGCAGTTCGTCGATCTGACCCCCGCCTTCGCCGGGCGCTACGACGAGCGGGAGCTCTGGGTGCACCCGGCGGACCGCCACCCGAACGCGCGGGCGCACGCCATCGCCGCCGAGGCGATGGCGCCACTCGTGCGGCAGTTGCTGAGGTGACGGTTCACGCGACGGGCGGCGCCCGGCGGCGGCGGCGCGGGAGCAGCACGCTCGCGAGCACGGCCAGGAGCGCGAGCGACGTGAACGTCATCCAGAGCAGGCCGGTACGGAACGAGCGCGGGGCGTAGCGCATGCGCACCTCGCGATCCCCGGGCTCCAGCACGATGCCGCGGAAGATGACGTTGACCTGCACGATTTCGCGCGGGCTGCCGTCCACCTGCGCCGTCCACCCCGGGAAGAACGTGTCGGTGACGACGAGCAGCGAGCGGCGCGTGACGCGCACGTCGATCGCGACGCTCTCGCGCTCGAAGGCGGCGCGCTCGATCGTCGCGGCGTCGGCGCCGGTGGCTACTGACTCGCGCGGCGCCGACGCGCCGACGATCGCCGAGCGGCGCGGATCGAAGTCCGCGGCGAGCAGGCGCTCCATTGCAGCGACGGGCTCTGCGACGTTCTCCCAGCGACGCGCGACGTACGCGCGCGGCAGTGCCCCCGGTCGCGCGCGCCAGCGTGCCTCGCTGCGGCCGCGTCGCAGTTCCTCGAACGGAGGGCCCGCGAGTTCCTGCGTGACGCCGAGGACGTCGGCCAGCCGCTCGCGCTGCGGCGCGGGCAACGCGGCGAGGAGATCCGTCACGTTGCGCGTCGCGGCCACCTGCAACGCGTCGCCGCCGTAGGTGCTGTCGATGCCGCCCGACAACGCGGTGTCGCCCGCGAGGAGATCCACGGCGCGCGCGAACTCCGCGGGGTCGCGTGATCCGTAGAGCTCGAACTGCACGTTCGTGTACGCCGTGTGCACGCGGCCGCCGCCGTCCGGGACCTTCCGCGGCACGGCGTCGAGGATGTCGCCGCCCGCCACCAACTGGATCTGACGCGAGACGACGTAGAGGTCGGCGACGACGACCACGAACGCCACGGCCAGCGCGGCCCGCAGCGGCACCCGCGAACTTCGCAGCGCCAGGAACGCGCCGCCGGCGAGCACGGCGAACACGACGCCGCGCGGCGCGTCCTCCGCGCCGCGCGCCGCAAGCGCCAGCGCGCCCGCGCAGAGCAGCGCGGCCCCGGTGGCGGCGCCCAGGCAGCGGCGACCCTCCGCGTCGCGGGCGCGCAGCACGGCGTGCAGGCCCGTCGCCGACAGCACCGTCAGCGCGAACACGACGAGCTGGAACGCCTTGGCCGGCCAGCGCAGCAGATCCCATCCGGGCAGGACGCGCAGCAGCAGTCCGTAGAGCGGCGTGTTCTCGCCGAGGGCGAGCAGCAGTCCGATCCCGGCGACGAGCGCACAGGCGACGGTCAGCCGCCCGGCCGGCGCGTCCTTCCAGCGCAGCGTGAAGGCCGCCGGCACCAACAGGAGCGGCAGCAGACCGATGTAGATGCTCCCCAGCCAGAACTCGAACAGCGAGCCGCCGTGCCAGGAGTCCGCTCCCGGGCGGCCGGAGAAGAAGGGCGCGAGGAGGTGCAGGAGATGGCGCGGCGACGCGGACGCGATGCCGAGCCCCGGATCGACGTGGCTGCGGATGGACAGTGGGAGCAGTTCCCGCGAGGGCATCCACTGCACCGCCGTCAGACCGGCCGCGACGAGCACCGCGGCGCCCAGCAGCACGCCTCCGACCACCGCCCGCCGTCGCTCGTCGGTGGACCCCCCGCGCCACCACGGCGCCCTGCCGCTGCGCGCCGCGATGCCCATGAAGGCCAGCGCCAGGAAGAGGTTGAAACCGACGGGCTGCACCTGCCCGGCGAGCAGTTGCACGGCGATCGCGACGGCCAGCGCGGCGCCCCGCGCGACCAGCGCGCGCGCGGCGCGCCCGGCCGGCGCCGGGTCCACCAGCCGCACGGTGAGCAGTACCGTCAGAGGCGTCCACGCCAGCGTCTCGGCCACGCTCATGAACTCGAGGTTGGCGGTCATGTAGCCGCCTAGCGCCCACACGATGCCGCCGAACGCCGTGGCGGCATGGTGCAGCCCGAAGCGCCGCAAGAGCGCGGCCATCGAAATCCCGCCGAGAAGCAGGTGCCCGAGCAGGTTCAACTCGAGCGCCCACTTGACGGGCAGGAGCACGAACAGGAGATGCGGCGGATACAGCACCGCCGACTGCGGGTTCGCGAGGAACGGCTGCCCGCAGCGCCCGTGCGGGTTCCAGAGCGGCAGCTCACCCTGCGCCAGCACCCCGGACGCAAAGCGCCGCCACGGCAGCGCGTCGAAGATCACGTCACGCAGGTAGAACGTCTGCCCCGCCAGCAGCACGTCCCAGAGGAACAGCACGACGGCTGCCGTGACGACGCAGGCGCTGACGAGGGGTTTCTTCCGCACACCGCGAACGTAGTTCGGCGCCCGGCGCATTCCGAACCCAATCGTGCTCGATGACGCGGCGCGTCGAGCAGAGCCTCGCTCCGCGGGAGCGGCAGCGGTCGTCAGATGCCACGCGGATCGTCGGGATCGACGAAGTCCGGCAGGTCGAAGTCGGCGGGCGTGAGGGGGGCGTCACCGTCGGCGAGGCCGGGCGACGTGCCCGCCCGTCGCGGCTCCGCGGCCGGAACGCGCGGGCGGCGCCGGTGGCGCTGTGCGCGCGCGGACGGCGGCACGTCGTCGCCCTCCACCTCGCCGAGCGCCTCGCGCACGGAGGTCACGCGGGCGCCGGCCCGGCGGCAACGGCCGGCCAGCTCACGGTCGTTGGTGACGACGAGGACGCGCTGCGGATGCTGCTCGTGGCGCACGTCCTCGAGGATCTCGTGGTCGGCCTCCGCGTCCTTGCAGTACGTGACCTTCACGCCCTCCTGCCGGTAGACGCGCGGCAGATCACGCGGCGCGCCGCGGCCGTCGAAGTAGACGACGGCGCGGGGGAATCGCGCGCGAACGCGGACGAGCAGCGCGCGGCGGCACGCGTCGTGGTCGGTGCCCCGCAAGCCCAGCGCGAAGAGCGCGTTGTGGCCGTCGATGAACACCTTGCTCATGGCGCACCGTCTATCGGGAGAACGGGAACGGATGCGAGAGCCGCCCGTCCGCGCGCCGCACGCGCAGCGTCACGTCCGTGGCGTCGCCGAGCGCCTCGGTGGCGGGAACGCGTCACGCCGCCGCCCACTCCTTGTCCGTGAGCCCGCACTCGCCCTCGAAGAGGCCGATGCCGCGCGGGCCGGCCCCTGCGACGATCCCGCCCGCGACTCCGGCGGCGAGCAGCGCCGCGCACATCGCGATCCCGAATCTTCTCATGCGTCCCTCTCCCCTGCGTGCCCGTCCCCGGCCGCGTCGAGGAAGCGCGCGAGCCAATCGTGGACCTCACGATACCAGACCAGCGAGTTGCGGGGCTTCAGCACCCAGTGGTTCTCGTCGGGGAAGTGGACGAGTCGCGCCGACACGCCGCGGTCGCGGAGGATCGAGTAGCAGAGCAGTCCCTGGGTCACCGGCACGCGATAGTCGCGCTCGCCGTGGATCACGAGCATCGGCGTCTTCATGCCCGCGGCCTGCCGCAGCGGGTTCCAGCGATCGAGGTTCTCGGCGTCCTCCCACGGCCGGCCGCCGAGCGACACATGGCGGCCCTGGATCACGTCGCTGGCGAACATCCCCTGAGTGTCGAACACCCCGGCGTGGTTGACGGCGCAGGCGAAGCGGTCGGTCTGCGTCGTCACCCAGGCGCTCAGGTAGCCGCCGCACGAGCCGCCGGCGATTCCCATGCGGCTTGCGTCGGCGAGTCCCGCGTCGATCAGGAGGTCCGTGGCGGCCATGACGTCACCGAACGGGCGGTCGCCCCAGCGGCCCTGGATGCAGCGCGCGAAGTCCTGGCCCCACGTCGTCGAGCCCTGGAAGTTGGGCGTTGCGACGACGTAGCCCGGTGCCGCGAAGAGCTGCGCGTTCCAGCGGGGGTGGAACGAGTCGGCAGACGTTCCGTGCGGCCCGCCGTGCACGACCTGCAAGAGCGGCAGAGGGCGCGACGTGTCGGTGTTCGGTGGCAGCACGACGAACATCTGCACGGCCTCGCCGCCGCCGCCCTCGAACGTCGTCTCGCGTACCTCACCGAAGGCGATGCCGGCGAGGCTCTCGTCCGTGAACCGCGTGACGCGGCGCACGGCGCCGTCCTCGATCACGAACACCTCGCACGGCTCCGAGAGCGATTGCCGCGTGAAGACGACGCGACCGTCCGCCATGCGCCGCGGCGACCCGATGGTCCCGCCGCCGGCGACGCGCTCCGGGGCGTCGTCCACCGCGCAGCGGAAGAGCTCGGTACGCGCGGCGCGGCCCGCCAGGAGCAGCACGCCGCCGTCCTCCTCGGAGTCCCACCACTCCGGGGAGTGCTCCCAGTCGGTCAGCACCGGGAGCTGTTCGCCCGTCCCGCGGTCGTGCGCGAACAGGCGCGTGCGATCGGCGTAGAAGTCCCGCTCGTACGTGGCACCGAACAGTATCCGGCTGCCGCACCGGCTGTAGCGCGGTGTGCCGGCGCTCCACTGATCGACGGGCGCAATGCGCGTGCGCTCACCCGTCGCCACGTCGAGGACGTACACCGCCGACCGCAGCCGCCGCTCGTCGTCGTCCCAGCGGATCGACGAGTACGCGATCTCGGAGCCGTCGAGGTCGATGTCGAAGCTCCCCGCCGGCTCCATGAACGAGAAGAACTCGTCCTGGTCCGGGGTGAGGTCCCGCGCGGCACCGGTCGCGACGTCCACGAGGAACAGGTGGGGTCGCTCGCCGCCGGTCAGCCAGCGGTCCCAGAACCGGAACACGTGGTCCTCGCTGACGTGCGCCTTCACCGGGTCCTCGTCGCGGCGATCACGCTCGGCGGCCGTCGCCTCGACCGTCGGGGATGCGCGGTACAGCATGGCGCCGACGACGAGGCGCTCTCCGTCCGGCATCCACTTCACGTCGAACGCGCCGAGGGGCATCTCGATGACGCGCTCCGCCTCGCCGCCGTCGAGGCGCATCACGTGCACCTGCGAGCGCTTCTTCTCGCCGCTCTTCTCCTGTCGCAGGAACGCGACGCGCGTCCCGTCCGGCGCTACCGCCGGACGGCTGCTCGACGTCTTCGACGACGTCAGCGGGCGGGGCGCGGCGGCGCCCTCTCGCGCCAGGTCCAGAAGCCACAGCCGCGGGGTCCCCTCGTTCGCCTCGACGTCGTACGTCGTGACGACGCAGATCGCGTGCTGCCCGTCCGGCGTCGGCTCGACGCCGCCGACGCGCGGCACGCCCCAGAGATCCTCGGCCGTCATCGCGCGCTCGCCGTCGCGCGCGGCGTGCACCACCGTCCAGTCCTTCCAAGCGCCGCTCATGCCGTCCTCCGTGCGCCCGCGCGCGATCGTCTTCCGCGGCGGGCCGCGCAGTCTACGTGACGTCCCGACGCCGCGGGCCGTTCAGAGGGTGTTCCCATGAACAACGCGGGGCCGGTCACGCGACTTGCGCGGATCCCATCTGGCGTAGTCGCAGCGTCCAGCGGCGCAAGTCGCCCGCCGCTGTTGCGCTCGTCCGTGGAGCCCGCGGACTGCGCCCTGCTCGCTCGATGACGACCGCAGGGGAGTCGCGTTCGCGGCCCCGCCTTGCCGGCAGGCTCCACGAGCGAGCTGACGCTCGCATTCTTCATGGGAACACCCTCTCAGGCGTGGCCGAGCGGCGGCGTGCTCTCGAGGCCCGCCGTGTGACAGGCGTCGTTGATGCGCACGATCTGCGGCCCGTGCGCGCCGAACACGACCTCGGAGAGCGACGCATTGGCACCGGACGTCAGCCGCCCAACGTGCGTCAGCGGCATGCCGAGCAGGTGCGCGAGGATCGTCTTGATCACGCCGCCGTGGGTGACGAGCAGCAGGGTTGCCCCCGCGGCGCTCGCGCACGCCTCGTCCAGGCCCCGGACGACGCGCGCCGCGAAGGCTGCGACGGTCTCGCCGCTGCCGCCGCGCGGCAGGTCCTCGCCGCGCGCGAGGGCTGCGACGACCTCGGGCTCGCGGGCGGCGATGGCCGCCGGGCCGAGGCCTTCCCACGCACCGACGTCGATCTCGCGCAGCAGCGGCGTGGTGCGCGGCGTCAGCCCGATGCGCACGCCGACGATCGCGGCGGTCTCGCGCGCCCGCGCGAGGTCGCTCGTCCAGATCGCGTCGATGCGCTCGGCCGCCACCCGTTCCGCGAGCGCGGCGGCCTGCGCGCGGCCGCGTTCGTTCAGCGGCACGTCGCGATGGCCCTGCCAGACGCGTCGCGCGTTCCAGTCCGTGACCCCGTGGCGCGCGAGCAGCAGGCGTCGCGGCCGCCGTGGATCGCCGTCCTCTCCGGCCGTGCCCCAGATGTTCGTCACGCCAGTCCTCCGAACGCCCGTGGTCGCGGGCATGCGTGAGAACGCTACTCGCGCGCGGGCGGGACGCGGATCTCCTTCGGGCCGGACGCGTCCGGAACAGGTCGCGCCCCGCACGTACCCCATCACCGCCTCCATGACGCGGAGTGACACCACTCGGAGTTCGTTTCCACCGCCGTACACTTCTCCGGTGAGCCGCCGCCACGCTGCCGCCACCCGCATCCTGTCGCTCATCGTGACCGTCGCGGTCCCGGCGGCGGCGCTGCTCGGGCGGGGTGCGCCATACGTGCGCGTCGCGCCCTGGATCGCCGAGTTCACCGCTGCGGCGGCGCTGCTGCCGCTGGCCTTGATCATCTCGACGATCGAGCGGCCCGCCGCGAACCGGGACCAGGCGCTCGCGCCGCAGGCGCCGCTGCGGCGGATGGCGGTGCGTGGCCCGTACCGCTTCGTGCGCAACCCGAGGGCCATCGGCGTCGCTGGCGTCCTGGCGGCGGCCGCGGGCGTCACGCAGTCGGGGATCGTCGCCGGCGCACTCGTGCTGTGCGTGCTCGCGAGCGCGATCCACGTCCCGGTGGTCGAGGAGCGGAGGCTGCTCGCGCGGTTCGGCGACGCCTACGGCATGTACGCGCGCAACGTCCCCCGCTGGCTGCCGCGTCTGACGGCCTGGAACGGGCGCGACGACGGCATCCCGCGGCGCGCGCCGGACGAGCTGATCCTCGCGACCGTGCCCGCGCTGCAGGTGCGGGGGCTCGTCCTGATGCACGCGCTCGCCGTCGCCGCCATGCTCGCGCTGGCGGTCCTGTTAGTCTGGTCGGCTCTCGCGGGCGGCCCCGGCGTGCAGTGGGTGCTGGTCGCCCTCGCCGCCACCTGGGCGGTGCTCGACCTGCGCGACGCTTGGACAGACGCTCTGCGCGACCCGCCGCCGCCGCTGCTGTTCGGGCGCCTGCGCGACGACGGCACGACGTTCGAACTGCGCGACGCGCCGGACGGCCGGCCCGTCGCCGGATGGCGGTTCGTACGCCGCGAGAAGGGCGCCTTCGTCCTGATGCGCAGGCGCCTCGCCTCCCGCGCGCTCGTCAAGCACCTGCGGCCGCGGCACCGCCCGTTCCGCATGGCACAACTCTACGAGCCGCAGGGCCGCCCGGACGGCGACGGCTGGATCCGCTACCCCGCGAGCGCGGCTTGGCAAGACCCCCCGGGCGCGTGGCAAGCGCTCGAGCCCTGACCGGAGCGCCCTGCACCACCCCCGAGCCCCCCACACGCCCGCCGCGCCCCGGGGGCGCGGCGGGCGCAGGGGCCCTGGGAGAGGGGTCAGGCGAGGCGGATGGTGTGTGCGCCGGACACGTGGCGGTAGCGGTCGGGCATGCAGGTGAGAATGATCACCTGGCAGAGTTCACCGACCATCGACAGGACGGCGCCCAGGGCGGCCAGGCGCGACGGGTCGCTGTAGCCGAGCGCGTCGTCGAGGATGAGCGGCACGCCCTCGTCCGCCGAGACGACCATCGCCGCCGCGGCGCGCGTGATGAGGTCGAGTTGCTCCTTGGCACCACCCGACAGCCCGTCGAACGGCACGGTGCGGCCGCCGAGCGTGCGCTGTGTGATCGCGAGATCGTCGCCCAGCTCGACGTCGAACGTGTCGTCGAAGACCAGTTGCCCCAGCCGCACGATGCGGTCGCGCAGAGGCTTGACGTAGGCCTGACGCGCGGCGTCGCGCTTGGCCGCGAGCGTCTCGAAGAGGAGCCGCGCGGCGGCCGCGCGGCGCCGCGTCGAGGCGAGCCTGCGGCGCGCGTGGACGAGCTTCGTCTGGATCTCGTCGCGGCGTTCCGCGAGACCTTCCTGCCCCGACTGCTGCAGCCGCGTGCGCACGGCGAGCGTCTCGTCCTGCGCGGCGCGAAGGCTCGTCCGCGTGGCGAGGGCCGCCGCGGCCGCCGCGGCGTGGCGCGCACGGACGTCGTCCGGCCGCGCCGCGGCGAGTTCCTCGCGCGCCGCGCGTGCCAACTCGTCCGCCGCCGCCGCGAGCTTGGCGAGTTCCTCGCGCCGGGCGGCCAGGGCGTCGTCGGCCACGTCTTCGCGTGCCCGGGCGAGTTCGTCCGCGGCGCGCGCGGCGTCACGGCCAGCGGCCTCGAGCCGCTCGCGCAGACCCGCCGCGGCCAGCTCGAGGCGTTCGACATCGGTGCGCGCAGTCTCATGTGCGCGGCGTGCGTCGTCCAGGGCCGCGGCCGCCGTCTGCCGCGCCGCGCGCGCCGTCGCCAGCGCTTCTTGCGATGCGTCGAAGTCGTCGGGAACGTCCTCGGCGCCCGGCACCGGCGTGCGTTCGGAGGTGTACGACGCGACGCGTGCCGCGAGGCGGCGGACCTTGCGCTCGATCGTGTCGCGCGTGAGATCGCGCAGGTTCTCGCTGACGATCTCCTTGCGGCGGGCGAGCGCGCGCTCGGCTTCCTGGCGCATCGCGTGGGCGCTCTCGGCGGCGGGGATGTCATCCACGCCGCATCGTGCCAGCAGCGCCGCGAGGGCGTCGTCCGCCTTGCGCATCGCGCTCCGCAGCGTGGCCGCATCGCCCGGCGGGCGGACGGTGACGCGCACGATGCCCGGCGCCTCGACGACCAACTCCTCGAGCGCGGCCTGCGTCTCGCTGTTGCCGGCGGCGACGGTGGACGTGGCGTCGCCGCACTGCACCGTGACATCGCGCTCCGCGAGGACGGTCACCTCCGGGCTGCCGGCCTCGGCGCGGATGCGCGCGGCGTCGGCGGCACGTTGTGCCTCGCGCAGGGCGCGCAGTGCTTCGTCGTCCACGCGCGATGTGGCGAGGATCTCCTCGGCGCTCGCCGCGGCCTCGTCGGCGGCGATGACGCGCGCGAGCCGCTCGCCGAGCTGGGCGTGATCGAGTTCCGCGCGGCGGAACTCGTGGTCGCTCTCGCGGAGCGCCAGCACGGCGGCGGCAGCGGAGTCCGCGGCGACGGCCGCGTCCAGAACCTGCGCGGCGGCATCGAGGGCCGCCTTCGCACACGTCCCGGCCGGGTCGCTGCGCTCCGCCTCGGCCGTCGCCGCGGCGAGCGCCTTCGCGGCGTCGGCGACCCTGGCGACGAGCGCGATGCGCGCCTCGTGGTCACGCTCCGCCCCCACCACGCGGGCCGCTGCCGCCTCGCGCTCGGCCTCGCGTCGCTCCGCGTCGGACTGCCGGCGTTCGAGGGCGCGCAGCTCGTCGCCGGCGGCGGCCGCGGCGAGCTCGTCCGCGGCGAGCTGCCGGTCGAGGCTCGCCGTCTCGGTGACCAACGCGGCAGCGCGCTCGACGTCGTGCTCGAGGCGCCGCAGCGCGTCCACCGTGGCGGCCTCCTGGCGCTCGGCATCGCTGACAACGGCGGCGTGCTGCGTCACGTCCTTCTTCTCACGCCCGGTCGCGGTGAAGTAGCGCTCGAACTCCGCGCGGGCCCGCTCGAAGAGCGTGAGCGCCCCGTCGTCGGCGCGCGCCGCGCCGGCAACCGCGTCGAGGGCCTTCGACAGGCTGGGGTTGTCGCCGATCCCGGGCAGCGAGAGCGCCGTGCCCTGATCGATGCGCAGCGCGCGCCAGAGCGCCATGTCCACCGTCTCCGCGAGGATCGCGCGGACCCGTTCGTGGGCTTCGCGGCCGGTGTGGTTCTCGGGCGTCGGCGCGGTGACGGTGAGGCGCGTCTCGGGTCTCTTGTGGAAGCGCTTGAAGTACGTGAAGCGGTAGCCCCCGGCCTCGACGTCGGCCTCGATCTCGGCGCCCTCGTCCAAGTGAACGGGCTTGACGGCGAGCACGCTCCTCTTCTTGCTGCTGTCGAGATGATCGAAGAGCAGGTCGAGCGCCTCGGCGAGGCTCGTCTTGCCGATCTCGTTGGGGCCGCTGACGATGGTCACGCCGCGGCCGGGGAGCGCGACGGTGCACTCCTCAATGCCGCGATAGTGGCGCAGGGTGATGCGGCGCAGCCTCACGTGCGCCTCCCCGCCAGCCGCAGCAGGAGTGACAGCGCGTCGCGCGCCGTCGCCGCGCTCTCGTCGCTGCCCGCGGCCGCCGCGCGCAGCTCATCGACCGCGTCCTTCGCAAAGCCGGCGACGTCGAGGTCCGCGAAGTCCGCGTCGTCGGGGCGCACGGCGAGATCCGTGTGGCGCTCCCACTCCTCGACGCCGGCGAAGACGTCGCGTGCCTGCGCCATCATGTCGTCGAGCCGCGCCTTCTGGGTCAGCGTGAGCGTGCCGCGGAGGACGACGCGCAGCACGGTCCGCTCGCGGTCCGGCATGGAGTCCAGTTCCTCGGCCAGTCCGTCGAGGTCGCCGTCGCCGTCGAGCTGGTACGTGCCATCGACGAAGCGCCACGTCCCGATGGTGTGCGGCGTGACGTCGCAGCGCTCGCCGTCGATCTCCACGACGAGCGCCTTGCCGGCGTCCAGCTCGCGGAACGCGGTCGGCTCCGGCGCGCCCGGATACCACACGCGGCCGCTGCCGCCGACGGACGTGAGCGAGTGCCGGTCCCCCAGGGCCAGGTAGTGGATGCGGCCATCGGCCAGCGCCGCCTCGACGCGCGCCAGCTCGATCAGTGCCGGGTCGGCGGCGTCGGGTGAGAGCACATCGACACCGCCGTGCGCCACCATCACGCGCACGATCCCGGGCGCCGCTGCCAGCTCGCCCAGGGTGTCCGCCACGAGGTCCTGCAGGGGGCGCTTGGAGGTCCACGGCACGCCCACGATCTCGACGCCCGGCGCGACCTCGATCGCGTCGCGCGACGTCAGCACGTGAACGCCGTCCGGCTGCCCCTCGACGAACGCCGCCGAGCGGAAGATCGACGCGGCGTCCAGTGGGTCGTGGTTGCCGGGCAAGAGGTAGACCGGCACCGTGAAGGCGCGCAGCGCGTCCAGCGCGCGCGCGACCGTCCGCCGGTCGAGCTGGTTGTGCTCGAAGACGTCGCCCGACACGACCGCGAACGCGCACTCCGTCTCGCCCGCGATCCGCGCCAGCGTGCGCACCGCGTCGATACGCGCCTGCGAGTACCGCGCCTGCGCATCCTCGTCGAGGAAGTGCCGGGTCATCCCGAGCTGCCAGTCGGCGGAGTGCAGGAAGCGCATCACGAGGGAGGTTCGCCTGATCGTCGCCGGAACTCCCGCACGTTCTGCGCTTTCCACCTGAGGTGTGGGTGGCGGATAATGCGCCGCTGCAAGTCGCGGTCGTCGGTCAGGAGGTGCGCGCGGACCTCTCCGTGCGTGTTGACCCGTTCGACGAACTCACCGTGGCCGGCGGGCAGCGGCAGGACGCGCCGCAGCAGCCGCGATCGGCTGTCGCTCAGTGTCCGAGCAAGCGAGTGTGAGGACTCGGGCGTGGCGCGGAGCATCGGGCGCAGCCGTCGGTCGATCTCGGCAGGCGTGACCGTGACGGAGCGCTCGGCTTCCAGATCGAGACCGGTGGGCCGGGCTGCGACGTACACGGCGACCACCACGCGCAGGCGCTCGTCGCAGACCTCCAGGTCGAGCAGGTTCCCGGCGTCGTAGAGGTCGCGCACCTCCGTGCGGTCGAGCAGCGCGCAGATCTTCCCGTCGGCGATAGCCGCGATCGGCTCCGCGTCCGTCGTCCTCCTCACGGCTCCGTCCTCGTGATGAGGTGGCGCGGCAACGCGACGCGCCAGCGTGCATCGACGGCCGCGCCCAGCGGGTCCACGTCGGGGAAACTGACGCGCTATTTCTTGGCCCGCGACTCGAGCGTCGCAAGGTCGGATTCCGTGACGCCCCACTCGTCGCGGTACGTCTCGAGGATCAGCCCGAGCCGTGCGCACGTGGCGCCGCTGCGCAACCTGAGCGCGTACGTGACCGCGCGGCGCACATCGATCCAGTCGATCAGCTCGATCGAACGCCAGACCTCAGAGATGCCACCGCAGAGATCCGCGCGATCCAGGCAGTCCACGACCGTGCGCTCGAGGGTCGTGTGGCGAACCCGGGTCCTCGCTCGCCATGTGATGCCGATCGTCGGCTCGTCGTCCTCGCGCGGCGCATCACGCACGGCCAGCGTGGCGGCCGGTGGCCTGACCGGGACGTACTCCACTCCGCTGAACGTGAACCTGGACGCGCTCGTCGCGGTCAGGAACGTGGCCCGGTGCATGATGTACGAGAGCACGCCGAAGAGTTGGAGAGCCGAGATGTGGCTCAGCACGGCGTCGGGGGCAGCCCGGGCGGCGACGAGGAGGGGATCTGGACGGAAGCGCGCGGCGTCTGCGCCCTCGCGCACGACGGCGTACAGCCCTCGCCGGACTCGGACGATGTGGCCTCGACCGGTGTGGTATCGAAGGAGCGAGTCGGCCGTGCGGGGCTTGCCGCCAGTGCTGATGACGTGGTCTCGAAACTCGTCACGCGTGAAGACAGCGTGCTCGCGGAAGAACGCGGAAGAGCGCATGAGCGTCACAGTACGCGCTGGACTCACGTACTGTGGTCAACGCTACGCTCTACCCGGCATCTTGCGACAGTCTAATTCCCAGGAATACACAGACGTGCGCCGTACTACGCAAAGTTATTGCGTAGTACGACGATTGCTTCGTCACCCGTCGTCGCGGACGAGTTCTTCGGCCAGGACGCCGATGCGCTCGCGCAGGGGGGCGCGGGGGAGGCGGGCGAGGAGGTCGGTGGTGCCCGGGTCGAGGGCTGCGAGTTCCTCGAGGGCGAGGGGCACGCCGACGCCGGCGGGCAGTGGCAGGTGCGCGGCGCCCAGTTCGGTAGTGACGGGGGAGCGCTCGGGATTGACGTCGATCAGGAGGTCGGCGTGGCGCTGGGCCGTGCGCAGCAGCGGCCAGAGCGTCGAGACCTGCGCCGACGTGCCGACGACGATCACGGCCCCGGCCCGCTGCAGCTCGGAGACGGCGCGCTCGAAGACCGGCGGCGACAGCGAGTCGCCGAACATCACCACGCCGGGTCGCACACTGGGCTCACCCGCGGCATCTTTGGGCACGTCGCCCCAGCAATCGGAGGGGTCGAACGAGAGGGCCATCGTGCGCCGGTCGCGCCACACCCACAGCGAGCCGTGGATGCGATTGACGCCGCGGCTGCCGGCGGTTTCGTGGAGCCCGTCCACGTTCTGCGTGTGCACGCCCGCCCAGCGCGGCCCCTGCAGGTCCTGGGCGGCCGAGATCACCGCGTGGGCGAGCGTCGGGACGGCGCGCAGGCCACGCGTGCGGCGCGCGCAGTACCAGCGCATGGAGCGCGCGGGGTCCTCCTCGAAGCCGTCGATGCTCGCGAGGGTCATGGGATCCACCTTCTCCCAGAGCCCTTCGCCGCCCGCGCCGCGGAACGTGCGGAATCCCGCGTCCACCGACAGTCCCGCGCCCGAGAGGATCGCCACCGGCGCCCCCTGCACGGCGAAGATGCGCTCCCGCGCGCGGCGGAACGCGGAGTGGTCGCGCCGCAGGGCGTGGATGCCGGCCAGCCGGATCTGGTCGATGACCAGCGCCTTCACCTGCTCGCCGTCGAGCGGGCCCGTGGGCAGCCGCACCTCTTCGGCGTCGCTCTCGCGCCACGCGCCGAGGCGCCGCTCGAGATCGCTGGGGAAGGGATCGCCCGCCGTCGGCGCAGGCAGCGCATCGCCGGCCGCGCGGAGCACGCGGCGCAGGGTTCGTCCGGAGAGCGGGGTGGACATGGGCACCAGGCTACGCGCTCACGGCGGCCGCCGCCGCGACCGGAGTCGCGGGCGGGCGTGCCGCAGACGTTCATCCGGAGGCCACGGGGGCGCGATTGGCTCCGCCCGGCGCGCGCCGGTAATGTGCGCCCGTGACACGACGCCTCTCGCTCGTCATTGCCCTCGCCTGCGCCGCCGTCGTCGTGGCCGCGCCGCTCGCGGCGCGCGCCGGCGACAAGCCGCTGCGGGCGCTCGTCCTCGAGCACAAGGACCCGCACACGAACGTCACGGGCGCGCGCCAGGCCCTCGAGGCCGCCGGGTTC
>JAJRVY010000074.1 GCA_024277065.1 Planctomycetota bacterium
CGCAGCATCCGCAGCGACGGCCCGATCCACGTGCCCGAGCGCGACCTCCCGGAGTTCACCGTCGAGGTCCTGGCGACGGGCGACGTGCCGCCGGGCGTGATCTCTGACATCGAGATCGAGCGCGGCATCGTGCCGGTCACCGTCGTGCACATCATCGCCGCCGACGGGTACACGCGCCCGCGGATCAAGGTCGGCTTCGAGTACGAGGGCGCCTACGTGGCCGCCGTGGACCCCGCGGGGATCGCTTCCCTGGACGATCCGCCGCGCATCTTCGAACGCGACGCCGCGGCCGAGGAGACCGCCCTGCGGCGCATCGTGGAACTGCCCGGCATCGCCGTGCCGAAGGCCGCCGAGCGCGCCGACCTCGTCATCGCCAAGAAGTTCCTGCCCGAGGCCATCCGCACGCTCGTGGACGAGGGCTTCCACGTCGAGCTCGAAGGCCACCGCGTGCGCACGGCGGGGGCGTTCTCGGCCAGCGTCAGCACGGGGCAGGACTGGTTCGACATCGAGGGCGGCATCGACTACGGCGGCCAGATCCTGCCCATGCCCGACATCCTCGCCGCCGTGCGCAAGGGCAACGACACCGTGCGTCTCTCCGACGGCTCCCACGCGCTGATCCCGGCGTCGTTCGAGGACTCGTGGGGCGCGCTGGCGCAACTCGCGCAGGCGCAGGACGGCAAGTTGCGCTTCGCCCGTAACCAGGGTTGGCTGCTCGACGTACTGCTCGCGGCTCGCGACGACATCACGACCGACGCCGGATTCGACGACTACCGCGCACGCCTCTCGCGCTTCGACGGCATCGCGCCCCTGCGCGAATCGCGCAGTTTCGAGGGCACGCTGCGCGACTACCAGCGCGATGCCCTCGGCTGGTTCCAGTTCCTCACCGAGTTCGGCTGCGGCGGGTGCCTGGCCGACGACATGGGACTCGGCAAGACGATCCAGGTGCTGGCGCTGCTGGAGCGGCGCGTGGTGCGCCGGGAGCGGCGCGCGCCGTCCCTCGTCGTGGCGCCGCGATCCGTGGTCTTCAACTGGATCGACGAGGCCCGCCGCTTCGCGCCGCGCCTGCGCGTGATGGACTACACCGGCACGGGCCGCGCCGCGTTGCGGCGCGCGTTCGCCGAGCACGACCTCGTCGTCACGACCTACGGCACGCTGCGGCGCGACGCCGCGCAGTTGTCCAAGCGGCAGTTCGACTACGCCGTCCTGGACGAGGCGCAGGCCATCAAGTACCCCTCGAGCCAGGCGTTCAAGGCGGCACGGCTCCTGAAAGCGAGGCACCGGCTGGCGCTCACCGGCACGCCGGTCGAGAACCGGCTCACGGACCTCTGGTCGATCATCGAGTTCCTGAACCCCGGCATGCTCGGACGCTCGACGGCGTTCCGGCGCCTCACGTCACGCGCGAACGGCAGCCCCGGCGGCGCGGCGAAGGGCAAGAACGGGACGGCGCAGAGGAGGAACGGCACGGCGAGCGCGCAGAGCGGCAAGGGGAGCATCGAGGTCGCCACGGGCGGCAATGGCACGGCGGGCGCCGGCAACGTGGCGGACGACGACGGCGACGTGGCGGACGACGGCCTGCGCCTGATCGCGCGCGCCGTGCGCCCGTTCCTGCTGCGGCGCACGAAGGAACAGGTCGCGACTGACCTGCCGGAGCGCACCGAACAGGTGATCCACTGCGACATGACCAAGGCGCAGGCCAAGCTCTACACCGAGTTCCGCGACCACTATCGCTCGACCCTGCTCGCCAAGGGCGGCGCGGGCGACGACCGCGGGAAGCGCATGGTGGTGCTCGAGGCTCTGCTGCGCCTGCGCCAGATCGCGTGCCACGCGGGCCTGGTCGGGCCGGCCGCGAGGGCGTCCAAGGCGGGGCGATCGTCGAAGGCGGGGGGGGCGTCGAAGACAGGCACGTCGAGAGCCGGCGGGCGGCCGGCGGGCAGCGCCGCCGGCGCCGGCCGCGGGCCGGGCGCGGCGGCGGCCGAGGCGGACAGCTCGGGCAAGCTCGACGTGCTCCTGCCCATGCTCGAGGAAGCCACTTCCGGCGGGCACAAGGCACTGGTCTTCTCACAGTTCACGAGCCTCTTGGCGCGCGTCCGCGATCGTCTCGACGCGGCAGGCACGCCGTACCTCTACCTCGACGGCGGCACGCGCGACCGGCGCTCGCTCGTCAAGACGTTTCAGGAGGATGCCGACCAGCGGCTGTTCCTGATCAGTCTCAAGGCCGGCGGCCTGGGCCTCAACCTGACGGCCGCCGACTACGTCTTCCTGCTCGATCCCTGGTGGAACCCGGCGGTCGAGGCGCAGGCCATCGACCGCACGCATCGCATCGGTCAGACGCGCGCGGTCGTCGCCTACCGGCTCATCGCCGCGGGCACCGTCGAGGAGAAGGTGCTGGAACTCCAGCGTCAGAAGCGCGCACTCGCCGACGCCGTCGTCACACAGGAGAACGCCACGCTCTCGGACCTGACCCGCGAGGACCTCGAACTGCTGTTCTCCTGAGAGGCTACGGTTCCCCGGCGTGAGTACGGTTCACGGGAGTGGGCGCTGCGGACGCGTCATGTGTCGCGGGCGGCGGCGCGATCGGCCGGCGTGGCGCGGAACAGCCAGTACGCCAGCGGCACGACGAACAGCGTGAACACGGTCGAGGCCACTAGCCCGAAGATCAGCGACCACGCGAGACCGGAGAAGACCGGATCGATGACGATGGGCGCGGCGGAGAGCAGCGCCGTACCGGCTGTCAGCAGGATGGGGCGCAGACGCACGACGCGCGACTCGAGGATGGCGTCGAACAGCGAGCGGCCACGCTCCATCGAGAGGTCGATGAAATCGACGAGGATCACGGCGTCGCGCGTGACGATGCCCGAGAGCGCGATCATCCCGATCATGCCGGTGGCCGTGAAGAAGACGGGCCCGGCGCCGCCGAGGGACATGGCGTTGAGCGCCCAGAAGCCCGGCAGGATGCCCGGCGCCGTCAGGGGAATCGCGAGCATGACGACGAGCGGCACGAGGAACGACCCGGTCTGCGCGACGAGCAGGACGTAGATCCCGAGCAGCGCGATGCCGAAGGCGATCCCGAGGTCGCGGAAGACGTCGAGCGTGATCTGCCACTCGCCCTCGCCGTCGAACGCCACGGTGACGCCGGGCGGCAGCGACCACGGGATGCCGCCGCCGTTGTCCAGGTAGGTGCGCGAGGACAGCTCGCGGGGAGCGGCGCCCGAGACGTGGTTCTCGCCGTCGGCGGCGCGATCCGCCTGGACGTCCAGGACGATCTCGGCCGGCGGGCGCCCCTCCGTCTCGGAGAACACGTAGGCGATGCGCTCGAGATCCTTGCGGTAGATGGCGACGTCCTCGGTCCTCTCCTCGAAGCGGCCGAGTTCGGAGAGTGAGACCAGCTCTCCCGTGCGCCCCGCCACGCGCAACGACGCGAGCGCGGCAGCGCCCGAGCGCCGCGCCTCGGGCAGGCGCACGCGGATCGCGAGCGACTGGCGCTCGCCGGGCACCCGCAGCGACCCGGCGGCGCCTCCCTCGAGCGCCGTGCCGAGTGTGGCGACGACGTCGGCGACGGCGATCCCGTTCATCGCGGCCTTCTCGTGATCGACCACGAACTCGAGCCGCGGGCGCACGGCCTCGGAGGTGTCGTCGAGGTCCACGATGCCGGGCTCGCGGCCGAGGCGCCGGCGGACGGTCCCGGCGGCGCGCACGAGCTCCGCGTAGGGCATGTCGGCCGGACCGCGCACCTCGGCGGTCACCGTCGCCACCACCGGCGGCCCGGGCGGCGGCTCCACGACCTTCAGCACGGCGCCGTGCCGCGCCGCGATGGGTGTCACCTCGTCGCGGATGCGCCGGGCGATCTCGTGGCTCTGCGCGGCGCGGCTCTTCTTACCGACGAGGTTGACACGTACCTCGGCGACGCTCGGCCCGCGGCGCAGGTAGTAGTGCCGCACCATCCCGTTGAAATCCATCGGCGCGGACAGTCCGACGTACGACACGAAGTCGATGGCTTCGGGGACGGCGGCGAGATGCTCCTCCACCTCGCGCACGAGCGCGTCCGTGCGCTCGAGCGTCGTGCCCTCAGGCGTGTCGAGGACCAGGTGCAGCTCGTCCTTGTTGTCGTAGGGCAGCATCTTGAGCGGCACGTGCCGCGTGGCCGCGAGCGCCACCGCGCCGAGCGTCACGAGCGCGGTCACGAGGAGGAAGGCGGCGGCGTTGCGCCGCGACCGCAGGAGGGGCGCGAGCAGCGGGTAGAAGAAGCGATAGACGAACGTGCGCCGCAGTTCCTCGGGCGACTCCTCGGCGTGCGCGGCGCCGCCGGCGCCGTCCGCGGCCGCCCCGGCGTAGCGGCTGCGCAGCATGTGAAAGGCGAGCCACGGCGTGATCGTGAACGCCACGAGCATCGACATCACCATGGCGATCGGGACGTTGAGCGCCATGGGCTGCATGTAGGGGCCCATCATCCCGGTGATCGACATCATCGGCAGGAACGACACGATGACGGCCAGCGTCGCGGTGACGAGCGGCGGGCGGATCTCGGCCACGGCCTCGAGCACGATCGCGCGCGTGGCGCGGCCGCGGATCGCGAAGTGCCGCGTGATGTTCTCGACGTCCACGATCGGGTCGTCCACCAGCAGCCCCAGCGAGAGGATCAGCGCGAAGAGCGTGACGCGGTTGATCGTGTAGCCGAACAGTTGATTGACGGCGAGCGTCAGCCCGAACACCACGGGCACGGCCACGGCTACGATCAGCGCCTCGCGCCAGCCGAGGCCGTAGGTGAGCAGCGCGATCACGATCAGCACCGCCACGAGCAGCGCCTCGACGAGATCGTTCACGCGCTGATCGGCGGTGCGCCCGGAGTTACGCGTGACCACGACGTCCACGTCGTCCGGCACGAGCACGTCGCGCAGCGCCGCCGCACGGGCCAGGACGTCCTCCGCCACGCGCACGGCGTTGGTGCCCTTCTTCTTCGCGACGGCGATGGTCACGGCCGGCTGCGGTCCGCGCCCTGCACCGCCGTCATCGGGCGCCGCGCCGCCGAGCAGCGTGCCCGGCACGCCGACGCCCGCCTCGTAGCCCCGCGCCGGGCCCCAGCCGTGGCGCACGTAGCCGTCCACCTCGTCCGGGCCGTCCACGACACGCGCGACGTCGCCGAGCAGCACCGGCCTGCCGCCGGCGACGCCGACGACCACGGACACGAGTTCCCGGGCGCTGCCGAACAGCCGCCCCCCGCCGACCGCGACCACGCCGTCGCGCGTCCGGAACTCCCCCGCCGTCTGCGCCACGCTGGTCGCCCGCAGCGCCCGCTGCACGTCGAGCGGCGCGACGCCGAAGGCCGGCAGCCTCTCGGTGTCGAGCAGCACCTGCACCACGCGTGGCGCGCCACCGATGATCTCCGCCCGGGAGATGTCCGCGAGCCCCGAGAGCCGCTCCCGGTACTCCTCCGCGACGCGGCGCAGACCGTGCCCGTCGGTACTCCCGCTCGTCAGCGTCAGCGTGACGATGGGGACGTCGTCGATCTCGACGGGCTTGACCACCCAGCCGGTGACCTCGGGCGGCACGATGTCCGTGTTCTCGTCGAGGCGCTTGAACAGCTTGACGAGACTGCGCTCGCGGTCCTCCCCCACGAAGAAGCGCACCGTCACGACCGCCTCGTCGCGGCGCGACGTGGAGTAGACGTGCTCGACGCCGTCGATCTGGTAGAGCAGGCGCTCGAGGGGCGCGCTGACGAGCTGCTCCACCTCGGCCGCAGAGTGCCCCGGGAAGGCGACGAGCACGTCGGCCAGCGGCACGACGATCTGCGGCTCCTCCTCGCGAGGTGTCGTGAGCAGGGCGCCCATCCCGAGCGCCGCGGCGAGCAGCACCAGGATCACGGCCAGGTTCGAGTTCAGGAACGTCGCGACGATGGCGTTCGTGAAACCGTGCTCGTGACGCGCCGCGGGTGCGGCGGGCGGTTCGTCGCCACGCCCGGGGTCGCCCGCGCCGCCCGCGCCGCCCATGTGCTCCGTCACCGCACGAGCGCGACGCGCTCGCCGACGCGCAAGCCGGAGAGCACCTCGACCTCGTCCCCGAAGCGCCGCCCGAGCCGCACGGCGCGGCGCCGCAGCACGCCGCCGTCGGCCACGTCCACGAGCCGCAACTGCCCCACCTCGCGGACGGCGGCCGCCGGGGCGACGACGACGTCCTCCTCACCGAGCGGGATGAGCAGGCGCCCGAACATGCCCGCGTAGACACCGGGCGGGCAGGGCCCGGTGACCTTCACGTCGAAGCTGCGGCTGGCCTCCTCGGCGCGCGGGACGATCTCGCTGATCGTGCCCTCGCACTCGAGACCCAGCGCGTCGATGCGCACGGCGATCGAGTCGCCGACGGCCAGCAGCGAGGTGAGAGACTCGCGCACGCCGGCGACCAGTTCCATCTTGGTCGGATCGTAGACCGTGAGGATCGTCTGGCCGGGCGCGACGGTGTCGCCCGGCTCGGTCGCGCGGTCGATGACGACGCCGTCCATCGGCGCCTTGATCGTCGCGTAGCCGAGGGCCGTCGCGGCCTCGTCGAGGGTGCGCCGGGCGCGCTCGACGATCGACGAGGCGGTCTGGGTGGCGGTCATCGCGTCGTCCAGCTCGGACGTGGACGCGGCGCCGTCCTCGACGAGCGAACGCGTGCGTTTCAGAGCGGTCTCGGCGCGCGCGAGTACCGCCAGCGCGCCGTCGAGCTCGGCCTCGGCGCGGCGCTTGCGCGCACGCAGCGCGTCGTCGTCCAGCCGCGCGACCACCTGGCCCTTCTCGACGCGATCACCGGCGCGCACCGTCAGTTCCAGGACCACCGCGAGCACGCGCGAGGCGACCGCCGTCTCGTGCACCGCGCGCACCGAGCCGACGGCCTGCTCGATGAGCGGCACGCTGCGCACGCGGACCGCGGCCAGTGACGCGTCGCCGACGGGCCGCAGCGCCACGGCGGCAGCGCGCCCGTCGTCGCCGACCTTCGGGTGGAAGCCCCCCGCCAGCCAGGCGATCGCCACGGCCACGAGAGCCAGGAGTAGCACTCCCGAGAGGATTTTCAGCGCGACGCGCATGCGCGCATCGTAGCTCCGGGGCGCCGTAGCACGGCTACTCCTTCGTCGCACGCAGCTCGTTGAGGAGATACGTGTAGACCAGCGCCGTGGCGTGGGCGCGCTGCTTCGAGTCAGCGGCGCCGGCGTGGCCGCCCTCGGTGTTCTCGTAGTAGAGGACGGGGTGCCCGAGCGACTCCAGCAGCGCCGCCATCTTGCGGGCGTGGCCGGGGTGGACGCGGTCGTCCCTGGTGGACGTCGTGAAGAGCACGCGCGGATACGCCTTGTCCTTGACGACGTTCTGGTAGGGCGAGTACGTGCGCAGGAACGCCCAGTCCGCCGGCACGTCGGGGTCGCCGTACTCCGCCATCCAGCTCGCACCGGCCAGCAGCTTGCTGTAGCGCCGCATGTCGAGCAGCGGCACCTGGCAGACGACGGCGCCGTAGAGCTCGGGCCGCCGCGTGAACGCCGCCCCCATGAGCAGGCCGCCGTTGCTCCCGCCGCGGATGCCGAGATAGCGCGGCGACGTGATCTTCGTCGCGACGAGATCCTGCGCCACGGCCTCGAAGTCCTCGAACGCCTTGTGGCGGTTCTCGCGCAGCGCCGCGGCGTGCCACGACGGGCCGAACTCGCCCCCGCCGCGGATGTTCGCGAGCACGTACACGCCGCCGCGGTCCAGCCAGTTCCTGCCGAGCGCGCCGAGGTAGCGCGGACGCATGGAGATACGGAAGCCGCCGTAGGCGTAGAGCAGGGTACGGTTCGCTCCGTCGCGCGCGGCGTCCCGGCGCATCACGACGAAGTACGGCACACGCATGCCGTCGGCCGACGTGGCGAACCGTTGCCGGGACTCGTAGGGCGCGGGATCGAAGCGCTCGGGCGCCTGCTGCACGACGGTCTTCGCGAGCGTGTCACCGTCGATGTGATAGAGCGTCGTCGGGTGCAGGAAGCTGCTGTAGCTCGCGAAGAACGTGTCGCGGTCCGCATCGACGCTGGAGGTCCGGATCGTGCCGTGCCCGGGGAACGGGATCTCGGCGCGCGTCCACGCCGCGCCGTCGCGGCGATAGCGCAGGAGCCGGTCGCGTACGTTGTCCATGACGCGCACGAGCAGGAACGACTTCGTGCGCTCGATGCTCTGGAGCGAGACCGTGGCCGTCGGCTCGAAGAAGACGGCGAACTCCCGCCTGCCCGCCTTCAGGTCCTGCAGCGCGATCGTCAGCACGGTCCCCGCCCGATAGCGCTCGCCGCCGACGTCCCAGCCCTCCTTCAGCTCGAAGAAGAGCAGGCCCGCGAAGTAGGTGTGGACGCGCGCCGTGTCGGGGATGTCCACGAAGGTGCGCTCGGTGCCCTCGAGAACGAAGCGCTGCGAGGTGTAGAAGCTGGTGCCGTTGCGCAGCCAGTCGAGCGTGCCGTCGCCGCCGTAGTCGTCGCGGTTCGCGCCCACGGAAACGCAGTCCGCGGCGCCCTCGAAGATCGTCACGGCCGCGTCCAGCGGCGTGCCGCGCCGCCAGCGCTTGACGATGCGCGGGTAGCCGGAGGTGGTGAGCGATCCGGGGCCGAAATCCGTCGCGACGTAGACCGTGTCGGCGTCGATCCACGAGAGCGAGCCCTTCGCCTCGGGCAGTGCGAAGCCGTCCTCGACGAAGGCGCGCTCCTCGACGTCGAACTCGCGTACGACGACGGCGTCGCTGCCACCTCGCGAGAGGCGCGCGAGGCCCCGTCGGAACTCCGGTCGCAGGAGCGACATCCCCTTCCACACCCAGCTCTCGCCTTCCTTCGCGGCCAGCGCATCGACGTCGAGGAGCACGTCCCACACGGGCTTGCCTGCGAGGTACGACGTGACCGACGCGCGGCGGTAGAGCCCGCGGGGGTGCTCTGCGTCACGCCAGAAGTCGTACATCCAGTCACCGCGCCGCGTGCCGACCACGATGCGGTCCTCTGCCTCGAGCACGGCCAGCGTGTCGGCCTCGATCTGCGCGAACTCCGGGCGCGCCTCGAGCTCGCCCTGCGACGTCTCGTTGTGCTCCCGAACCCACGCCAGCGCCCGCTCGCCCTGCACGTCCTCGAGCCAGAGGAACGGATCCGGCGCGGCGTCCGCAGCATCCTGCGCACGCGCGCCGCGCGGAGCGGCGACGACCGCGAGGGCGGCGAGCGCGGCGAGCGCGAGGGTGAGCGCGAAAGAGAGGGCGCGTGCAGGGCGGTTCATGGAGCGGCTCCGGGGCGGCGAGAAGCCGCCGACTCTACCACCCCCGCAGCACTGCGCCGGCACAGCAGGAACCGCGCGCGCAACGGCCGACGCGACCGATTACCGCGAACGCGGACTGGCGGACACCACGACCGATCGCCGCGAACGCGGCCGGCGGGCCGGCACGAACGAACGCGGGCCGGCGAGCCGACGGGCGGTGCGACGGATCGCCGCGACCGCGGACGGGCCGGTGGGCGACGCGGCGGGCGTCCCCGCTCTGCTTGCCCTGCTTGCCCTGCTTGCCCTGCTTGCCCTACTTGCCGTCCTCGCCGTCCTCGGTGCCCGGCCCGCCCTGGTCCACGTCTGGCTTGCCGCGCTCGTGCCAGCCCTCGGCCGTGGCGCGCAGTTCCGCCATCGTGCGCTCCTGGTAGCGATGCCGCTCGCCGCGGCCGTCGAGCTGGATGCTGACGGCGCGCGCATCCTCTCCGAGGAACTTGCGTGTCAGCTCGATCCAGCGCTCGCGCGACAGCGCCGCGACGGCGGCGATCTGCTTCTCGGTGTCCTGGAAGTCGCCGTCGTAGAGATAGGCCAGCCTGGTGTTGCGCGCGAGCTCCTCGTCGAACGAGTTGCTCTTCTTCGCGAGGTCGGCGATCGCCGCGTCGCGATTGGCGGTGAAGTCCTCGTTGCTCATCTCGCCCAGGTCGTCGAGGAAGTGCGCCATGTGCGCGACGAAGCGTCCGCGCAGCGAGTCCGTCGGCACGACGCTCGACTGCGACATCGCGAACATGAACGGCAGCCCCTCGATCTCGAACCCGAACGACTGCACGATGTAGCCCGTCTGCTGCAGGGTGCGCAGGTCGGCGTAGAAGCCGGTCGGAAAGACCTTCGTCACGATGCTGAGCGCGGCGCGATCCTCACGGCTCACGGGCTCGCCCTGCAGCAGCAGCAGCGCGATGCTGTCCTGAGCGTCGATGGCGCCGCGGACGACGGTGTCCGAGCCCTTGGCCAGCTTCAGCACGCGGCCCCGATAGCGCTCGGCCTCGGGGATGAGCCGCGAGGGCGCGAGCCCGGCGACGAGCGTGTCCGTCGTGCGCAGAGCGTCCTCCTCGGTCATGTTCCCGTACACGAAGGCGCGCACGCGGATGGCGTCGTTCACGCGGCCGAAGTAGTCCCTGAGGTCGTCGTAGGTCAGCGGCGCGAGCGCCTCCGCCTGCTGCGCGGGGGTGAAGTGGACCTCGCGGATGAGCTGCCGGAACAGCTCGAACGCCTGGCCGGAGGGCGGTTGCTTGGGGAAGTTGGCGAGCCCGATCTCGTACTGCTGCTTGACGACGCCGAACTGCGTCTCGTCGATGCGCAGCTCCTTCAGGAACGGCAACGCGAACTCCGTGAGCTCGGGGAGCTTGTCGGAGTAGCCGCCGGCGGTCAGCGTGATGCCGCGCCGCTCGCTGGAGATGCCGAGGTTCACACCGGCCTCGCGCAACGGATAGCTGTACGGGTTCATCGCGAGTTGCACGGCGCCGGCGTAGAGCTTGCCGAGGACGAAGTCGCGCGCCGACGCGGAATTCTTGTCGTTGTAGAGCACGATCTCGAGCGCCGCCTTGGGCTGCTCGAACAGCGTGTCGTGACGCAGCCAGACCTCGCCGTAGTCGGCCTCGTGGTGCCACGGCTGCGCGGCATGCGTCGCCTCGACGAGGTCGAAGTCCGCAGGGATGAACGGGTTCGGCGGCGGCAGCGCGACACCCTCGGCCGGCCGCGCGGCCTGCAACTTCGCGACGCGCTCCGCCCCGAGCGGCGTCACGCGGTATCCCGCGTCGTAGTAGGGCTCGACCTGGTCCGTCTCGCGGTCCTTGGCGTAGACCAGCACCATGGCGTTCTCGGGCGTCAGGCGATCGAGTACCTCACGTAGCGACTCCTGGCTCGGCTCCGGCAGCAGGTAGATCGACGGGAGCAGGTTGTCGTACGGATGGAGATGCATCGTCGAGGCGCGCCAGCGGGCCTCGGCCATGGCGTTCGAACGCTCCCGGAAGCGCAGTTCGATCTCCGCCATCTTCTGCCGCTCGGTGATCAGGTAGTCCGGGATCTCGGGCAACGCGCGCAGCATGTTGATGGCCCCGAAGATGCGCTCGAGGACGGTGTCGAGCTGCGCCATCCCCTTCGGAGTCAGCGACAGCGTGAGGCTGAACGTGCCCTGGCGCGCAACGCGGTCGGCGCCCGCCGAGAGTGACGTCGCGAGGCCCTCCTGCTTGAGTTCCTGGAGCAGGCTCTCGCGCCCTTCGTGGCCGAGGATGCCACCGAGGATCGAGGCCGGCTTGGACCTCCAGTCGAAGACCGACTCGGGCATCTCGAAGCGCACCCAGAGCTCATGGACGTCCTGCAGGGACTGCACCTCGACGAGGTGCCCGCGCAAGCTGTCATCCCAGAGCGGGACGTCCACCACGGGCGCCGGGAACTCGTGATTCGGGACGTCCGCGAACTTCTCGCGCACCCACGCCTCCACCTGCTCGACGGGGAAGGGTGAGACGATCGCCAGTTCCATCAGGTTGGCGGAGTAGTGCTGCTCGTAGAACGCTCGCAGCTCTTCGTTCTTCACCCCGGCGAGCGTCTCCGCGTTGCCCGTCGTGAAGCCGCGATGGGGATGCGCCGTGTTGAGCAGCGAGCGATAGACCTGGCGCGTGCGCCAGAACTCGTTCTCCATGTTCTTGGAGTGCTCGGAGTCCACGGCGTTCACCTCGCGCGAGGACAACGCATCGGTCATGAGCGGGTCGATGAAGAACCGCGAGAAGCGATCGAGGGCGCCCTCGAAGGCGTCGTTCTTCACCTCGAAGTGGTAGTTCGTCTCGCGCTCGGCGGTGTACGCGTTCGAGATCCCGTCGTTCTGCGCGAGGTACTCCGAGTACTCCTCGGGGTCCGGGTACGTCTTCGTTCCGAGGAACAGCATGTGCTCGAGGAAGTGCGCGATCCCCTGGACCTGGCCGTTGTCCATCGAGCCCACGTTCACCGAGAGCGCGGCGGCACTGCGGTCCAGGCCGGGATCGGACTCGATCAGCACCTTCATGCCATTCGCCAGTTCGAGCGTCCTCGTCTGGACGCCGTCCTCCGCGCCGAGCGCGCGGGGCAGGGCGGCCGCGGACACGAGCACTAGTGTGGCGATTGCGATCCGGCGCATGGGAATCTCCCGTGTGTGAGCAGCGTGAAGCGCCGAATCGTAGCGGAGGTGCCCGCGATTCCCACGTGCCGGGAGGGCTTGGTGCTCAACAATCGCCCGCGTCGGCGAAATCACGTCGAGGGGCCCGCAGCGTCCTCTCGAAGCAGGAGTGCGAGGCATGCGACCGATTGCAGCGAGGCGAGGACACCGTGAGCGGGCGATCTGCGCCGTCGTGGTGGGGCTCGCCGTGGCGGGAACGGCGCTCGCCGCGACGCCCGCCGCCGGCGATCTCCTGATCGCGACGCGCAGCACGGATCCGCCGTCGGCGATCGTGCAGGCGAATGCACTCGGCGGACAGACGCTCGTCACGACGTTCCCCGTCGCCGGAGAGTACGCGTCCAGCCTCGTGCAGCGCGCGGACGGGCAGATCTACGCGACGGTGGACAACGCGCTGAGCGACGCCGACTCGATCGTGCGCGTCGATCCAGCGACCGGCGACCGCGTGACGATCGTCGATCAGACGACGGCAGCGGGTCGGCTCGACTCGCCGGCGGGCATCGACATCGATCCGGCGACCGGCGACCTCATCTTCGTCCAGGGCGCGCAGGTCATGCGCGCCGACCCCGGCACGGGCGCCGTCTCCGTCGTGTCCGAGGGCGGACGTCTGGCGGACGTGCGCGAAGTCGTGGTCGATGCCGGCGGCACGTTCGCGTACGTCGTGGACGCGGCCGCCCACTCCGTCGTCCGCGTGGCGCTGACGGACGGTACCCAGAAACTGGTCGTCGCGCGCAGACCCGGCGCAACCGCCACGATCTTCGAACCGCGCGATCTGGTGCTCGACGGCGCGAGCATCGTGGACGTCGCGCAGACCGCGGCGCTCACGCGCTTCCGCCTCTCCGACGCCAAGTCCGAGGACGTCGTCCGCGACGGCGGCGCAGGGACGGTGGACGTCGGCGACCCCACCGGTATCGCCATCGACACCGCGGGCAACTTCGTCGTCGTCGATGAGGGTACGGATCGCGCGCTGCGCATCGGCACGGACGGCCGCGGCACGGTGATCACCGCGGGCGGCCTCATCGTGTCGCCGCAGGACGTGATCGTCGTGGGCGGCGCGACGCAGACCACCGGCGGCGACATCGGCGGCGGCGACTCCTGCGTCCTCTGCGGCCTCGCGACGCTCGCCTCGGGCCGGGCGAAGGTGAAGGTCGCGAAGGTCGGCAGGCGCAGGGCCGATATGGGCTTCGACATCGTGTTCCACGTGACCGCCCCGACGTGGTCGGCGCCGGTGGACGGCCGGCGTCGCGCGGGCACGTACGAGACGACGAACGCCAAGGGCAGAAAGGCCGTCCTGACCCCCGACGCGCCCTCGGTGGCGGCGCTGCTCGAGATCGTCGGCGACCGCCTCGGCGCCCCGGCCCCGCAGCCGGTGCTGCTGCTCTCCGCGGCACCGAAGCTGGTGCTGAAGGTCAACAAGAAGCGGACCAAGGCCGTCCTGAAGATCGTCGTCAAGGTCGAGACGGACATCGGGATCAAGACCCGCAAGGGCGCCCTCAAGGCGAAGCTGAGCGGATGGATCGCCGGCTCCTGACGGCCACTCACGAGGACCTCGACATGACCCGGACCCGGGCAATGGCCTGTGCACTCGCCCTCATCGTCACGTCCGTGGCGGCCGGGCAGTCCACGTTCGAGAACCTCGGCATGGGCGGCGCCGGCGGCATCTTCACACCGGCGTCGAGCCCCGTCGATCCGGACTTCCTGCTGGCCTCCAGCGACATGTCGGGCTGCTACCGCTCGGATGACGGCGGAGCGTCCTGGGACATGATCCACCATCTTCAGATCAAGTCGGCCCACCGCTGCAAGCCGGCGTTTCACCCGACCGACGTGAACGTCGTCGTCTGGAAGGGGCGCATCAGCCAGGACAAGGCCCGGACGTTCGAGCCCCTGGTCGCAGGGCGCGCTCCGCGGGGCGACCCGACGCACAACGCAATCGCGCGTGACCGGACCATCTACGTGGGATCTGCCGCGGGCATCTGGGTCGGGCGTGAAGGGGAGCCTTTCGCCAGAGCGGCCGACGGCCCGTGCGGCGGCATCACGATCCTGCCGGACGACACGGTCATCGCGGCGGCCGGCGACGCCGTGCTGCGCAGCCCGGCCGGCCACGCTCTCGAGAGGGTCGAGATCCCGAGTCCGGGCGAGCGCATCAGAGCGATCGCCGCGGGCGGAACGGCCGCGTCGCACACGATTCACGCGCTGACCGGGTCCCTCCACACGTCCACGACAACGCCGATGGGCCGGGCTACGTGCAGGGGATGTTCATCGAGATGAACCCCCGCGACCCGGACGTGCTGTACTTCGGCGGAACGCGAGGTCTGTACACCAGCGCCGACGCGGGAGAGACGTGGCACCTCGTCGAGGAGATTCCGTTCTCGTTGATCCACCGCGTCCGCATCGATCCCCGAGACGGGGCGACGATGTACGTGACGGGGTTCGGCGGAGGCGTCTGGCGCGGCCCCGCCCGACTCGCCGTCGCAGGGAGGAAGTGCCCCCCGCGGCGTTGACGTCCCGTGGAAGAGAAGGCGTCACCTGCCTGACCCGGCGCCTGACGCGACACCGCCGGGCTCCCTGCGCCCCGGTGCTGCTGCACGTGGGCGCGCGGGGGCGCGCGGAAACCGTGCGCGGCGCGGGGGCCGCGCCCACGATGGCGGAATGCGGGATCGCGCGTCGCGGAAACGGCTGCTCGTCGGGGCGCTGCGGCACTACACGGGCGACACGCTGTTCCAGCGCATCGCGCGCGCGGTCTGCCGCGCCGAATGCGTACCGCGCAAGGAACTGCACGAGTCGTGGGAGGTGGCGCGGCGCGTGAGGCGCCGGCTGCGCGGGACGCGCGTCGTCGATCTGGCGTGCGGGCACGGGCTCGTGGCGCAGATCATGGCCATCCTGTATCCGGACGTGCGCGAGGTCGTCGCCGTGGACCGCCGCATCCCGGCGTCGGCGGAACGCGTGGCGGCGACCATGGCGGAGACGTGGCCGTGGCTGGCAGACCGCGTGCGACGCGAGCGCGCGGATCTCGGGCGGTTCCCGCTGACTGCCGATGACGTCGTCGTGTCGGCACATGCCTGCGGGCGACTGACGGACCTCGTGTTGGAGCGCGCCGCAGAGGCGCGCGCCGCCGTGGCCGTCCTGCCCTGCTGCAGCGTCCACAGCAAGCTCGACGACGGCGCGTTATCGGGCTGGATGGACACCGATCTGGCCATCGACGCGACGCGCGTACTGGCGCTCCGGGCGCGCGGCTACGACGTCTGGACGCAGACGATCCCCGGCGACATCACGCCCAAGAACAGGCTCCTCATCGGGCGACCGGCGGAGCGCGCGCCGGGCGCGCAGGAAGGCGGCAGGCGTGTCTGACGTCGCCCTCGGCGCACTGAGCGCACTGTGGCGGCAGGTCGCGCTCGGGCTCGGTCCGGTGCTCGTGCTCGGCGCCCTGCTGTACGCCGTGCAGTGGGCGACGCACAGGATGCTCGGTCGCGCGATCGGCTTCCGGGGCATCGTCTTCTGGACGGGGTGGCTCGGCACTCCGGTTCACGAGCTGTCGCACTACGTCGTCGGCAAGGCGTGCGGACTGGACATCACCGAGGTGAAGCCGTTCGCCCCCGACCCGGACACGGGCGTGCTAGGCTACGTGAAGTACCGCCGGCCACCGCTGCGACTGACGTCGCTGCACAAGGTGATCGGGACGTTCGCCATGGGCATCGCGCCGCTCCTCGGCGGGTCGCTCGCCCTCTGGGGCGCGTGGACGCTGCTCGTGCAACCCGCCGCCGGTGACGAGTACGCGCACGCGGTGCGCGCGTTCGCGGCGCTCGTCGCGCGCGGCGACGTGGCCGGCGTGCCGAACGGCTTCGCGAGACTGTCGTACTCGCTCCACGACGCGGTGTTCGCCGCCGGCGCGGCGCACTGGCAACCGTGGGTGTTCCTCTACGTCGCGCTGGCGGTCGGCGCGCACCTCGCCCCGTCCACGGCCGATCTCCGCGGCGGCGCCCTCGGCGCCGCCGCGTTGGCCGTGCTCGCCTACGTCGCCAACGTCGTCGCCCTGGCACTCGGCGCCGCGCCCGCGGATGCCGCGGGCGCGCTCGCCCGCGGCAGCGCCTCGATCGTGGCGCTGCTCGTGCTCGCGCTCGTGCTGAACGTCTTCAACCTGGCGGGCGCCGCCGCGCTGGCGTTCGTCGTGACGCGCTTGCGCCGTCCCAGGTAGTCACAGGCAGTCGCAAGTAGGCGCCGCGCGGTTTCTCTTTCCGGCCAAGCGGACGACGCACGTATCGTCCGGCACCTTCATGCGCCCGAACCGCCAACTGCTCGCGATTCTCGTACTCGCCCTCTACGCGATGGCGAGCACGCTGGGCGTCGCGTTCATCACGTGCGTCGAGCAGGACGGCAGCCGGAGCGTGGAGGCTCTCGGCATGCGCTGCTGCGCGAGCAGCGATGCGTCAGCGCCGCGCGCCCGCTACGACTCCTCGACTGCGGGCGCGACGGACACGGCGGACTGCGACGCCTGCGACGACCACCGCCCGGCCGTGGACGTGAACGCCTCGCGGACAGCCGGCGCGCGGCGACCGGCGTCGCCCGCCCCGCTCCCACCGCATCCGCCGGCACCGCCGAACATCTTCGCCACCATGGCACGCGCGCTTGCCGCACTGCCGGCGACAGCCCCTGCGACGCGACAGCCGTTCGCGATCCCGGCCCCGCGCAGCGTCGTCCTGCGCTGCTGATTCGCCGCTGATCGGCGATCCCGCTCGACAGCACGCGCTGTCGGTGCGCGCTGTCGGCGCCACTCCGCGAGTGGTCCCCTGCGCCGCCGAGACACGAGCGGAGCACCGCGACGCGCGACGCCGACGCCCCTCCGACACGACCTGCGTGCAGCCGCACGTGCGGGCCTGTCCCACGCCTCTCCCCCCCCCCGCCCATCCACACCGGAGCCCTTCCACCCCATGCGAACGACAACGACGGCATGCCGCGCAGTGCGTGCGGCAAGGCCACGACCGGCGACTCGAGCGATGCTCGGATCAGCGCTCTCCGCGGTACTGCTCCTCACGGGCTGCGCGACGACCGACTACGAGCCCAGCCCCCTCGCGCCGGCAGATCTTCTGCAAGCCCTGCGATCGATGGACGGCACGCTCCCGCCGCCGCTCCTCCCGGAGGGCGGCGGAGCGGCGACCGCGGCGCTCACGATGGAGCAGGCCGCCGCGCTCGCCGTCGAGCGCAACCCACAACTCACGGTGATGCGCGCCACCATCGGCGTGTCGCAGGCCAGGCTCGTGGAAGCCGGGCTGCTGCCGGACCCGACGATCGGCTGGGACGCCATGGACGTGCTCACGAACCAGTGGGTCAACGGCGGCACGGACCAGGAGGACTGGGTCGGAGGGTTCGGGCTCTCGTGGCGCGTCCCGCGCCCCGAGGAGATCTCGGCGCAAGAGGCACTCGCGCGCGCTGAACTCGAGGGCTCCGAGTGGGCCGTCGTCCGCGCCGAGTGGCTGCTCGCGCAGCGCGTCGCGAACGCGTGGATCGAACTGGCATCGGTGCGCGCCCGTCTCGGCGTCGCGAACGACCTGCTCGGACTCGGGCGCCAGACGGCCACCGTACTGCAGCGAGCCCGCGAGGCGCGGGCCGTCACGGGCATCGAGGCGAGCCTCGTGGCAATCGACGTGGCGAACCTGGAACTCGAGCGCCTGCGCCTCGAGGACGAGGAGATCGAGGCGCGCCAGGCGCTCAACGCGCTGCTCGGGCTCGCCCCGGACACGGCCTACGACATCGCCGGCGCGGACGCTGTCCTCGGCGCTCCCGCCGAGACCTTCGACGCCGAGGCCATCGTGGACGCCGCCATCGCGCAGCGCCCCGACCTGGCCGAGCTGATGACACGCTACGACGCAGCCGAGGCGGCGCTGACGCTCGAGGTCGTCAAGCAGTTCCCCGACATCTCGATCGGTACGGGGATCGAACTGACGCTGGCGCTGTTCTCGAAGTTCAACGGACCGGCGATCGACCGCGCCGTCGCCGAGCGCGAGGTGATGCGCAAGGCCGTCGCGGCCGAGGTCGCAGCGCTGCGCGCGGACGTCCACGCGGCCGTCGCAAACTACCGCAAGGCCCAGCGCCAGGCGGACTACGTGGCCGCGAACATCGAGCCACAGCTCGCCGACAGCCTGCGCTTGACGGCGGCGGGGCTCGCCGCTCGTGAACTCAGCACACTCGAGATGCTGCTCATGCAACGGCAGATCCTGGACATCCGCATGCGTGCGCTCAGCGCGCGCTTCGAGGCGGCCGCGGGACGCGTGCGCATCCAGGCGGCCGCGGGCCGCCTGTTCGGCACGGGCGCCGGGCCCGCAGCGGACGCCGCTGACGGCGAGGCGGTGGACGGATGACGATGCAGGCACACCAACCACACGATGAACGAGACGGAGTGAAGCGCGACGGAACGGTCGCCACAGGAGGACGAGAGATGCTGAAGACGACCTGGAAAGCGACGCTCTGCGCGGTCCTCGCGACGGCGTTCGCGATCGGTTGCTCGCCACAGGGTGACGATCACGACGGCGGCGATGAGCACGCCGAAGGCGCGGACCACGACGACGACGGCGACGAGCACGGCGAAGGCGAGGAGGGCGAGGGCGGCGGCATGATCCACCTGACGCCCGATCAGGTCGAGGGCGCCGGCATCCGCACGCAGACGGCCGCAGCGGGACTGGTCGAGGAGACGCTACGGCTCGACGCCGTCGTCGCCGAGAACGAGGATCGCCAGTCGCACATCAACCCGCGGGCCTCGGGTCTCGTACGCGCCATCCACAAGCGGCTCGGCGACACCGTCGAGAAGGGCGATCTGCTCTGCGAGATCGACAGTGTCGAGCTCGGCGAAGCCGTGAGCGCCTACCAGGCCGCGAGTGCCATGGCAGCGGCGGCGAGCGACCTTCTCGAGCGCGAGAAGGAGCTCTTCGCCCAGCGCATCGAGACGACCACGAAGGCGCTCGACGGAACGATCAAGCTCGCTCTCAACATCCGTGATCGCGAGAAGCAACTCGAGAGCAAGGGCATCTCGACCCTGCGGCCGCTGCTCGAGGCGGAGCAGGCCCTCCAGGAGGCCGAACTCGGCAAGGACCAGGCCCTCACCGAGTTGCGCGCCCTCCGCGACTCGCGGCTGCTCGAGCTGCAGTCGGCCGCCACGACGGCCGCCATCGCGAAGCACGCGGCCGAAGACAGCCTGCGCATCCTCGGGATCGACCCGACGACCGTGCGCGCGCCTGCCGACGGCGCGCGCGAGAGCCTCGGGCTCTACAACGTCGTGGCGCCGCGATCGGGCGTGATCGCGACACGCGACGTGACACTCGACGAGTTCGTCGGGCCCGAGACAGCCCTGTTCGAGATCCACGACCCGAGCATCGCGTGGATCGCCGCATCGGTCTACGAGCGCGACCTGCGGCGCGTGCGCCGCGGACAGACCGCGTACGTGACCATGGGCGCGCTGCCGGGCGCCCGGTTCGAGGGCACGGTCGATTTCATCGCCTACGAGGTGTCGGCCACGACGCGCGCGGCGAGCGTTCGCGTCGAGATCCCCAATGATCCGATCGAGCAGTGGCCCGAGCCGTTCCCGCTGCGGCCCGGGATGTTCGGCGCCGTCGAGATCGTGACGGCGAGCCGCCAGGTGGCGATCTCGATCCCGGAGGCGGCGATCGTCCACGAGGGCGCCGAGTCGTTCGTCTTCGTGCGCAACGCGCCCGGCCAGTTCGAGCGGCGCGAGGTCACGATCGGCGCCCACGGCCGCATCAACGTCGAGGTCCTGAGCGGTCTCGAGGCAGGCGACGACGTCGCCGTCGAGGGCACGTTCGTCCTGAAGTCCGCCGCACGGGCAGGCGAACTCGGCGGGGGTCACTCCCACTAGGGGGAGCGGAGATCCAGCCATGATCAAAGCCATCATCGACTTCTCACTCAACAACCGACTACTCGTCGTGATCGTCTGGCTCGTCGTGGGTGCCATCGGCCTGCGCTCACTGGGCGAGCTACCGATCGACGCCGTGCCGGACGTGACCAACGTCCAGGTGCAGGTGCTCACGACCAGCCCGGGCCTCGCGCCGCAGGAGATGGAGCGCTTCATCACGTTCCCCGTCGAGACCTCGATGAGCGGTCTCCCCGCCGTCGAGGAGATCCGCTCCGTCTCGAAGTTCGGCCTGTCCGTCGTGACGGTCGTCTTCGAGGAGGGCACCGACATCTACTGGGCGCGCCAACTCATCGCCGAGCGACTCGTCGAGGCCCGGGAGGAGATCCCCGAGGGCTATGGCGAACCGTCGATGGGGCCGATCTCGACGGGTCTCGGCGAGATCTACCAGTTCGAGGTGCGCGGCGAGGGCTACTCGCCCATGGAACTGCGCGAGATCCTCGACTGGAACATCAACTACCAGTTGCGCTCCGTGCCCGGCATCGTCGAGGTGAACGCCTTCGGCGGTGAGCTGAAGACCTTCCAGGTCACCGTCGATCCCGACCGGCTGGTCGCCTACGGCCTGTCGCTCAGCGAGGTCTTCGAGGCGATCGAGGGCAACAACCGCAACACCGGAGGCGGCTACATCGAGCACGCGGGCGAGCAGTATCTCATCCGCGGCGAGGGACTGGTCAGCACGACGCGCGACCTCGAGAACATCGTGCTCACGAGCGCGGCGGACGGCACGCCCGTCTACGTGCGCAACATCGGCCGCGTCGAGTTCGCGCCGATGATCCGCCAGGGAGCCGTCACGCGTGACGGCCGCGGTGAGGCCGTCGTCGGCATCGTGATGATGCTGATGGGCGGCAACTCGCGAACGGTGTCGCAGGACGTGCACGCGAAGATCGAGGAGATCTCGAAGTCGCTCCCCGACGGCGTCACCATCGATACGTTCTACGATCGCACGGAACTCGTCGATCGAACGATCTCGACGGTGGCCAAGAACCTCGCCGAGGGCGGCCTGCTCGTGGTCCTCGTGCTGCTGCTGCTGCTCGGCAACCTACGCGGCGGACTGATCGTCGCGTCCGCCATCCCCATCTCGATGCTCGTCGCGTTCACGGCCATGCGCTACGCCGGTCTCTCCGGCAACCTCATGTCCCTCGGCGCGATCGACTTCGGGCTCATCGTGGACGGCTCCGTCGTCCTGATCGAGAACGTCGTGCGCTACCTGCACCACCACCGCGGCGACACGCAGGTGCCGCACATCGAGAAGGTGCGCCGCGCCTGCCACGAGGTGGCACGGCCGGTCGTGTTCGCCGTCGGCATCATCATGATCGTCTACATCCCGATCCTGGGGCTGCGCGGGATCGAGGGAAAGATGTTCGGTCCGATGGCGCTCACCGTCGTGTTCGCGCTCGCGGGTTCGCTCGCTGTGGCGCTGACACTCATGCCCATCCTCGCGAGTGTCTTCCTGACGAAGGTCAGCGAGAAGGAGCCGTGGCTGTTCCGCATGGCGAAGCGCGTGTACTCGCCCGTGCTGGAGTACGTGACGAGCCGGCCCAAGGCGACGGCGATCTCGGCCGTGCTGCTCTTCGCAGCGAGCCTCGGCATCGCGCCGTTCCTCGGCGCCGAGTTCATCCCGCGTCTCGATGAAGGCGCCATCGCACTGCAGATCTGGCGCATCCCGAGCGTCTCGCTCGAGCGCTCGAACGAGATCAGCACCGAGGCCGAGCGCATCGTGAAGGCCTTCCCCGAGGTCGCCACGGTGGTCTCACGGACCGGGCGCGCGGAGATCGCCACCGACCCCATGGGCGTGGAGATCAGCGACACGTACATCATCCTGAAGCCGCCCGACGAGTGGCGCTTCGACACGAAGGCCGAACTGATCGCGGCCATCGACGAGCAACTCACGAGTTCGATGCCGGGTGTGCTGTTCAGCTACTCGCAGCCGATCGAGCTGCGTGTCGCGGAACTCATCAGCGGCGTGCGCTCGGATGTGGGCATCAAGTTGTTCGGCACGTCGGACGACCTGGACGAGATGAAGAAGGTGGCCGACGAGATCGCCGCCGTCGTCGCCAAGGTGCCCGGCATGACCGAGGTGAAGGCGGAGCAGGTCGTCGGGCTCCCGACGCTGCGCGTCATCATCGACCGCGAGGCCACGGCACGCCTCGGGATCAACGCCGAGGACGTGCTCGACGTGGTCGAGACCATCGGCGGACGCGAAGTGTCCACCGTCAGCGAAGGGCAGCGGCGCTTCGCACTCCAGGTGCGTTTCGACGAGTCCGTGCGCGCCGACCTGCGTCAGATCGCGAGTCTGAAGGTACCCATCGCCCACGGCGGCTCGGACTCTCCGGGCTTCGTGCCTCTGGGGCAGGTCGCCGAGATCGTCGTCGAGACCGGCCCGGCGCAGATCTCTCGCGAGAAGATCAGCCGCCGCATCTCGATCGAGATGAACGTCCGTGGGCGTGACCTGGCCTCGGCCGTGACCGAGGCGCAGGAGCGCATCGAGGCCGAGGTGGATCTGCCGTCCGGCTGGTACGTCGAATGGGGCGGCCAGTTCAAGAACCTGGAGGCGGCATCGGCGCGACTCGCCCTCCTCGTCCCACTCGCGCTCCTCCTGATCTTCGTGCTGCTGTTCACGACGTTCAACTCGACGCGGCTGGGCTTCCTGATCTTCCTGAACGTCCCGCTCGCGGTGACGGGCGGGCTGCTCGCGCTCGAGATCCGGGGCTATCCGTTCTCGATCTCCGCCGGCGTCGGGTTCATCGCGCTCTTCGGCGTCGCCGTGCTGAACGGCGTGGTTCTCGTCTCGTACATCGTGCAACGCAGACAGGACGGACTCGGCCCGCTCGAGGCCGCCAAGGATGCCGCACATGTGCGGCTGCGGCCGGTCCTGATGACCGCTCTCGTGGCCTCGCTCGGCTTCCTGCCGATGGCCCTCGCGACCAGTGCGGGCGCCGAGGTCCAACGCCCGCTCGCCACCGTGGTGATCGGCGGGCTCATCACATCGACGTTACTGACGTTGCTCGTACTACCGACCGTCTACTCGTGGTTCGCAGGCAAGAACGAAGAAGTGGAGATCGCAACATGAAAGAGATCAAGGCCGTCATCCAACCGTTCCGGTTCGATGCCGTCATCGATGCGCTACGGGCTCATCCAGAGCTTCCGGGCGTGACGATCTCGGACGTCATAGGGTTCGGCAAGCAGCGGTCCGTCGGGACGCCCGATGCGCATCGCGCGCTCGTCGGCACCCAGGCCTTCGCGAAGAAGAAGAAGATCGAGATCGTCGTTCCGGACGACGCCGTCGAGGAGGTCGTCGAGCTCATCGCCGCGGCCGCCCGCACGGGAAACCCCGGTGACGGCGTGATCTTCGTCTACGACATCTCGGGCAAGCGGCGCATCCGCGATACGGTGCGGCCCGCCCACGAGACACCGCAGCAGGAAGACTGACCACGCACACGGAAATCCAGACCAGCCCGCCCGCTCCTCCGCCGGGCGCCGATCGCCTCTGCCTACGGGTCGAGGGGATGGACTGTTCGGAGGAGATCGGGCTCCTGAAACGCGCCCTCGTCCCCCTCGTCGGGGACGAGCAACTGCTGGCGTTCGACGTCGTGGGCGGTCGAGTGTGGATCACGCAATCCGGCAGATCTCCGTCCGAGAAGGAACTCATCGCGGCCATCGCGACGACGGGGATGCGCGCCATGCCGGCGACGGCCGACGGCGCAGCCTCCGAGACGATCTTCGACGCGATCCAACGCCGGCGCACCCGCCTGACGGTGGCGGCCGGCTGCGCGGCCGTCGCCGGCGTCGCCGTCGATGCCGCCTCGGGGGTCGGACTCGCCGTGGCGCTCGGGCTCATCGAGGGCGAGCACGCCGCGGGCTGGCCGGCGCGCGGCCTGTACGCGGTCACGATCCTGATCGCGTACCGCTACGTCGCGCCGCGGGCGTGGGCCGCGCTACGACGCCTGCGCCCCGACATGAACCTGCTGATGACCGTCGCGGTGATCGGCGCCATCGCGCTCGGCCAGTGGCTCGAGGCCGCCGCGGTCTCGTTCCTGTTCGCGCTGTCCCTGACCATCGAAGGCTGGAGCGCGGGACGTGCGCGCAACGCCTTGGGGGCGCTGCTGCAACTGGCTCCGGACCACGTGCGCGTCGTGGCCGAGGACGGCAGCGAGCGCGAGGTCGCGCCGCAGGACGTCGCGATCGGCACGCACTTCCTGATCCGCCCCGGCGAACGCATCGCACTGGACGGCACGATCGTCGAGGGCGCCTCCCGCGTCGATGAGTCCACGATCACCGGCGAGAGCCTGCCCGTCACCAAGGGGATCGAGGACGCCGTCTTCGCCGGCACGATCAACGGTGACGGCGCGCTCGTCGTCGCCTCGACGCACACGGCGGGCGACACGACGCTGGCGCGTGTCGTGCGCTCCATCGACGAGGCCCGCAGCAAGCGCGCGCCCGTCGAACGCTGGGTTGACCGTTTCGCCGCCGTGTACACGCCGATCATCTTCGGTCTGGCGGTGCTGATGGCGGTCGTCCCGCCGCTGATCGCGGGCGAGGGCTGGAGCGTGTGGTTCTATCGCGCGCTCGTGCTGCTCGTCATCGCGTGTCCGTGTGCACTGGTGATCTCGACGCCCGTCACGATCGTGTCGGCGCTCGCGGCGGCAGCACGCAGCGGCGTGCTGGTCAAGGGCGCCAGCCACCTCGAGGCGCTCGCGCGGGTGCAGGCCGTGGCGCTCGACAAGACGGGCACCGTGACCGCGGGACGCCCGCGCGTGGAGCGCGTGGTCGCGCTGCGCGGCAGCGAGGACGACGTGCTCGCGCTGGCGGCGTCGGTGGAGGCGCGCAGCGAGCACCCGCTGGCACGGGCCATCGTCGTCGCCGCGGAAGCGCGCGGCGCCGCGCCGCGCGCGGTCACGGACTTCGCCGCCGTCCCGGGCAAGGGCGCCCGCGCCACGGTGACGGGCGAGGACGGCAGTTCCCAGGTCATCTGGGTCGGCTCCCACGCCTACGCGCACGAACTGGATCTCGAGCGCGGTGACATGCACGAGCGGCTCGTGGATCTCGCCCGCGGCGGGCGCACGATCGTTCTGCTGGGAACGGAGACCGAGATCCTCGGCATGATCGCGCTGGCCGACGCCCTGCGCCCCGAGTCGCTGGCCGCGCTCGCGAGTCTGCGCGACGTGGGCATCGCGCACATCGCCGTCCTGACCGGCGACAACCGCGAGACCGCGGAGCTCGTCGGCGTCCAGTGCGGCATCTCCGACGTGCGCGCCGAGCTCCTGCCGCAGGACAAGGTGACCGCCATCGAAGAACTGCTCGAGGAGCACGGCTCCGTCGCGATGGTGGGGGACGGCGTCAACGACGCACCGGCGCTCGCGCGCGCCTCGGTCGGCATCGCGATGGGCGCCGCGGGAACCGACTCGGCCATCGAGACGGCCGACGTCGCGCTGATGGCGGACGACCTGCGCAAGCTCCCCTGGGTGATCGATCACGCGCGCCGCGCCCTGCGCACCGTGCGCGTCAATGTCGCCCTGTCGCTGGTCGTGAAGGGCGCGTTCGTGGTCCTCGCCGGGGCCGGCGCGGCATCGCTCTGGGCGGCCATCGCCGCGGACATGGGGACATCGCTCGTCGTGACGCTCAACGGACTCGCGCTGCTGCGCCGACGCAGCGTGCTCGCGCCGCTCTCGCAGCCGCCCGCTCCGCCGCTCGCCGCTCAGCCGCCTCCCGGGGAGCGCGACTCGAGTTCCTCCCAGCGCTCGTAGAGGCGCTCCACGTCGGCGGCGGCGGCGCGCTGCTCGCCCTCGACGGACGCGCGCTCGTCCGCGGGTGCGGAGTAGAGCCGCGGGTCGGCGAGGCGCGCCGTGAGCCGCTCGACATGCTGCTCGGCGGCCTGGATCTTCGCCGGCAGTTCGTCGAGCTCCCGCCGCTCCCAGTTCGAGAGACGTCGCGGACGCGGCGCCGCCCGCTGCTCCACCGGCCGCGCCGCCCGCTGCACGGCCGCGGCAGAGGCCTCGGCCGCGCGCCGTTCCGCGGCGATGTCCGCGAGCAGACCGCTGACGTGGCCGCCGTAGCGCCGCGCGCGGCCCAGCCCGTCGAGGTGCACGATCTCGGTCGCCACGCGGTCGAGGAACCAACGGTCGTGGCTGACGACGATCACCGTGCCGGCGAACGCCAGCAGCGCCTCCTCCAGCGCGCGGAGCGTCGGCAGATCCAGGTCGTTGGTCGGCTCATCGAGCACGAGCACGTTGCCGCCCTGGACCAGGAGTTTCGCGAGCAGCACGCGGTTGCGCTCCCCCCCCGACAGCTTGCCGACGAGCGTGTGCTTGCGACCGCCCGGGAACAGGAAACCGTCGAGGAAGCTCTCCAGCCGCACGGCGCGCTCCCCCAGCCGAACGTGGTCGCCGCCGGCGCCGATCTCCTCGACCACCGTCGCGCCGGCCGAGAGCGCCCGGCGCTGCTGGTCGATGGCGGCGACGGCAACCGTCTCGCCGATCTCCACGGTGCCCTCGTCGGGAGGCCGCTCGCCGATCATGGCATGCAACAACGTGGACTTGCCGGCCCCGTTGGGACCGACGATGCCGAGGCGCTCGCCCTGCCCGACGTCGAGGTCCAGTCCCTCGACCAGCGTGCGGTCGCCGACGCGCAGCGTGACGCCGCGCAAGCGGATGACGCGCGTCCCGAGGCGCGGGCCCGGCGGGATGCGGAACGCGAGATCCGCCGTCGCGGGCGGCGGTGCATCGTCCAGGAGCGCGTGGTAGCGATCGATGCGCGCCTTGGCCTTGGTGCTGCGCGCCGGCGGGCCGCGGCGCATCCAGTCCGTCTCGCGCCGCACGAGGCTCTGCCGCGCGACGTCGGCCTTGCGGCCGGCCTCCGTGCGCGCCGCCTTGCCGCGCAGGTAACCCGCGTAGCCGCCGTCGTAGGTGCGCAGCGCTCCGCCCTCGACCTCGACGACGCGATCCACGACGCGATCGAGGAAGTAGCGATCGTGGGTCACCATCACGACGGGCGTGCGGGCCTTCAGCAGCAAGTCCTCCAGCCAGTCCACGACGAACGCGTCGAGGTGATTGGTGGGCTCGTCGAGCAGGAGCACGTCGGGCTCCGAGAGCAGCACGCGGGCAAGGGCCACGCGGCGCTGCTCGCCGCCGGAGAGCGTGGACGCGTCGGCATCGGGATACGGCAGCCCGACACCGTCGATCAGTTCCTCGACGCGATGCTCGACGTGATGGCCACCGAGGTGATCGCGCGCCGTCTCGAGAGCCGCCAGTTCCCCGAGCAGCGCCTCGGACTCCGCCGCCGGCAGGCCGCTCGCGCCGAGTCGTGCATGCACGGCGTCCATGCGCGCGAGCACCTCGTCACGCCCGCGCAGACCGCCGCGCACGGCGTCGCGCACGCGGCCCGCGTGTACGGGCACCTCCTGCAGCAGGTGGCCGATGCGCAGGCCGTCACGCACGATGCGCCGCCCCGCGTCGGGCCGATCGACGCCGGCGAGGATGCGCAACAACGTGGACTTGCCGCTGCCGTTCCTGCCGACGATACCGAAGCGCGTGTCGCTCTCGATCACCAGCGACACCCCCCGCAGCAGATCCTGCTCGGGGTAGCTCTTGTGGACGTCGTGGAGGGCGATCAGCGCCATGGTCCGCGAGGCGAACACGACGGGCCGCGCGGCGCAACTCTCGCCGCGGCGGGAGGTGCCGACGACGCACCCACGCGAACGCCACGAGATCCGACATTTGACCCACGGCCCGCGGTTGTGGCACTCTCATCGCTGCTTGGAGGTGTCCTCATGTCGATCGCAGCGCCCCGCCGGCGGATGTCACGCTTCACCGCTGCCGTGCTGCTCGGATCGATCGTCTGGGCGTTCGGGATCGGACTCGCCACGCTGGCCTTCGCGAGCTGACGGATACGACCGGCGCGGCGCCCAGGCTACCGAGTGCAGAGACGACCAGCTACCGAGCGGAATCGCTCGGCGGGCGGGCGGCCGACGTCAGCCGATGGGTGCGATACGTGACCGCCGTCGCACGCCGCGGAACATGCGACGTGACTCTGATCACGATCCGGCGCGGCACGCGAATAGCAGTTGCACGGGCACACTCCATGCATCGTTCCCATGCCGACGGTCGTCCCCACGACTCGACATCCTGACCGCTCGACTCCCTGAAAGGCTTCATGCGCGTCGAACTCCCCTCGCTCAGCGTCCTGCGATCCGCGCAGACCGCGTACGCACACACCGCGCTCACGCGCACGGTGGGTGTCGGCGGCGCTGAAACCGCCGCGATCGAGTTCGGAGGCGACGACGCGGTCGTCATCGCGGGCCCCTGCGCGGTCGAATCGCGCGAGCAGACGCTCGCCATCGCCCACGCCGTCGCCGCCGCGGGCGCCACGCTGCTGCGGGGCGGCGCCTTCAAGCCGCGTACCCACCCGCACTCGTTCCAGGGTCTGGGGCACGAAGGGCTCGCGATCCTGGCCGAAGCGCGCGCCGCGACCGGGCTGCCGATCGTCACCGAGGTGATGGACCCGCGCCTGGTCGGCGCCGTCGGCGACGTGGCCGACATGCTGCAGATCGGTTCGCGCAGCATGCAGAACTACGCACTCCTGCGCGAGGTCGGCGCTCGCGGCAAGCCGGTGCTGCTCAAGCGCGGCTTCGGCAACACGGTCGAGGAGTGGATCCAGGCCGCCGAGTACCTGGCCGTCGAGGGCAACCACCAGATCGTGTTCTGCGAGCGCGGCATCCGCACGTTCGCCGACGGCTCGTACTCGCGCTCGACTCTCGACCTCGCCGCGGTCCACGCGATCCGCGAGTTGACGCCCTACCCGGTCATCGTCGATCCGACGCACGCCGCCGGCCGCCACGAGCTCGTGCCCGCGCAGGCCGCCGCCGGGCTGGCCGCCGGCGCCCACGGGCTGATCATCGAGGTCGTCGCCCACGCCGCCGACCGCGCCACCGCCCTCTGCGACGGACCGCAGGCCATCGTCCCGGACACGCTGCGCCGCATCGTGCGCCTGGCGGGCACCCTGCGCGAGGCGTTCGCGGACACGCCCGTCACGCCCCATCCGACGACGCCCCATCCGGCCGCGCCGCAGACCGCCGCGCCGCAGCACACCGGCGCCGTCTGACGGGCCGCCGACCGGCCCCCGGCCACAGCCGCCGCGGGCAGCGGTCCTGGCGCGAGCGGGTGGGGTGACGACATTACCGCCTGGTAACACCCCCGCGGCGTGAGGCGACGGAGAACGTACCTCGTGCGAGGCTCATGGAGCGGTGATCGTGCCGCACGCATCACGGTGCGCGGCCGCTTGGCATCGCCGTTGCGCTGTGGAGGACGGAGTCGGTGATGGCGCGCGAACCGTCACTCCCTGGCGCGGAGCTCCGCGCGGGAAGGAAGACTCACGATGCGCTTCACACTCACCACGGCGGCCGCCGCGGCGCTACTCGTCGGCGCGCCGTTCCTGGCCTCC
>JAJRVY010000075.1 GCA_024277065.1 Planctomycetota bacterium
CCGAGTGTCTCGCCCTTCTTGATCCCGAACGAGATGCCGTCCACGGCCTTGACCTCGCCGATGCGCTTCAGGAACACGCCGCCGTGGATCGGGTAGTGGATGCGCAGGTCGCGCACGGCGATGAGATCGTCCACGCCGAGCGTCGTGTCCGTGCGGACGGTCGTCGAGTCGCTCACCTGCCGTTCCCCCACGCACCGGAGCCGACGGTCGCGCGCGCCACGCCGTCCACGAGATGGCAGCGGCAGAAGCGACCCGGAAGCACCTCGCGCAACTCGGGTTCCTTCTCCTCGCACTGCAGTTCCTCGAGTGGGCAGCGCGTCGCGAACTTGCAGCCCGACGGCATGTCCAGAATCGACGGCACGATGCCGGGGATCGTGTCGAGCCGCCTGCGCTTCTCGCGGTCCGGGCGCGGCAGCGACAGCAGCAGCCCCTGCGTGTAGGGGTGCAGCGGTTCGCGGAACAGGTCTTCGACGGACGCGATCTCCTGGATCTTGCCGCCGTACATCACGGCCACGCGCTCGCACGTCTCGGCGACGACGGCGAGGTCGTGCGTGATCAGGAGGATCGACGCGTCACCCGTCTTCTCGCGCACCGACATCATCAATTCCAGGATCTGCGCCTGGATGGTCACGTCGAGCGCCGTCGTCGGCTCGTCCGCGATGAGCAGCTTGGGCTCGAGCGCGAGCGCCATGGCGATCATCGCGCGCTGTCGCATGCCGCCGCTGAACTCGTGCGGGTAGTTCTTGAGGCGGCGCTCCGCGTCGGGAATGCCCACCAGCGAGAGCATCTCGGCGGCGCGCACGTTCGCCTGCGCCTTCGACATGCCCGGCGTGTGCTGCCGGATCGCCTCGCGGAGCTGGAAGCCGATCGTGAAGACGGGGTTGAGCGCCGTCATCGGCTCCTGGAAGATCATCGAGATCTCGTTGCCGCGGATCTTGCGCATCTCGGCGTAGGGCAGCTTCAGGAGATCCTTGCCCTCGAACAGGATCTCGCCGTCCTCGATGCGCCCGGGCGGGTTCGGGATCAGGCGCATCACCGACAGTGACGTCACGCTCTTGCCACTGCCCGACTCCCCCACGATCCCGAACACCTCGTTCGCGTAGATGTGGAACGACACGCCGTCCACGGCCTTGGCGGTCTGCTCCTCGACGTCGAAATACGTCTTGAGGTTCTTCACCTCGAGGAGCTTCTTGCGGCCTGCTGCGTCACTCATGGCGCCTACCTCAACCGCGAGAAGACCTTCGGGTCGAATGCTTCGCGAACGGCCTCACCGATCATGACGACCGCGTACAGCGTGACGGCCAGTGCCACGGTCGGCACGATCACGAGGTGGGGATAGAAGCGGACGTTCTCGAGCCCTTGGCGCAGCAGCGCGCCCCACGACGGCGTTCCCGGCGGCAGTCCGAAGCCGAGATAGTCCAGCGACACGAGCGCGCCGATGTAGCCCACGATGCCGAACGGCGCGAAGGTCACGATCGGCACGATGGAGTTGGGCAGGATGTGCTTGACGATGATCTTCCAGTCGGAGACGCCAGCACCGATGGCGGCCTGCACGTAGTCCTTGGACTTCTCGCGGTAGAACTCGCCGCGCACGTAGTAGGTGATGCCCAGCCAGGAACGCAGGAGGACCAGCAGGAGCACCAGCATCCCGAACGTGGGCGTGACGAGCGAGGCCAGGATCATCATCGTGAAGAGGAACGGGATCGAGCCCCAGATCTCGACGAAGCGCTGCGAGCCGATGTCCACCCAACCACCGTAGTAGCCCTGCAGGCCGCCGACGATCACGCCGACGCCGTAGCCGCTGGCAGCCACGAGCAGTGCGAACGCGAGCGAGAGCCGGAAGCCGTAGAGCATGAGCGGCACGATGTCACGGCCGGACATGTCGGTGCCCAGCGGGATCTGCTCGGCAGCGGACGGAGCGTTCGGCGGGTTCTTGGAGAGGTCGAGGCGCAGGTCTCCGGGGCCGTAGGGATAGAGCGGCATGATGATCCAGGCATCGCCACGCGAGAACACGTCGAGCGTGTGCGTGAGGGTCTCGACCTCCAGCTCGGCCGCCGCGACGCGCTTCATGCGCAGTTCGTACTTGCGGCGCGTGAACGCGCCGGCATCGGGGTCCGGCGCTTCGGCCTCCGCCTCGGTGCGCAGCGTCTGCGCCTTCACGCGCTGCTGCTCGAGATCCGCCTCGAGCGTCGCCGGGTCGTCGGCCCAGCGCGCGAACCGGCGGTAGTCCACGCGGCTCTCGCCGACCTGACCGAAGTCGTTCTTGCGCTGGAACGACGGGATGTTCATGAAGAACGCGACCTTGTTCGACCAGTCGGCGACGGCCGGGAACGCCGTCTTGCCGTCGAAGTGCACGACGACGGCCTGCCCGCTGACGAGCAGTTCCAGGAACAGTGACACGACGAACAGCGTCGAGACGCCGACGAACGCAAAGTGCCCGCGCTTGATGCGCTTGAAGCGCGCGATGCGCTTGGCCGTGATGGGCGTGATCTGCACGCGGAAGCCCAGCGCGCGCGCGACCTTCACGTAGCACCAGGGGATCGCCTTCGTCGTCAAGGCGTACCCCAGCGCCAGCACCACGGCGACCTTCAGGATCGTCAGAACGGCCGTCACGCCACCTCTCCCCTACCGGAACCGCACCCGTGGATCGACCACGGCGAGAATCATGTCCGAGAAGATGTTGCCGAACAGGCGGATGAGGACGCCGAAGACGAGCACGCCCATGATCACCGGGTAGTCGCGCCCGATCAGCGAGTTGAAGCCGAGCAGCCCCATGCCCTGGATGTTGCACGTCTTCTCGATGAGGAACGAGCCGGCGAAGATCAGGCCGATGGCGTGGCCGATCCCGACGCAGAGCGGGATCATCGAGTTGCGCAGCGCGTGGATGAACACGACCCGGCGCTCGCCCAGTCCCTTGGCGAACGCCGTGCGCACGTAGTCCGCGCCCAAGTTGTCGAGCAGCGAGTTCTTCATGAGGATCGTCATCGTGGCGAAACCGCCCATGATGTACGCGACGACCGGGATGAACGTGTGGTGGATCTGGTCCCTGATGCACCACCACGTCTCGCCCTTGGCCCACATGTCGTCCCAGTTCTCGGACCGGAACCCTCCGAGCGGGAAGAGCTCGAACTGCGGGCCGAGCATGGGCGTCGCGAACAGCAGCATCAGCAAGAGCGCCGCAACGAAGTCGGGGATCGAGTAGCCGATGAACACGACCAGCGACGTCCCGGTGTCGAACATCGAGCGGTGGCGCAACGCCTTCTGGATGCCGAGCGGAACGCAGACGAGCCACGTCGCGAAGTAGCCGATCAGGCCGAAGTAGATGGAAATCGGGAACTTCGACGCGATCGTGGTGAGCACCGAATCGGAATAGCGGTAGGACTTGCCGAAATCGAGCTGGATGATCCCCGAGAACTTCCCGCCCTTGGCCTCGTCGGGCCAGGCGCCCAGCCAGATCAGGTAGCCCACGACGATCGGCTTGTCGAGCTTGTAGTACGCCTTGAGCTGGTCGATGGCCTCCTGCGGCAGTTCGAGTGTGCCCGTGTCGCCCATGGCCGAGCTGCCCCCGGCGCCGCCCTCGGAAGCGGCCGCCGCGCGCATCTGCTGCTTGGCCTGCTCGATGGGGCCGCCCGGAGCCAGGCGGATGACGGTGTAGACGAGTAGCGTGATGCAGATGAACGTGACCGGCACGAGCAGCAGGCGGCGAATGAAGTAGCTGGTCATTCCGTGCATGACCGGCCTCCTGCCGCGGGTGCGCTGCTGCTCATCGAGCCCGTGTCTACTTCTTCGCCCACGGCATGACGACGCGCTCCTCGCCCTCGCCGTCGTACTGCGGCAGCGTGCTCTTGCCGTCGGCCTGCGCGCGTTCGAGGGCCGCCGTGCGCTCGGCGTCGTACCACCAGAGCAGCATCATGGAGTTCTGCGGGTTCTGGTCGATGCGCGTGACGTACGACGCGGGGTGGCCGTAGCGCGGCCAGTAGAGGAGCCGCTTGTAGCGCGCGTACCAACCGAAGGCGTAGGGGATGTCGGCACAGATCAGGCGGTCCAACTCGCGCGTGATCTCCTTCTGCTTCTTGCGATCGAACTCGACGTCGTACTTCGGGAACAGCGCGTCCACCTTCGGGTTCTTGTAGCCGCAGAGGTTGTTGTTCGCGAACTGGTCGGCGAGCTTCGAGCTGAACGATGTCTCCAGGTTCGGGAACAGCAGCGCGCCCCAGCTCTGGAAGTAGATCGTGAACTGCCGGTCGTCGATCAGCTTGATGAGCGTCGAGGGATCGAGGAGCTTGAGCTCGAATTCGATCCCCGCTGCCTCGTAGTCCTCCTTCACCGGCAGCCAGATGCGCTCCCAGCCCTGGTTGCCGAAGGGCAACGTGACCGACAGGCGCTTGCCGTCCGGGCCGACCAGGTAGCCGTCGGCATCGCGCTCCTTGTAGCCCGCCTCTGCGAGCAGCTCGAGCGCGCGGTCGGGATCGAAGTGGATCATCTCGTTCTCGTCGCCGGCGCCCCAGTCGCGCCCCGGCATCAGCGAGTTGATCGGCTCGTACTGGTTGAAGAACAGCTTCTCGATGAGCTGCTCGCGATTGAACAGGTGCGCGAAGGCGAGCCGCACCCGCCGGTCGTCGAACGGCGGCCGGCGCATGTTGAACGCAAAGCCCGAGTAGCCCTGCGGCGCTTCGTTGTAGATCTTGCGCTTCTGGATCAGTCCGCGCTGGATCAGCGGCTCCTTGGGGATGTCCTCCACCCAGCGCTGCGCCCGTCCCACGAGGAACCAGTCGAGTTCACCCTTCTTGAACTTCTCGTACTCGATCTCGCGGTCGGTGATGACCGAGAAGCGGATGCGGCGGAAGTTGTACGTGTTGCGCGCCCACGGCTCGTCCTCGGCCCACCAGTCGCCGCGGCGCGTCAGCGTCAGCGACTCGCCCTTCTTGAGGTCCTTCTCCGAGGCCAGCCGGTAGGGCCCGGTGCCCTTCATGAGCTTCCAGTTGTATTCATCGAGGTAGCGGTCGCCGGGGATGCTGCACTCGTCCGCGGGATAGATCGACATGCCACCGAAGTAGAGGAAGAGGCGCCAGCCGATCTTCTTCGTCGTGACCTTGATCGTCAGGCGATCGACGATCTCGGGCATCTCGTAGCCACTGTCGAACACCATGACGTTCGAGGGGTCCTTGCGATCCTGTTGGATGCGGTGCCAGAACGAGTAGTAGACGTCCGCCGCGGTCACCGGCGATCCATCGGCCCAGCGCGCCTTCTCGTTGATGCGGAACCAGAAGGTCTGCGTCTTGCCGTCCTCGTTGTCCTCGATCCTCCAGTAGGACGCGAGACAGGGGATGAACTCCTCCGTCTCGGGATGCAGTTGCACGAGCGACTCGAACATCAGCCCGTGCATGATCGAGAGTTGCGTCAGGTTCGAGTTGGGCCCGTCGGTGCGCAGCGTCGGCGGGAAGGACGCCCAGACCATCCGGAAGGGCCGGTCTCCATCGTCCTTGATCGCGCGCGGATCGCCGATCGGCTCGTAGTCCGTGGCGGTGGTCCACTCCGCGGCGTCGAACGGCACGTCCGCCGGGAAGTCGTACTGGAATCCGGACGCGGCGGCGCCCACGGTGGTCCCGGTCGCCCCTGGGGTCCCCGCAGTCCCGGAGTCCGGGGCGTTCGCGGACTTCCCGGAGTCGCCGCACCCCGGAGCGGCGCACGCCAGTGCGGTGAGAAGGGCGGGAAGGACGAAGCGGGCGATGGTCCGGCTCTGCATCGGGATCTCCGTGGCGGTCGTCGATCGGATCGGGCGCCCCCCCGGCGCCATGACGTGCCGTTCTACCCCATCGAAGGCGCTCCGCGCAGACGGGATTCCGAGACGCCTCGGGAGGTATCGATCGACCGTGATGCCGCGCACACGTCCACCGCGGGAGCGAGGCACGCGCAGGCCACGGTGGCGGGGCGCCGTGCGCGGCCCGGCTTAGGGCCCGCGCAGGAATAACTTCGGGACTCGGTCGGCTGCGACGACGCGGGGCGGCGTTGCCTCTCCTCCCCGACTCGGCTCCGCAATGAGTCGCGTCGTCGAGGCGCCTTGCCCCGCGCCGCCCTCGCCCGCCCTCGGTCCTACGAACTCATTCCTGCGCGGGCCCTTACTCCCAGGGCGTGTGGAAGATCTCGGCCCAGAACGCGGCCAGCGCGGCGGATCGCGGCGCCTTCCCGGTGAGGCCGTCCGCAAGCCCGTCGAGTTGCTTCGCGGCCGCGGCGATCTGTTTGCGCTTCCGCTTCTTGCCGCGTGGATCGGGCGCCTCGACGCCGCCGACGATCCGCGCGATCGCCTTCTGCGCGGCGTACTCGGCCGCGGCGCCGTCCGCCTCCAGCAGCGCCCCCTTGCGCTCCCTCGCGGCCGCTGCGGCAGCCGACCCCGGATACGTCTCGATGAGTTCGTCGAAGGCGATCTCGGCGCGCAGGTACATGCGGTCGGTGGCGAACGCCGCAGCGAAGTCGTACATCTTCTGCGACCGCGCGGCGATCTCCGGCGCCGTGGGCGCGCGCACCCTCGCGAGCGCGGGCAGCAGCACCCTCTTCCGGCTGAGCCCCGACGGGCTGCCGCGGTAGACGATGTTGCCGTCGGGGTCGATCAGGAACGCGTACGGCAGGCCGGGCAGCTCGTAGCCGGGCGCCGCGCCGATCGCGACCTTGAACGTGAAGCCCGGGTCGTCGTGGACCATGTAGCGCAGGTTCACAGCCTTGTCCTCGCCCGTGACGGCGATGACGTGCAGCCCCTGCCCGCCGAACTCGTCCTGCAACTTCGAGAGGTGCCCCACCCCTCCCCGGCTGGCTCCTCAGTGCGTCTGCCAGAACTCGAGCAGCACGACGTCGCCACGATAATCCGTGAGCGCCGTCCGGCCGTCGCCGTTGATCCACGCGTCGATCCGGACCTCCGGCGCCGGACCGTCGCCCTGGGCGAGGACGGGATCGCCGCCCGGGGGCAGCGCGAGCGCCATGAGGCTTGCGAGAGCCGCCGCGAGCAGCGTCCTGCGCATGAATCGTCTCCTTCATGCCGCCGGCCGAGAGCGGTCCGGCGACTACTCCGTGGGACGCTCGGCGCCGGTCGTCGGTTCCGTCGTCGGTTCGGTCGCCGGTTCCTCGGCGGCGGCCGCGTCGGTCGCGGTCTCGACGACGTCGGCAGCGTTGCCGGCCTCGCTGACCGGCTCGGTGACCGGCTCGCTGACCGGCCCGCTGACCGGCTCGCTGAC